>CATLTV010000109.1 GCA_950059285.1 uncultured Pseudomonadota bacterium | reverse complement strand
TTCTGCTCGCCGCCCCCAGCTTCACAGAATTTGGTCGCGTATTCATCACATGCAGATGCATCACCCTCAACGCCTGTCTTGGCTGCGTCGTCTGATTTTGCCTCCACGCTCTTTGCTGCATCATCCTGTGCTTTTGGCTTCTCTTGCTTATCACAAGCCACACCAAGCATCATCGAGATTGCGGCAAGTCCGCTAATTGCGACCACTTTTAATGAACGATTCATTCTACGTCTTCCTCTTTATTTCATGAATAATCAGGCGCTGTCCCCACACAAAATGCATGTTTTATGCTTTATATGCAGGAATCAGCCACCACAACGGTTAACTTTCCTCGTCGATGTGTTATAACCCCTGGTAGCCCCACAGACCATAATCACATATGCTCAACACATGATAGAAATCATGAGGTTAAACGTCGAGCATCTCCAGTCCCAAACAGATAGAGGACGCTGGCGAAGCATAGAACAGACCTCTCTGTTTCGCTACTCCCGAAATGCCTATTTTTGTAAAGTTTTCTTTATGCATGCTTCTCATCACAATGCCCAATCACTTCTGGGGCACTGGCAACTTGCCTCCATTCAAAACAACAAACTCCACCAGAGCTTTGTCCTGTTTTTGGATCGCACACAACCACATCAGAAACGACTCAAGGCAGCAAGAAGACTCCTGCGTGAAAACTCTCGTGTCATCGATCTCATGGTGTGTGAAGCCTTGAGCGCCATCAATACCCCCGTCGGTTGGAGTCAAGAAACACCTGAAGACGCCGCCCACTTCACACCACTTCATCCCGCCCTTCGAGGCAAGGCACTTAGACACCTACACGAACAATCACACTCGCATGGTCTTGAACTTCTAAGCGCATTCAAATGGCTCGCCCTCTGCGCCCAACCCGATGATATGGCGATTATCCACAACACCTACGCCACACTCTGTGATGAATCGCTCACCAGAGAAGCCACGCACGTACTCTACCAAGTCATGTGCGCGTTATGGAACTCCGACCCGGACACCATCGCTCAGGACATCCATCTTCGTCACCTGCTTCATCATGTCATCCTCATCGCACAACCCGATAACACTCGAGAACTCCTGAAAATATTCACCACATCAAACGCAATCCCCTGGTATGACAGCCTGATCCTTCATGGCTATGAAAGCTCCACAAACCCACATGTACAACTGGCTTGCTTCCTCTCCCTGTCTCAACGACACCCCTGGCAAACCACACAAAGAATCGAAGAAATCCAGAACAATCCACGCTTTCACAACTATGAATACAACTACCTCTGGACCGAAATTGGGGTCCTGAATGCAAGCTTTGATGAATTCCAAGCCGAATCTCAAACACAGGCCCAGGCCATCAGCGCACATCAACGCAACAACGATCCTCACCTGAACCCCTACACACCTGCGCCCTATCGACAGAGCTTCAGAGGAAAACTCGACATCCCCCTCCTACACCTCTTCCTCGGCCAAGCACCTGAACTATCAAAAGAATCACTCGATACAATTGTAAGCCACCTGTACCACTCCACCATCCCACAGGAGTTCTTCCCTCTGATCAAGTGGCTCTTACAACACCATCACATTGAAGAGTACACCCACCAGATATGGATGCTCAATCACATGGCCAGCACCATCAGCGAGGATGTATACGAGACAAAACAAACCACCACCGAACAATTTTACTGGATTGACTTCATCATGACACACCTCATGAACCTCAATCCTCTATCTCAACTTGATACCCCCTCAAAACTCCCCATCGCCAACGTATTGAGTCATGAAACCGCCATCCTCGAGAATGCTATCTTTGCCAGCAAGCAATACCCACAACTCTGGCAACATCTACACAACAAAACCTTTTCACCTCAACAACTTGCCTTCCTTATTGAAGTGCTCATTGACCCCACGTTTGAAGACGAGTTCAAAGCCTACATCACACATGAAAAAATCAATGAACTTCAGCAACTTCACGATTCATCAACTGATCCTTTTCTGATTACAGCCCTTCGCAAGGTGCTCAAGGAAGGACGAAATACACTGAATAATCAATAACATACAAAAAGCAAAAGCAGAGGTTTAATACTTAAACCTCTGCTTTTGCTTTTTGTCAGAACTCGAGAGCGTAATGGAGAAGGAGCTGTTGGAAGAAAAGCGAAGAAGAAGGCGTGGAGTTTAAGGAGCAAAAACCAAGAATAGTAGCTGTGTTACATTCTGTTTTTGCGACACCAAAATACGCGGTTTCTACGAGCTTTTCCGAACAACTCCTTCTTTATTACGCTTTACACTTACGATGCGGCGATGGCCTCGGCCTGCTTCATCAAATGTACTGCCTCCGAGAAGGCCACTGGCGAAATCTTCTCCAGCATCTTCTCAGCAAGTTTATTGTCTGAAGAAGCAAAGAGTACGGAGTCACCCACCTTGAGTTCAGTCAACCTGAGCGAACCCCACTGCGCCTTCTGAACGCGACCATCATATGTCACGTTCATATGACCCGAGAGCTGAATGGTCAGCGGAATCGTGCTGTCTGGTGCGGTGTACTTGATCGCCGAGGCAGAACGATAACGTCCCTTGACGATCTCCCAACCAAGATCAAGCGAGTGAATCATACAGTGATCATCCAGACGCTCGGTGATTGAGGACAACACCTCGGCAGCATCACCCTTGCGGAACAATGGACGCTCAAGCTGATCAAAGGGCTGAATAATCTCAAAGTCAGCAAGTTGCTCAACCCACTCATCAAGCGCTGAAGGTTCAAGCTCGGCGGGGTGTACAAGCGCAAGCAACTGTCCCTCTTCAGGCTCAACCTCCTCGAAGTCAAGATCCATAAATGTGCCCTCGGCATCAGGGAGCACATGAGAGACAAGATTCCCTTTCTTATCAAGCACTTTCCACAACAACCTTCGCGCAAGGTGGCCCAGGATGGGATGTTCGCCAATGAACTTGTGCCAGCGCTCAACCTTCCAGGTTCGGCCCACAAGCATGGCGCGCTCCATGCGAATGTTTTGCTCAATAAAGACCTGACGCAGATCATCACTGATGTGACCATAATGCTCGCGCGCGCTTGCGTACTTGTCACGATCATCGGTCTTACGTGTGGGTGGAAACTTTTGGAAGATACGGTGCGTCTTCTCATCAATGAAGCAGATGTCATGACGCCCTTTGACGATCATCTTGAGCTGACGTGTACCAAAATCAAAGATCTTGGCACCGCTCTTATCAAGACCAAACTCGGGCACCGCAAGATCCTGGAACTCCTCATCAGAGAGCTTGTTCTTCTTCTTGTATTTGGCGAGCAAGTCCTTGGCATGTTTGCGAAGGGTATCATCCTGGAGGTGGTCCGCTTGCCACAACAGGTCATGACGAGCCTCAGGGGTGTCAAGATCATAGAGCAAGTCAATGGCGAGCGTGGCTTCTTCGCGGTGTTTGACACGAAGAGAGTAATCACGACTCTCGCGGATATAGTGGTCAAGCGCACCAACCACGGCCACGCTGCCCTTCGTACCAGCCAGAGGAATCATCCAGTCACCATCAGAGTCATCCTGGGTCGCATCCCAACAACGGAAGCTTTCAAGAATAAGGTGCTCGGCGCTTGTATGGTCGGTGTTCTCCATAAAGTCATTGAGCCATTTTTTGGCATCCTTCTTATAAAGGTCAATCTCTTTCTGGTTGGTCTGCTTGGTGGGCTTTAACTTGGCATGAAAAGCCCACTTTGAGAGCGCGAACACACCATTGATCACATCAAAAGGAAGCGCTTTTTCGGTGTCCTTGATAAACACAGGGGGCAAGGACTCCACACGCAGCCAAGCAGGAGAGCCGCCATCAGGCCACTGCACATCCACAAAGCGCTTCATCCACACCTTGTAATCCTTCTCTTCGACATAGTCGATGGAGGCGCGGACCTTGATCTCGCCATCCTCACCCGTGGCAAAGAACTCCTCATCAATGAGCTCCTTGATACGTTTGGGGTGTGATTCAGCAAGCGTCTTCAGATCGGCGGCGACCTGAGGATCTTTGTCCACAAGCACACGCATCAAACTCAGCGCCCAGTCGCGCTTCTTACTGCGGCTATGACACAGAGTGAGCATGCCTTCGAGCGCATAGCGCTCGTGTTGACACACGTAGTCGTCGATCATGGCTTTCAAGGAGGCGTTACGCAAGTAATCGTACATCAACACCACGACCTCGGGGGAACGGATCTTGAAGACCTCCTTGAGCACGCCCTTGAAGCCGCTTTTCTTTCTGTAATGGTAAATCAGTTTCTTGAGCAAGATCTTGGCATGGTCAAACTCGTAATTGGAGAAGAACATGCGGATCTCATCGTGACTTGGTTGTTGATAGGACCAGCGCTTGACATGAGACAGGTATTCAATCGCCTGCTCCTTGTCCTCCATACTGAGCGCCATTTTGATGGTGTCCGTGTCCCAGTCACGTTTGTTTTTCACATGGCGCTTGAGCAGCTCGTTGATCGCATCTTCGTAAGGGATTGTGGCGAGCATCTTTGAGATGTTGGAGTTCAGCCAGATGTTATCATAGTTGGTGTTCTTGAAGATCTCTTTCATCATCTCGCGTGATGACGCAAGCGCATCTTCAGGAGGTGGGCCAAGCTGCTCGACCCAGTTACCAAGATACGACACCTGCAAGTTATCACCGAGGAATTTCAACGCCTTATCATAAGGAGCGACCTCGCGAAGCAGGCGAGCGAGCACGTTTTGGTTACCGTAGTAGTTGGCAAACACGTTGTGCTCGGACATCAGCTCAAAGTAGCGCTCATAGGAGTCTTCTGCGGTGACCTTGCCAAGCATGGCCCTCGCTTTTTCAACCGTAAACTCCTCGGCATCATAATCATCATAGATATATTTTGGCTCCAACAAGACAGAGAACCAGAAGGCCGTCTCCTCCTTTGAAAGCACGCCATCAACCTTGTCCCACCCCTTCTTGATTCGACTCACGTCAGCATAATACGTTGGGGAGTTGTCATAGGAGTAGTGACGCGCATCAACCATCGTCGCAATGCACTTCTCTTCATCAAATGGACGCATCTTCTTGGTCGGCCACTGTTGAATGCCAACCTGTACCGTTGAAAGCTCGGATTTCTTGAACTTGTGATAGCGCTCTGGCTGCTCAAGAATGGGGGTCTTCTCTGCCATGGTTTATATCCTTTGATAGTACTGATGTATGTGAAACGGACGGTGCGAGTATACATACCTGACTCGCAATACAAAACCCTCCGTACACTACAAATCGTGCACAATCTCACAGATCAAACCACCACCAAAACAATCGTCATACGATCACACATAAGAATTAAACCTCACTGTACAAACCTTTTGCACACCAAAAACCTACGGAGATGGACACAGTGAAAGCAAAAGCCCGAGGGGGCGAGAATTTACTGCGTAAATTCTCGCCCCCTCGGGCTTTTGCTTTCGCTGTTAAACGCGCTTACTTGACCTCAAGCAGCTCCACTTCAAACACGAGTGTGGAGTTTGGAGGAATCACGCCTGCTGCGCCGCGTGCACCATAACCCATCTCTGGTGGGATGGTGAGCTTGCGCTTGCCACCAATCTTCATACCAGCCACACCTTCATCCCAGCCCTTGATGACACGACCGCCACCAAGAGGGAATGAGAATGGACGGTTACGATCCACGGAGGAGTCAAACTTGGTGCCATCTGTCAACCAACCTGTGTAGTGCACGACCACGTTCTGGCCCTTGGTTGCTTCTGCGCCTGTTCCAACTTCAAGATCTTCAATGATGAGTTCGCTCATGTGTATCTCCTTACTATGGCCTACACCAGAATTTGATGTGAGGCCTGTCTTAGGTTCTGTTGACATAAGCTCCCGTCGCGGAGCTTGCCCCGAAGAAAAGAGGAGAAGAGAAGCATCTTCAGGCGATCCCGATCGCCCTTCATTGCCTCTCTCCCCCTCATTCCTCCGTGCCGTCGCTCTGCTCGGTCCGCCTATACCAACAGAACCTAAAACAAAATGATCAAGAATGTGTCCTGGAACTATTCAGTCATAGCGGGGTTTAGCCACGCTCCAGGCACGATAAAAAGTGTGTCAAACCTCACGGTGAGGTCTGGCGCTGTGGGTTAACATACCCCACACTAGCCACGCAAGAGCTGAAGGTATTCAGCACGGCACTCTGGCTCGTGGCGGAAGTCTCCCAACATCACGCTGGTGGTCATCGTCGAGTTTTGCTTCTGCACACCACGCATCATCATGCACATGTGTTTGGCCTCCACGGTCACCGCAACACCACGCGCACCTGTCACGGTCATGATCGCATCCGCAACTTGCTTGGTGAGGTTCTCCTGGATTTGCAATCGACGTGCGAACATCTCGACGATGCGCGCAACCTTGCTCAATCCAATGACCTTGCCCTGTGGAATATAGGCCACGTGTGCATGCCCAATAAAAGGCAAGATGTGATGCTCACACAAGGAGTAAAGCTCGATGTTCTTGACAATGACCATCTCGTCGATGTCCGACTCGAAGATGGCACCATTGACAACCTTATCAAGCTCCATGGTGTAGCCCGAGGTCAAAAACTCCATCGCCTTGGCCGCACGCATCGGTGTGTCCAGCAATCCCTCTCGCTCGACATCCTCACCAAGATGGGTGAGGATCTGACTGTAATGATTCGCGATTTCGTCGCTCATAATAAAACTTGCTCGCTCAAAAGACACTTAAAATCAAGCAAGTTTCATGAGCTGCTCTGCAATCTCGGTCACTTGCTCGTAAGACTCGGCCACAAAGAAAAGCTCCTGCGGCGCGTCGTAATCAATGCTTAATGAACGGATGGCGTCAAGCGAAAATGGTCTCTTTTCTACCGTGGGGTCCATCGCACGCAACAAGTCCTGGATGCCTCCGTTGCTCCCCGCACCAAAGACCTTGATCTCACCATCTTCCTTGATCAGGCCATATTCCACCGTATACCAGTAGAACAACCCAATCGTATCAAGCAGGTCATCATTGCCCGCTTCAACCGCAGCAGCAGCGGCCTCACCAATTCCCACGGAAAGATCCACAAAGGGCTGGTGCATGAACATTGGCGCGTGTCCTCGCAGCTCGTGCAAAATATCAGGCTCGGGCGTAAAGAACGGATAAGAGGGGTGCCTCAGATAAGGTGTACAGCGCATCACGCGCTGCGATAACATGGGCAAAAACTCGGCCTTATCAAGCAAACCGCCCACAGGAGCAAGCATGAATCCTGTCGTCTCCTCCATCGTCGCGCTCACCTCATCAAGCTGCGGAATCCTTGATGTTGGCAAATTCAACGCATCTCGCCCGTCAAGATAAGCCTTGCATGAGTAACGGTTTTGCAATCGAATCAACACCTCGCTGACAAGCTCCCATGTGGCATGCTCCTCCTCGGTGTAGTGATACGCTGGAAGCTGCGGCCATGCCTGCTCTGACTCGGAGATCAATGACTTGACCCGTGCGCGATAGTCCTGGTCGTGCGCTCCAGGATAATTTGTCTGCACAATGCTGCCGTAGTCACTCTTTGCAAAGACCACTTCACTCAAAAAACTTCGATCACGACGACTCATCTTGATTTGACCTCTCTTTCAATGTCCATGTACTCATCCCACATTCTCACTAGCCTTGACACAACATATGCCAGGCTAGCCAGGGACCATGCCTGCCTCGATATCCTGTCTGTACCAGAGATTACTCCATTCCGTCATGACGCATCGCGTCAAATTGTGCGCATGTCAAAAAGAAGCTCGAACCGTGATTATACATGTAGACTCACAGCTAGCCAACACCATCAAAACACGTGTTCCAAGCTTGCATGCGTTCAAACAAATGACATAAAGAATAGGGTGTCTATTTCGTGACTCAAAACACAAACCATCGAGGTGCTGACATGAGTATACAATTAGAAGATAAACATATCGTGGTCGTGGGCGCTGGCCCTGTAGGTTGCCTCATGAGCTGCCTGCTCAAGAAAAAAGGCGCCAAAGAGGTAACACTCTATGAAAAGCGCCCCGACATGCGCGCCACAGATATTGACGCTGGCCGCTCCATCAACCTTGTCCTCACTGAACGCGGACTCGCTGCGCTCACGCTGCTTCGCGAACGTGAACGCGTCATCAAGGAGCTCACCGTCCCTGTCCTTGGACGCATGATGCACGACCTTGAAGGAAACCTCACCTACCAGCCCTATGGCAAGGATGACTCCGAACATAACCACTCCGTCTCTCGCAGTGAGCTTAACAAGTTCCTTCTCGATGAGGCTGAAGAGGTCGGCGTGAAGATCGTCTTCGGACATGCGCTGCAAGATGTTGATCTTGAAAACAAAACCCTACACTTCTTGAAGGGCAATGATGACATCAAGGTGCAGGCCGATGTGATCGTCGGTGCCGATGGCGCACCCTCCCCTGTACGAAAAGCACTCATGGAACTCGACGGTTATGAAGGCCGCGTGGATATGCTTGAGGATGGCTACAAGGAGATTCCCTTTGCAGCAAAGGCAAACGGCGAGTACGCCATGGCTGAACATGCACTCCATATATGGCCACGAGGAAACCATATGCTCATGGGCCTTGCAAACCTTGATGGCAGCTTTACAGGCACCATCTACATGCCCATGACAGGCGACCTGAGCTTTGAACAGCTCCAAACAAAAGATGATGTGGTCGCCTTCTTTGAAACCCACTACCCCGACGCCATTGAACTTGTCCCCGACCTTGGCAACACGTTCCTGGAAAACCCCACGGGCACACTCGGCACCGTGCGTTGTGGCCCATGGTTCTACAAGGATGACGTGGTCCTTATTGGCGACGCCGCACACGCCATTGTCCCCTTCTTTGGGCAAGGCTTGAACTGCGGTTTTGAAGACTGCACCACACTCAACAGCTTGCTTGACGAGTGCGACTCCCTTGAACAGGCTTTTGAACGCTACCATGAGCTGCGCAAGGAAAACGCCGATGCCATCGCTGATATGGCGCTCGAAAACTACATCGAAATGAGCGAAAAAGTCGGTGACCCCGCATTCCTTCTCAAGAAAAAGGTCGAACACAAACTTGAACAGGAGCTCGACACCATCTACCGCTCACGCTACGCCACCGTGATGTACAGCCACGTCCCCTACAAAATTGCTCAGGACGCAGGCTTGATTCAGCAAGATATACTCGATACGCTCCTGCACGATATCTCATCTCCTGATGAACTCGATATCAACAAAGCCAAGGCGCTTATCGAACAAAAACTTACCCCGTTCTACCAGAAGCACAACGTCAACATCGACAAGGCGCTCTGAATCATAAAAACGTGCAAGTGACTGATACAAAAACACAATCAATCACTTGCACGTCCCCTCGTACACACATTCACAAGGACACACCATGACCTCCGCGTTTGCTCAGAAATTCCTCGACGTACAACTTACCGATAACAAAAATTATCACTGGAACACGCCCGATCAATGGCAGCAAGGTCGAGGCGCTTTTGGTGGCCTCGTCACAGCCTCAAAAGTCCTCGCCCTTGAACACGCACAACAGACCATCGCTCCCAGCCAAAAACTTCGCTCCATGACATCGATGCTCTGTGGCCCAACACTCCCTGGAGATACCTCCATCGACCTCCTCCCTGTGCGCCAGGGAAGCAACACCACCACATGGAGCGCACGATTAAGTCAGACCGATGGCGTCAAAGCTGAAAGCACCGCCCTCTTTGGTGCCGAACGTGTCGAAGACGCCACCTGGAATGATATGACCCCTCCTGAAATGACACCATGGCAAGACCTGGGCGTCATTCCCCTTGCTCCTCCATTTGCCCCTGTCTTCAGCGCACACATGGACTACCGCACAGATGACGCCCTCCCCATCATGAACCACAAGGAAGAACGCGCCACACACGGCTGGGTCAACCTCAAGGAACCACCTGCACAGGCTGACAACGCCTATATCGCCCTCCTCATGGATGCCTGGTGGCCCTGCATTCTCTCCACCCTCAAACAACCTCGTCCAATCGCCACCATCAGCACCACAATCCAGTTCCTTGAAGACCCCAGCATCCTCGACACCAGCAAGCCTCTTAAATACCGCGCGACCATGAGCGTCTCCATGCACGGTTACGCCGTCGAGTTCCGCGAGCTCTGGACCGAGGACAACGTCCTGATGGCACTCAACCAACAAACCATCGCCATCATCAAGTAACCTAACCTGATATAGACCTTCGCCAGAAAGAGGATGGGGCAGTTGTTTGAAGACAACTGCCCCATCCTCTTCTGTTTTATCAGGAAAGCCAAAACACTTGACTCTCTTGTGATGTGTACAAGTTTATCTCTGTAGGCCGCGCAGGACATGGCGTGGAGTCATGACCTGAAGGTCGCTCAAATATACAATGCACGTGATGCGTGTTGGGAGGCTAAACCCGACTGGTGATCCATAAAACGATGACCATACACGCCCAGGTTGCGTCCACCAACAGCACGTTCACATACGAAGGAAAAACTTCATGTATTCAAGAAATTACCCGTACAACTCGCCATTATTTCCACACCAAAATAGACAGGGAAACAATAATGTGGTGTCTCGCGAGCTTGCGCTCAAGATCGCACAGGAGCGTGACCTGCTCTATGAAGAGGTCCAACGCCTCCAACAGGCGTACAAACAAAGCCTCGCGCAACAAAAAGTGATGGAGAGGCAGATCAAGGAACACATGGCCCTTCAAGAGGCTCGCTTGCAAAAGCAAGCTGCCCATATCGAAGAGCTTGAACAGGAACTCCTTGAGGCTAACCGCCAAAAAGAAGCCGCTGAGTATACCTCAAAACTCCTCACCGACCTTGCTGCCAAGGCTCAAGAAAATCAAGAACTTGTCACAGTTCAGGATCGTGACTCACCTCAAACCTATGTCTTTGGTGAGCATAAGCAAGAACACGAAGACGACGAAAACGACGAAAACGACGAAAACGACAAAAAATCCATTCCTGAAAAAGAAGCCGAAGAACTTCAGCCAAACAAGGATCAGGACGATGCTCTTATCATGTCCATGCTCACGCTCAGGGATAGCCTTGAACGTGCAAGCTCCATGACTCAAGACGAGAACAACCCATGGAAGCAAGGTCTGGAACACATGATCAATCAGTTTGATGAAACCCTTGAGTCACACGGCTGGCTCAAGCTCGCTCAACCTGATGACGCGTTTAACCCTGAAGTCCACGAGGCTATCGGCACGGTCGACACGACAGAAGAAGACCACAACAACACCATCCAGAAGGTCTCACGACAGGGTTTTGTCAACGAGGCCACTGGAGCAATCGTGAGACCAGCACAGGTTATTGTAAATAAATTCAAGTAGATACAGAACACACCGCACGAAGTCATGTCATCTACATAAGAAGATACTGGAGGCCAAACTATTATGCCTAACAAAAAACTTTATGACGCGCTCGGTGTCAGACCAGGCGCAGAAACCTCCGAAATCAAAAAGGCTTACCGCAAAATCGCCAAGAAATATCACCCTGATAAAAACCCAGGCGATGAAGCGGCCGAAGCAAAGTTCAAGGAAGCAAGCGCTGCGTATGAGGTCCTCTCTGACAGCGAAAAGCGCGCGCTGTACGATGAGTTTGGAGAGGAATCACTCAGACAGGGTTTTGACGCAGAACAGGCCCGCGCCTACAAGCAGTGGCAAAACATGGGCGGGAGTCAGGGACGTTCGGCAAACTTCAACGGATTCTCAGGAGGTGGCGGATTTGACCCGCAGGACATCTTTGGCGACCTCTTTGGCTTTGGTCGACGTGCACCTGGTGGCGCTCGCGCTGCAAACGTCCCCCTTCGAGGAGATGACGCTCGCGCCGAGTTAACCATCGACTTCATGACCGCCGTACTTGGTGGAGAACGCTCCATCAGGTTTAGCGATGGCAAGGATCTTCAGGTCCGAATCCCCGCAGGCGCAAAGGATGGTGGTACGCTGAGGTTACGAGGTCAGGGCAACCCTGGTGTGAACGGAGGCCCAGCAGGCGACTTGCTCCTGAAACTCCATGTATCGCCCCACCCTCTTTATCGCAGAGAAGACAATGACTTACACATGGATGTCCCCATCACCATCGTGGAAGCCATCCAGGGCGGAGAGGCGATCGTCCCCACACCAACGGGTGAGGTGAAACTCAAAATTCCGCGTGGTGCGCAGTCTGGCAAGAAGCTGAGATTGAAGGGAAAAGGTGTCGCAAGAAAGGGCAAGGATGCAGGCGATCTCTATGTCCACCTGACCATCCATGCACCTGAAAATGTCACACAAAGCAAGGAACTCGAGGAAGCACTCAAGGTCATTGCTGCTGCCTACGGTGAACACCCCAGACAGCTCTGGCCCGAAGCCTACAAGGTCAACTCCTGACCAAGTTGACTTAATAGCCCTTCACGATCCTCGGGAGAGACAAGATCCATGAGCTTGTCAGGAAGAGGCGCAAGAATGGGCATAATTTCCTGTAACTCTGGAAAATCCGCATCAAGACGCCAGGCGTGCAACGCCTGGCGTCTTGATGCTTTCTTGTACCTGTCATCGGCATAACGATCATCACCCAGAATGGAAATACCAAGATGCGCAAGATGAGCCCTGATCTGGTGTGTACGCCCTGTAATCAACCTCACCTTGAGCACTGCAATCTTGCTCGTTGAAAGCAAAACACTCACACGAGAATGCGCAGGTTTACCACCCGACATCACCTTGTGCTTCTTCTCCTTCCTGCAATAATCAAGCGGCTCCTTGATATCAAACCTCTCCTGAGTCCCCTCGGGAAGAGGAGATGTCACGGCGATATACTCCTTACAACCTTGCTGAATCGCATCGGACAGAGGCTGCACCAGAGACTTGCGCTTTACAAACAGGTTCACACCGCTTGTCTCCTTATCAAGCTGGTGCACTGCCCAGACCATGCGACCCTCAGCCTGCATCAACGCGTGCTGCAAACTCCCAGGTTGCTCCAGTGAATCCCCCGCAGTGGGCACACCCGCAGGTTTATCCATAACGGCAAAACGCTTATTTTCAAACAAGATACAACTCTTCAAATCAATCACCACAAATCACCTCGCATATGGCAGTCCATTGACATCACCACAAATAAACCCACACCATGGGACATGTCACGCAAAAGTGATATACAGGACATAATCACTGTGCACAAACCTGTGCAAAAAGGTTTAACCGACTCAATGTATGCTCATGAACAGGAAAAACATCCCTCTGTTGCTCACCCTCTGCCTTGTGTTCTCCGGGCAGAGTCATGACACCTCCAGCGCTGAAGATCCTTACGCCACGGGAGTCTCCAACACACAGCGCAAAACCTGGCGAGCAGAGGACGACAGGCAACTTGAAACGTTAGTTCCTGAACTTCAGGCTCGTGCGCAGTGGATACAGGAACAACTCTGGGACATGGGCTATCCTGTGCGTATTGCCTCGGCAAAACGTACGGCAGAACAACAGCGCGAGGGGTTTCGTGAAGGTTACTCCAAAACCCTTCGTAGCAAGCACCTGTGCGGTAAAGCCGTCGACTTTAAACTTCACCCTCACATATTTCCAGACAGTGACGCTGCCTTCTGGGATGCCAAGGATAAGCTCGCAAAAATACAGGGGCTCCTCGTCCTCAACGCACCTTCATTCAAAGATCGCCCACATGTGGAGCTTGATCAGGACTGTGACTGGGACGCTGCGCTTCTTGGCCCCGAAGGCACCTGGAAAAACGATACGCACACCCTGACGATCCGACGAGATCGCACTACACGCACCTACAAGGGCTCTCTTGTCACTCCTGACGCCACACTTACGCTTACATCATTGCGCGTGCGTCATACACACTCGGGGCCTCGCAATAAAATCGAAGATGCCTTCATTGATGTCACATTTAAACACGACAAAAAACATAAAAACCAAAACATATCAAAGACCTACAAATCATCCACAATCATAGCAAAGACCCACCACTATCAGCGAGCAAGCTGGACCTCGCTGCTAGATACACGCGCGGCACACACATTCAAGCGCGTCACAAAATGACATATCCTCACTTTACGAGTGCACTTTAACTCTTTACATCATGTCGTTGTCATCCTAGAAGGACTGCCACCCTTGAGTGGGGGGCTTACAGCAGTTAAAACAATTGTGTATGGGCGCTAACTGGTCTGAAGGAGGCAAGCGCTGTGTCGGAAAACCAACAGCAGTACAAAGCTTTCACTTCGTCAGCTCTTCGTACACAATCGCTTCAACCGCTGTAACTTCGTTCACACTCTCTTGAATATGAGCATGACCAAATGTGGCAAGCTGGTAATAAAGTTATCCGCCCCTACAGCCCCGAGTCTGGCGTAGGCGTTATCGTAGGTATTGAAGAACGCTTCCTTGATGTCTTCTTCCCTGACACAATGGAGCGCCTGAAGCTCTCCCCCGAACCCGAGAGCTTGCGCGTCATCAAGCTTCATATGGGAATGCTTGTGCGCACGCCCACCAATCAGGTCGAGCAAATCATGGAGTTGCGTGAGGGCATGGCAAGGCTCTCCAGCGGTGAGGAGATCGAAGAAGAGAAGCTGTGGCCAGTGATCGCATCCTCGGGTGTGGTCGACAGACTTCTTGATGGCGAATTTGATGATATTGAACACGTCCTCAACAGAATGGACGGACTTCGCCTGCTCTCCATGCAACACACAGGTCACATCCCAAGCCTCCTTGGTGGCCGCATTGAACTCTTCCCCCATCAGCTTGATGCTGCCCAACAAGCCATCTCCAAACCTCGCGTGCGCTGGCTGCTCGCTGATGAAGTCGGCCTTGGTAAAACCATCGTCGCACACATGATCACAAGCGCCATGCTCCGCATGAATCGTATTGAGCGCGCGGTCATCGTTGCACCAGAATCCCTTGTGCTTCAGTGGCTTGGAGAGCTTTACAAGAAGTTCCACCAGGTCTTCGTGTACATTGATGCCGAACGCATCCAACACGTCGCCACCGATTTCGGCGAAGATGTCAATCCGTTTGATGTCCACCCGCTCGCCATTATGAGCTACGAGTTTCTTGAGAAAAATCCTCAGTGGGCCATCGCCATGCAAAACAGCGATCCCCAGATGATGATTTGCGACGAGGCGCACCAGCTCCTCCGCCCTACCCTCAAGGAACAACTCACGCCGCTTATTCGTGAAACAGAACATGCGCTCCTGTTGACAGCGACCCCATTCCAGCTTGGCGAAGAAGGATTCACACACCTGGTCGACACGCTTGGGCTTGAGCACCGCACCCTTGGTGATGGCTCTCATCTCGTCAAGCAAGTCAGCGCAGTGACTCGTCGTGACATCAAAAAGCTCCCACAACGTGTGGCACATGCGGTGGAGGTTGATGGCTCCAACATCAGCGCAAAAATCAGTGAAAATGATCCACGAGTTCAGTGGCTTATCGAGCAAATCGGCACATGGAAAAAAGAGAAGCAACGCGCGCTTATCTTTGTCAACGATGCCAGCCGTGCCACCAAGCTCACCGAGCTGCTCTCTCACAAGTCGTTCAATACGCTGTTCTGCTTCCATGAACAGATGGACACGCAGGAGCGCGACATCGAGCTTGCACGATTCAGGCTCTCCTCATCACCTGCCATGATCACATCAGGTGCAGGTAGTGAAGGTCGTAACTTCCAGTTCTGTGATGTCCTTGTACACTTTGACTTGCCTGAAGACCCCACAATTCTTGAGCAGCGTATCGGTCGCCTTGACCGCATCGGTCGCACAGGCGACTTGCCAATCTACTACTTCACAGCCAAGGACCAACCTGCATCACTTGCAAAACTCTATGAAGGACTTGGCATCTTTGCCTCGGCAAGCGTGGGCTCAAGTCCTGCCATGAACGCGGTCAGGCTCGCCATTGAGTCTGGTGCAGCAATTCAAGATGCTGACACACAGGCAGCGCTCATTGAAGACACGATCAAACAACTTGAACACCATGACACCATGTGGAACTTCCCCAACTCGCATCAGATCGAGGAAGGCCCTGTGATCATGGCACAGGTTCCTCGCGAACTTGAATCCCTTATGGAGCGCTTCTGTACAGATGCTGCACAACGTGTAGGTCTGGATCTTGTTGAAAAAGAAGAGGAAGCAACCTACTCCTTTGAGTACGGTTCTCGCGTTGTTGTCGATGCCATTCCAGGACTTGCGCCCGAGGCGCACTACCTTGGTACATTCAGCCGCGAGGAGGCCGTTCGCGCTCAGGAAATCGACTTCTTCAGCAATGGGCACGCCATCGTAGAAGGTCTGCTCGCCGAGCTTGAAGACAGCACCACAGGCGCAGTCGGAGCATTGAGGCTCAAGGCCACTCAGTGGGAAACCTACGCTCCTCGTGACTGGAACGCTCCTGGTTTATATGTGTTGCTTCATGAAGGCAGCGCAGCGCACAACGAGCAAACGCACAAGCTCCTTGGCGTCGCAGGCGAATATCAGAATCAAGAAATTCACCTCGAACCCAAAGAACTACGCTGCTTGCTAGAAAGCGCCGATCATGCACGCACCATCGGTCGCGATTACGCCAAACAAATTGTACACGCCTTTGAAGCCACTGACTTTGATGAGCGTGTAGGCGCGCATGGTGATGTACGCTTTGCTCTCGTGTTACTGGTTGTGCCCTGAGCACAACCGCAAAAAAAGAGGCGCCTCTTTTTTTGCACCTGCTTCACTTTACCTTGCGTGCGATAGCACCAAGATCCTCCTCACCAAATCCCTTCTCGATCAGCGCATCAAGCCGCGCTGCAACCGCAGGTAAAGTGATCAATTGCTCCACAGAGTCACCCGCAGACTCCATCATCAAACGCACATCCTTGCGTGCCATGGTAACCTCGAAACTTGTGGAGTAATCCTCCTGTGCCATCCTCCTGCCACGTCCATTGAGCGTACCACCAGGGTTGAAAAAATCAATCAATCCAATCGCTTGCTCACGACTAAAGCCCATCTCATCGGCCATCGTATACACATCAGCAAGCCCTGCGGTGAGCGTGATAATCAATGCATTTCCAAAGAGTTTGTATGATGCCGCCGCGTCGACACGCTCACCAAGGTTCACAAGCTTTCCTGTCATCGCCTCAAGATGAGGGGTCGCCTCCTCGACCAGAGCCGCTGGCCCCGATACAACCATCACGCCCTGAGCAGAAAGACACGCCGCAGGTGACATAAACACAGGCGCGTGGATCACCTCCACCCCAGCCTCTTGTAACCCCTTGATACGAGCCTTCGTCCCCTCTGGAGAGGCGGTCGTGTGATCAATGAGCAAGACCTTGTGCTGCACGAGCGCATCGATGAGCGCGCTGTCCGAGAGCACCTGGTCAAGTGCGCTGTCCTCACTCATTGTAATATGTACAAAACGTGCGCCGCTGCGTACTGCACCGACAGCCGAGTCCAGAGATGTCACGCCTTCAAGCGCCTCAACCTTGCTCCGTGTCCTGTTGTACGCCACAACCTCAAAACCTTCACGTTTGGCCATCGCTTGCGCCAGACTACCACCAATTAAACCCGCACCAATAAAAGCAACTTTTGTCATCCTGAAAACCTCTAAAAATAAAATGCTGTACGTTGTTGAAACAGAGTAAACAATGCGTTTCTTCGCTCATCGCCAACCTGCGTATACGTTAGGCCCTGCACATCGTGTGATGTCATGAACACTACTTTACGTCCACCAATGACGCTCAATGGAGATTCGATATATGTCAAAGACAAACCCCATACTTGGAGATACCAACCTCGGCTTCCAGTGGCAGACCGCAGATCCGTTTTTGTTCTGTGTCCATCATATGGACCATTATCCCGCAGGCAATGAAAAGCTTGGACCCAAGGCAAGCCTCGGAGGACGTGCGCTGGGACAGGATTTCTCGGGCAAAGATGGATGGAGCATGTACCATGGCCGCACAGTTCCTGGGTTTCCTGGCCACCCACACCGAGGATTTGAAACGATCACCATCGTGCGACAGGGCTTTATTGACCACCACGACTCTCTGGGCGCAAAGGCCCGATTTGGAAACGGCGATGTGCAATGGATGACCGCAGGAAAAGGCGTCGTACACTCCGAAATGTTCCCTCTCCTGAACCAGGACAGGGATAACCCCGTCGAGCTTTTTCAGATCTGGCTCAATCTCCCTGCCAAAACAAAATTTGTACCTGCCTATTTCTCAATGTTCTGGGACAACCAGATCCCAACACTGACCTTTGAACAGGAACAGGACGTTGACCCCGTAGAGGTACGTGTCATTGCAGGCACACTCGGCGAAACGAGCGCGCTTGCACCACCACCAGATTCATGGGCAAGTAATCCTGAAGCGCATATCAATGTCTGGACCATCCGAATGCCAAGCGGTTCGACATGGGAATTGCCCGCACATGAGGAAGGTCTGCGACGCTCACTCTTCTTCTTTAATGGCGAAAAACTCAAGGTACATGACAAGACCTACACATCACACAAGGGCATTCACTTGCGCTCCGAGAGCACTGTCACGCTCGAAAACCAGGGCAGCGATGAAGTCGAACTATTGATGCTACAGGGACGCCCCCTTCAGGAACCTGTCGCACAACACGGTCCATTTGTGATGAACACACAGGACCAAATTCGCCAGGCATTTATGGATTATCAACGCACTCGCTTTGGCGGCTGGCCCTACGCATCTGAAGCGCCAGTACACTCACGCGACACACCTCGCTTTGCAGTCCACGCTGATGGTCGACGAGAAGAGCCCAGTTAGCTCAAAAGAGCCAAGAGATGGCATGGACCACGCAGTTAAAGAGCGTGAAGTAAGGTTTCAAGTACATTGAACCGAAAGCGGAGGGTGAAGGGGCGGCAGATTGCTGCGCAATCTGCCGCCCCTTCACCCTCCGCTTTTTGACGTCCAGAAACACCATCTGACAGAAGTTCATGACTTGACGATTATATGCCGCGCTGATGTAATGCCACCTTATACACCACTGTTTTTTCACTGTGCACGGCTGTACTATTTATGAGCATAACCCTTATCGCCATCGCTGTTTTTATACTGGTAGCCATCTTTCGCCTCTGGCTTGATCAAAACAACGAGGATAACTACGTTCAGCCCACAAGCATAAGCATGCAAATCACAAGTCCCGAGGAGTATAAACGCCAGGGCGAAGCCAAGCTCAACAGACTCAAAGCTGTGCTGATGAATCAGGGGTTTATTTTCACTGGATACGATGAGACGTCCGCCACATTTGCACATACGTTTAAAATCCCAAACGTGAATGACTCATTCAAACTCATCACAAGCCATAAACCAAGCGCAACTAGCCTGACCATCACAGGAACAATCCCCGCAGATTCCCCCCTGCATGGAGTTCACTTGATGGAGGGC
Source organism: uncultured Pseudomonadota bacterium (assembly GCA_950059285.1). GTDB lineage: Bacteria > Myxococcota_A > Bradymonadia > Bradymonadales > Bradymonadaceae > CATLTV01. The sequence continues at coordinate 582 of CATLTV010000109.1, read as the reverse complement.
GTTTACATCGAGCGCACCACCAAAGCCACACCCGAGCAGAACGCCTGGATTGACACCATTAACCTACTTGAACTCACCTTCCCTGGTGATTTACCGTTCAAAGGCGTAAACGCAAGCATTGAACCTGATTCAAACACCCCACAAAACACCACATTTAAATTCACCTTTGATCTTCATAACCCTGGTGATTTAAATCACTTTATCGACCACATTCATAAAATAGAAGCAGTCATCACACGCTCAACATATGCATGGCGACAGAGCTTTGTTGAGGCATGTCTTTCGCCTCAAGCCTCCGAACACACCAGCGCCCTCATTTCACATCTGATCGCGTGGAGCCCTACAGATATCAACACCCTCCAACATGCCTCAAACCTTTCTCTCTGGGTAAAACTCCCGCTGTGGCATCACCTGCACACTCGCTCACGTGCACCAGAGCGCCAGGATCATCATGTCGGAGATGTTGAAACTATCTTACTCGATTCAACACACCCACCACAGCTCAGGCTCATTGCGCTGGAACTTTATCTGCCGCTTTCGGGCAAAACACTCTCACAGCAAGACATCTCGTCTATCCTCACC
>CATLTV010000108.1 GCA_950059285.1 uncultured Pseudomonadota bacterium | reverse complement strand
ACGCCCCGTCTTCTTTCAAGGCTTATATCAAGCGCTCAGGCAGGTAGAATTAACCCTGGCCTTTTGCCTCTTGAACGCGACGGTACTCGGTCTGGTACATGATCAGGTTGTCGAGCACGATCTGGATGTTACGGCTGTTGACATCAAGATCAGGAGCGGCGTCCTTGACCTCACGCATCTGAAGAGCGATCTCGTACATTTCGTCGATCAGAGAGCTGAGGAGGTCGAGGTCGCGTGTAGCGCGGTTCTGACCCGCGAAGTGCTCGCGGTAAGCAGCCATGGTGTCGTTGGCTGCGCCACCGAGCATACCTGCGAAGTCCTCAAGCGTGGTGTTATCACGTGCGCTCTTGATCTCCTTGAGCTCACCTGTGTAGAGCTTGAGGTTTTCCTGCACGATGGTGATGTTCTTGACGTTGATCTCGCTGCGAGTGCCCTTGGTGTTGAGCTCGCGCATGTCATTCAGGATACCGTTGAGGTTCTTGATCACGCGCTCAAGCAAGCCAGGACGACGTGTTGTGCGACCCTTACCTGCAAACTGTGCACGGTAGATGCTGAACTGGTCGTTGGCCATATTGGCGAGGTTGGAGATACGCTCATCACGTGTACCAGCGCGGCGAGCAGCGAGGATGTTCTCAAGCTCATCCTGGTACATTTTGAGGTTGTTTTTCACGACCTCAAGGTCTTTCTGTGTGCCTTCAAGATCGGACTTCTTGAGCAGCGCTTCCATGTCGTCCTTGACGCCTTCAAGCTCGGCGATCATCTCGTCGATACGACCCACATCGCGGGTGCCACGGTTCTTGCCTGCGAAGTGACGGTGGTACTCGTCGAACACGAAGTTTGCCCAGTTTGCCAACATTGCGCCTTCCACGACCTCGGGGCCCTGGTTCTGAATGTCAACAATCTTCTTACGCTCCTCTGTGTAGAGGTCAATGTTGCTCTGAGCTGTCTCAAGGATCTGCTGCAGCTCTGTGTTGTCACCGTTCATCAACCCTTGACCCTCGGTATGCAGGGCTTTCAGGTCACGAATAATCTCATCAAGCTCTTCCACACTGCGTGTGGCACGAGCCTTACCTGCAAAACGTGCATCATAACGCTGAGACACGGCATCTACTTTCTGTTGGAGGTCTTCAAGCTTCTGGCGATCCATAATTCTCTCTTTGATCGTTGATAGTTCATTTAGACAGGCCACATCATCTCATCAAAACAACGTACACTTCTGCCTTGCTCACATGGACTGACGCTTCTCCTTAAGTGTTGGAAACAAGCGCTCAAAGCCATAGCAAATTCGAGGATAAGACACAAATCTTAATCGTATTTCGTGGTGATATGCGATCATGGCCAAACACGGCAACTATTTATAAGCATCTGATTGTCAAAGACAATGCATTAGTTCCAAAACAATTCACATTAAGCCCCCAAAACACACTGCATGACACATCTACAAGCCCCTCACACCCCCGATATCCGCGTATGCGCCTGCAACGACCTCGACATCCTCTCTGACAGAAGCTTCGTCCTCTACTGGATGATTGCGCAACGCCGACCACACTATAACTTCGCCCTGCAATACGCCGCTGAACAGGCAAAAGCACTCGACCTTCCACTACTTATCTTTGAACCACTGCGCACAGGTTACCCCTGGGCAAGTGACCGCCTACACCGATTTATCATGGATGGCATGCGTGATAACGCACACCACTTCAAGGACTCTGCAGCGCTTTATTACCCCTACCTTGAACGCACTGAAGACGCGGGTAAGGGCCTGCTTAAAGCCCTCGCAAAACACGCCGCGCTGGTCGTCACAGATGACTTCCCCTCCTTCTTCATCCCCTCCATGATTCAGGCTGCCGCCGAGAAAATCGACGCTCGACTGGTTCAGGTCGATAGCAATGGTTTACTCCCCTTACGCGCCGCACCCAAGGTCTACACCACAGCCTACTCCTTTCGCCGAGGACTACACAAACTCCTGCCAGACCACCTCGCAAATGGCTTCCCCATGGCTGACCCTCTGAAAGAAATCAACCTCAAGCCATGGCCCAAAGACACCAATCAAATCATTAAAAACATTCAGCAAAAATGGAACCCTGCGCCCAGTGACATGCTCAACAACAGAGACAAAGCAACTCTGGCCGACCTCCCCATTGATCACGAGGTCACCATCGCCCCTGTTGAAGGCGGCCATGTCGCTGCCACCACACGCATGCACCTGTTCCTTGATGAAAAACTCTCGGCCTACCCCGATGATCGCAATAAACCCTCCGAGGATGGCGCAAGCAGCCTCTCCCCTTATTTTCACTTTGGTCACATCAGCAGTCATGAGGTTTTTGCACAATTGTGCAAAAATGAATCATGGTCACCTGATAAAATTGCACAAAAGCCCACAGGAAAACGTGAGGGCTGGTGGAATATGAGCGCTGGTGCAGAGGCGTTCCTTGATGAACTCATCACCTGGCGAGAGATTGGATACAACCTCGCACACAAGGAACCCACCAAATACTCAAGCTTTGAAGCACTCCCCGACTTTGCAAAAAAAACACTCAGAGAACACGCCGACGACAAACGCCCTTACATCTACACACTCGAGGAGTTTGAAGAGGCGCAAACACATGACAAGATCTGGAATGCAGCACAAAACCAGCTCGTGCAAACAGGACAGATGCACAACTATATGCGCATGCTCTGGGGCAAGAAAATCCTCGAATGGACCGAATCCCCTGAACAGGCAGCCGAGGTCATGATCGAGCTCAACAACAAGTACGCCCTGGATGGCCGCAATCCAAACTCATACTCGGGCATCTTCTGGTGCCTTGGACGCTACGACCGGGGCTGGGCTGAACGCGATGTCTTTGGCAAAATACGCTACATGACAAGCAAAAGCACCGCCTCGAAATATGACCTCTCAAGCTACCTGAGAAAATATTGCTGAATTGCTGACCAACACAAACAAAGGGCTGGCCCACGTGGGCCAGCCCTTTGTTTGTGTTGGTCAGCAATACTTTACTTCACACGCCCCGATGCGCTCACAGGTGCAAGTGTAGGATCAGTCAATGCGCTCACCGCATTCTGACTCCCTTGCAACGCCCCCCTGAACAGCGCCACGCTCCACCCTGCGCTCGCCTTACGCATCAAGTCACGCGGTCCCTCACCATCCACGCACGCAGAGCACGCAAAACCACATCCAGCAGGATCATCATCCAACATGTCCATGTGGCCATACTCAAGCGCCACAAGCTCATACGCAGGACTCATTGCCCCTGCAAAGAACGCAGGATAGCTATCCATCTCGGGCGCACATGCTGGCGCAAACGCATTAATCGGTTGAGAACCAAGACCTGCACCAATAAACAATGACGGCAATGAGAACGCAAAACCATTGGCAGGAATAGCACGTGGCTCTGTCGCAAGACCCACACCCGTGGTGTCCACAGGCTCAAGACCAACCGCCGCGCTCAACAGATTCGGATCATCAATCAGGTTCATCCAGATCACCTTGCCCCCTCGGGAGTGACCTATAGCCCCAAGCCTGTCCACACGCGGCACCACGCCTGCAGTCAACACTGTAGGAAGCGTCACATCAAGCGTCTCCCACACAATCTTCGCATTGGAGGCCTCCTCTTCGGTGCCAGGCGCGCTCAGCGGATTGTCTCCAGGCGCATACATCTGGGGCGCTGCCACAATAAACCCGTGCGAGGCAATATGCCTGAGCATCAGGTCGTAATATGAGGTGTTCATCAAAAATCCATGCTGAAACACCACAACCGCATACTCACCAGCCTCCGAAGGATGCCACACAGAAAGTGGCAAATCAGATGCAGTGGTCTCACCCTGAACCACAGTCAACGGCCCAGATGCAAACACATCACTGTTACCCACATAAAGCGCGTCGGTGACCATCCCCATATCGGAAGACGCCATATCCTCATCGCCACCACCAAGATCCATCTCCCCCATATCGCCAGACATCATATCATCAGGAAGCGAAGACATATCCTCAACGCTATCCTGCATATCGTCTTCCTCCATGTCCACCACCACCATGGAGTTCATATCACTCGACGACATATCTGCATCAACAACCTGCTCACGCATATCACCTGACATATCCACCTGCACGATGGTCATGTCCTCCCCTCCTGATTGTGTGGATGCAGGCGACTCATCACCACTGCACGCAACAAGCGCAAAACAACAACACACAGCTACACAATTCAACTTCATCAACGACATGAACTCTCCTCATCATCATTACATTCAGGCACAGAACAAACATACCAAATATCATATCAAGGATGCACCGTTCTGTGCAGCAGGTGCATCCCCATCATCATGGGCTCAGGTGCGCACATAGCACTGATATGTACCAATGGCACCACACAATTTTCATCTTACTGCCGAATCATAACCACACGCCTCGGCAGACCCAACCACAGGCATAGAACATGAAACAGAACTCCACAGATGTTGTTATCATTGGCGCAGGACTCGCAGGACTCACATGCGCAGCTGAACTCATCGACAAGGGCATTGAGGTCACAGTCGTTGAAGCGGCCCCCACACCAGGCGGGCGCGTACGCACCGATCATCACGAAGGATTCCTGCTCGATCACGGATTTCAGGTCCTGCTGACAGCCTATCCCACGGCACAAAAATACCTTGATTATAAATCACTTGACCTGCGTTCGTTTTACCCAGGCGCGATCATCAAAGGCGAAGGCTTCTCGGAGAAAATGGCCGATCCTTTCCGTCGCCCTCTTGATGGCATCAAAACCGTCATGAGCCCCGTCGGAAGCGCAAAGGACAAGCTCCTCATCGGACAGCTTCGCACAGCGATGATCGGGAGAAGCCTTGAAAAAATCTATCAGGGCAAGGGGATGCGCTCATTTGACTGGCTCAAAGACGAGGGCTACAGCGACACCTTTATTACCCAATTCTTCAAGCCCTTCTATGGCGGAGTGATGCTTGATCGCGACCTTGAAACCTCGCACAAAATGCTTGAGTTCACCTACAAGATGTTCGCCGCAGGCGACACCGCCGTACCCGCAAAAGGCATGGGTCAGCTCACAGCACAACTTGCGGCTCGCATCCCCGAGGGCCACCTGCTCCTGAACACACCTGTCAAACAGATTAAAAAAGGCGAAGGCATCGAGCTTGAAAACGGAGACACCATCCATGCCAATCAGATCGTGGTCGCTACCGACATGGACTTTGCCCGTGAACATGTCGAGGGCATCCCTCAGAACACCTGGCGAGGCGTGAGATGCCTGTACTTTGCAGCACCCACAGCTCCTGAAGATGACCCCATTCTTGTCCTCAATGGCGAGGAGCGTGGCCCCATTAACAACCTCTGTGTCATGAGCAAGGTATCTCCCGAATACGGTACGCAAGACGAAGAACTCATCAGCATTTCCGTCCTTGGAGATGGGCTCAAACTCCCCGAAGATGAGCTAATCAATGCGGTAAAGAACCATGCTATTTCATGGTACGGACGCTCCACCATCGAACAGTGGCGCCACCTGAAAACCTACGACATTCACAAGGGTCAACCCGACCAATCCGATCAAAAACTCGATGAAATCTTCAGAGATGTACGCTTTGGAGAGGAGCTCTTCGTCTGTGGTGACCACCGCGAAACGGCAAGCATTGAAGGCGCAATGCACTCGGGCCAACGCACCGCCGAAGCCATCATCAACACGCGCTCAACCTGAGAAGTTGCGCTCGCCACGACAGCGCTTTGAACAATACTTGACCTCATCCCAACACATGGCCCACTTCTTACGCCATGAAAAAGGACGCTGACACACAGGACATACTTTCTGTGGAAAATCAGCCTTCTTTTTCATGGCATTTTTATTTTTCTTTTTACTCATAATGTATACCCTGTTCAAGACATCCTGAAACAAGGATGCAAACACCCCACTCATAAAATCATCCGTTGCGACTCACAACAATTGCCCTTACCATGCCGCATGTGTTCAGTTGCCTCGTGCAACCAATTCAACATCATGATTTAAGCCATGCAAAATAACGAGCCCTCTCCCTCCTCACTGACATTCAGTATTGGTGAACTCTCCAAACAAACCCAGATCCCAGTGAGCACATTGCGCACATGGGAGCGTCGTTATGGGGTTCCCTCCCCTGCAGGACGCACCGAGGGGGGCCACAGATTATACAACGACTCACTGGTAAGCTTTTTGACACTCGTCAAACAGGCGATTGACCAGGGCCACCGCCCCAAACAACTTCTGGCCATGCAAACCGACGACCTGCAACGCCTGCTTGGTATTGCTCCCCCTCCAGTTGACATTGCTCCAGTAGAACCGTCGCCTCCCACACCTGAACAGACTGAACGCGTGCACACCATCAAGCACTGGATTGCTCTTGGGCGAGAACAGCAAGATGAACAGCTCATGAGCGCACTTCAACAAGCATGGTTTCAGGCAGGCATTCTCGACTTTCTGGAAGACTACCTTGCCTTGTTCATCAGAGAGGTTGGTACACAGTGGGAGCAAGGCAAGCTAAGCGTGGGTGAAGAACACTTCATCAGTCAGCATGTACGTGACTTCCTCACCTCACAGTGGCGCCCCATGAGCAAGCGCGCCAAAAACCCAAAGACATGCGTCTGCGCAAACCTTCCTGGTGAAGAGCACACGCTTGGGTTGAACATGGTCGCGACCATACTCGCCGTGCATGGGTACAAAATCATTTACCTTGGAGCAAACGTCCCACTGTTTGATCTCATTAGCATGAGTCAGAAAAGTAGCGCCTTTGCACTCTGCGTAAGTATCAGTGAAGCAATGGACGAAAAAAAGATGCACGATATCGTACGTGCGCTTGGACTTGCGCTGCCAAAATCCACCAATCTTCTTCTTGGCGGTTCAGGTGCGCAAAAACTTGTTCATGCTGAAACTCACCCCCAAACACATATTATAAATACACTCAGAAGCTTTGATCTCTGGCTCCAGCGCGCTTAACCCACCTGTTCAAACCCCAACAAAACCTATTCAAAAACTCATTCAAAGGCTAAAAAGCGCTCAAAAAACGGCAAAAACTTATTCAAAATAGCAAAAACCTATTCAAAATGACTTGACCATGAGCATAAACTTGTTCATATTGAGCCTACGAACAAGTTTTGAACATGTTTTGTTCTTACTCCAGCCTTATGAGACACGCCATGAATGAATTAGCCCTTATTACCAAGCTTCGCCGCCGCGACCCCGACGCTCTCTTCTACCTCTACAACGAATACAGAGATCGCGTATTTGCAGTTGTCCGTCGAATCGTACGCGATGACTGGGATGCAGAAGAGGTTGTTCAGGATGTCTTCTGGACCGTGCACCGCAAAATCGATCTCTTTCGCGAGGACAGCGCGCTCTGGTCCTGGATGTATCGCATCTCTGTCAATGCAGCCAAAATGAAGGTCCGTAAGTACAAGCGATTCCCGATCCCCATGGAAGATGACATCCTCAAGGATATCCACAGCAGCAATGAAGGTGGCGATGACACCATTCCTGCTCCTGACGACAAGCTTGCCTCAAAGCAACTCATTGAAACCATGGAACATTTCCTGAGCAACATCAGCGACATCAACCGCCAACTTTACGTTGACATGGAGATCAATGGCCTCTCCAAAGAAGACGTCGCACAAAAACTTGATTTGACAGTCCCCGCAGTCAAGACAAGATTACACCGCGTGCGCGCAGGCATCCGTGACCACATCAACAGCATGTACAACCCCACACAATATGCTCGTGTCACGACACACTAATTCGTGCACCTCTTTGCCAACATCATTCATCTTAGTTCCACACAAGGGTGAGCTTATGCCCCCTTGTGTTGAATAATCTCTTGATACAGGACTCCTTACCCCAGCCCCTCATGCCTTCAGAATCCAAATCATCTCAAGATGAAACGCCCATGAATGACGCAACCCTCAGTATTGGTGCGGTATCCAAGGCGACAGGCATCCCATCAGAAACACTGCGTACATGGGAGCGTCGTTACGGATTCCCATCACCACAACGCACGTCTTCAGGACATCGCAAGTACACGGAACAAACCGTGGACCACTTGCGCCTTGTCAGCAAAGCCCTTGACCAGGGCCACAAGCCTGCCGATGTCCTCCCACAATCAGAGGACGCGCTGAAGTCATTGCTTGGCACCACACACATACCACGTACACAACAGCCTCACTCGGCGTCTGGCATCTCTGAGGTCACTCCTCTGGTGGCTCCTGGCACGCTCCAAGACACCGTGGACTCATGGCTTGAGCTCATCCTTGAACTTGATGCCGACGCGCTTCAACGTGAACTTAAACAGCACTGGTTCAGGCTTGGACCCATGATGTTTATTGAAAAACTCGTGGCTCCACTCCTCAACGCCATCGGAAACGCCTGGTATGAAGGCACCATCGCTGTCATTCACGAACGCTTTGCGAGCAACCAGCTACGCACGTTCCTCTCGCATCAATGGATGCCACTGTCTCAACGCAGTAACGGCCCCACTGCACTTTGCACCACACTCCCTGGTGAGTTCCACGCCATTGGACTACACCTCATCGCGATCGTGGCCGCGATCTCTGGCTATCAGGTCCTCTTCCTGGGTTGTGACAACTCCCCAGAAAAAATTATCACCTCGGCGCAGTCATCAGACGCAAACATTATCATGATCAGCATCTCTGGCGCGGCTGATGCGGTACAGGTCAAACACCACTTACAAGACCTGCAACAACGCGCATCCGCCATCAACACACCTCTCCTCACAGGCGGCCAGGGTGCCCCCAATGAGATGAATAACATCACCGCCATCCAGTCCTTACAGTCGCTACAACACTGGCTCATCAATCACAAAGCATCTGCCGACTCCTCACGCCAGGCTTAGTGTAAACTTGCGTACTTGCTCAGGACTTCGGGTTAAGATAGACTCTCTCAAGTTGTACAACACAACTACAAAACACCGCACCATGAGCGCTTAACCTACTGAGGAAATATGAAACGACACTGCATTACCATCGCCACCCTCATCCTCCTGTACAGCGCTCCAACCATGGCGCAAGAGGCCCCCACAATCCCCGATATGAACGGCACGTGGGCACAGCTCCAGGTCACAACCACCGTCTCGGAGCTCCCCGTCGTCGGCGATGTCATTGGCACCACAACCTCACTCCTTTTGCTCTCCGTCTCGCAGGATGATGACAAGCTCTCCATCAAGGAGACCATCTGCAACATCGATATCACAAGCACTGCAAAACGTGTCCGCACCATCCTCCCCTCTGCCTTCCAACGGGCAGCTTCGGGCACAAAACGCAAGGCAACCGTCACCATCAAAGACGGTACGCTCCACTACAAACAACACCCCAAAACAGTCACACTTGGCGCGAAACTTAGCAAAAGCAACCGCACACTCCCTGAAGATGAGGACGATCCTCGTGTCGTTGATGCTGACAAGGACGGAAAACCTGGCCTTACAGTCAAAATCGAAGGCATCATCGATGGTGAGATCTACATCGTGCAATCAGGCTGGAACAAACTCACGGGCACCATGGACAATCAAGGCATCATCTCGGGCAAGATGGCGTGGAAATCCACTCAAAAAGTAGTCGACGCTTCAAGCATTTTCCTCAAGAGTAACCCCTCCTCAAAACCTCATGGCGGCACAACCAAAAACTTCTTTAAAATGAAGCAGGTATCCCCCTCCACAACATGCAGCGATTTGAAGAAAAACTACACCTCCTGGCTTGGCGCGAAATAAAGAAAGAACCCGCACCATCACCTCACATCTGTGCATCCTAACCTCGATACAAGAGGTGCCCTTCCTTCCTGTTGGGCACCTCTTCTTTTTTTGCACCTCCACCACACACAAAACACACCATTTTCCATGGCTTCACACTTCCTCCAACGCCTATCCAAGCTCAATCCACAGCATGTCCCCAAACAGTGGTACTACATCGCATACGACCAGCTTAGCCTCGACCTCTCCCCCATCAAAGATGCCAACCCCGACACCTCGGGCATCATCCTCATCGAAACCACATCAAAAGGAAGACGGCGACCTTATCACAAACAAAAACTCGCCATTTTACTCACCAACATGAGGCACTTTGCGCTTGAAGCCGCTGATAAAGGCTTTCATGTGCACTACATCTTTACACATGCCCCCTACGCCAAAGCACTGACATCGTTCTGCGACACGCACACTCCTGAACGCCCCATCATCCTGATGCGCCCCGCCGAATACGAGCTGCGACAGGAGCTAAGACCACTGGTTGAACAAAACCTGCTCAAGGGCGTCTCTCACTCGGGTTGGCTCACCTCACGTAAACTCTTCCTCAAAAGCCAGGGCCGCAGGAAAAGTTGGCTCATGGATGCCTTCTATAAACATGTCCGCAAGCAACTCAACATCATGATGACTCCCGATGGAAAACCTCAAGGTGGACAGTTTAGCTATGATAAGGACAACAGAAAACCATGGCATGGCTCACCACAACCTCCTGAAAAGCTTCAATTTGAGCCTGACACCATTACTACAGAAGTCGTTGAACTCATTCATAAAAGCTTCAACAATCACCCTGGCACGCTCACACCCGAAGACTTACCTGCCTCACGCAAGGATGCGCTCGCCATGCTCGACTGGGCACTGCAAGAGTGCATGACACACTTTGGTCCTTATGAAGACGCCATGCACTCCTCATCAAGGCGACTCTTTCACACCACGCTCTCACCCCTGATCAATCTCCACAGATTAACCCCCTCCGAGGTCCTCCATGCTGTGCTCGACCTGGATGATATTCCGATTCAGAGCAAGGAAGGTTTTGTCAGGCAATTGATTGGCTGGCGAGAGTTCATGTTCCATGTGCATGACTGCACAGATGGGTTGAGGAGATGCCCTGATCGCGAGGAGAGTCCGTGCACATCAACCCCTGGCGATGCGCAGTGGAGCGCCTACAACAACCAACAGTGGACAGCACCACAGACCCAACAGCCTGACGTGGATCTTGGTGGCGCCTCACCAAACCTGCTTGAAGCACACAATCCACTTCCTGCTGCATTCTGGGGCGATGAAAGTGGCATGTTCTGCCTTGATCATGTGGTCCAGGGCGTTATGAACACAAGCTGGAGTCATCATATTGAACGTCTCATGATTCTTGGCAACCTGGCGAGCCTGCTGGATATATCTCCAAGAGACACAACGGACTGGTTTTGGACAGCGTTCATTGACGCTTATGACTGGGTTGTTGAGCCCAATGTGCTTGGCATGGCGACCTTTGCTGTGGGCGATCTCTTCACCACGAAACCTTACGTCTCGGGCTCAAATTACATCAACAAGATGAGCGATTACTGCTCACAATGTGAGCTTGACCCAAAGACCACCTGCCCTGTCACACATCTCTACTGGGCATTCCTTGATCGTCACAAGCCCACGCTTGAAGACAACCGCCGCATGGGTCTAGTGTACAACCTTCTTGGCAAGCGAGATCCTCAACAAATCGACATTGATCACGCCATCTTTGAGTATGTCACCTCAACTCTGGCCAACGGCGATCGCATCACCTCCAGCGAACTTTCAAAACTCCAGGAAACACATGCCTGAATTTACAAAAACACTCACACTCCCCCATATCTCACCCGAAGAGCTCTTCGCATGGCACGCCCGTGAGGGTGCATTCCAACGACTCACCACGCCATGGCAAAAAATCAGAATCGTTGAGCACAAGGGGTCCATCACCAATGGAAGTATTTTAAAGTTCCGAATCTATCAGGGGCCACTCCCTGTCACTTGGGAGGCCCACCACGATAACCATATAGAAAACAAACAATTTCAGGACATCCAAAAGCGTGGGCCATTTCGTTCCTGGCGACATACGCACAGGTTTGACCCATCACCAGAAGGCGGCGTCACGCTGACCGATCACATTGAGTACACGCTCCCCGTTCATCCGCTGAGCGCTCCCCTTGCACCCATCCTGTTTGAACCTATGCTTGAGCGTATGTTCAACTTCCGACACGCACGCACGAGGCACGACATGACACGACATCAAAAGTTCAAGGACGCCCCAAGGCAAACCATCGCCATCAGTGGCGCAAGTGGTCTTGTAGGAGAGGCCCTCACACACTTTCTCACCACAGGAGGACATGAGGTTCGTAAGCTCACACGCTCCGCATCAGACGATCCCAAAAGCATTCACTGGGACATCAAATCACAGAGCATCGATGCGCAAAAACTCGAAGGAGTGGATGTAGTGATCCACCTCGCAGGTGAGCCCATTAACCAGCGCTGGACCGACGAAGCAAAAGAACGTGTGCTCCAGAGCCGCAAGCAAGGCACAGCGCTGCTTGCACAGACCATCGCCAAACTCGACAGCAAACCACGCGTCTTCATCAGCGCCTCGGCGGTCGGTTTTTATGGCAATGGAGGCAGTGACATCAAGACCTACGAATCCTCAGCAGGCTCAAACTTTCTGGCGCAGGTGTGCACCGCATGGGAAGAGAGCACTCGTCCGGCAAACGAAGCTGGCATACGTGTTGTAAACTCTCGATTTGGCGTCATTTTATCCGCCAAAGGTGGCGCACTTGAACAAATGCTAACCCCGTTCAAAATGGGCGTCGGCGGGAGGATCGGCGATGGCAAACAATACATGAGCTGGATTGCCATGGACGATGTGCTCGGGGCATTGTACGAGGCGATCTTCAATGAAGAGATTCAAGGACCAATGAACGTCACCGCACCAGAACCTGTAACAAATGAAGAATTTACAAAGGTTCTGGGCGACGTACTCAACAGACCCACATTGCTCCCCGTGCCCAACTTTGGACTTTATGCGCTGGTAGGAAAAAAGGCGGCAAAAGAGCTCTTACTTGAGGGGCAACGTGCTGTGCCAAAGAAATTGCAGCAGCACGGCTTTGAGTTTGAGTATGCCGACCTTGAGCATGCCCTCAGGCATACTCTTGGACGTTAGGTTCACGTCAACAGAACCTAGCGTGGCAGTGCAGACTCGTAAGGCACACGAATGTGAAATTTCACAAAAGCCTGTCCAATATGCCAGATGGAGTCACCAATTGAACCAAGCTCCATGATGCGTCCGCCCACACGCTGTGGGATAAAGAGCTGCGATGCCCAACCAAGGCTCAGGAGGAAGTCATTGGTGACCATGAACTCAAGCTCGGCCTTTCCTTCAAGACCAGGACGCAAGAAGTGCATGGGTCCATCAAATAGCGTGTCCGAATGAATGTACATGTACTTCACGGGCAAGCTGAGCTTGAGATCAAAACGTACAGGACCTGAAATGGGCGCAATACCGAAACCGATCAGGTGCCAGCCAATACCATAAATCCCTGTGTTTTTGATTTTTGGTGAGACAATAAGCTCGCTGGGCACAAGGCTGGCGACAAGGGGCTTTGCCCTGACCTCCTGGGGCTTGCCAAGCAGCCTACGATACTTGACAGGAAAGCAGCGCCAGTGTTTGCGCATGGTTTCTTCAAGCATCACACCTGTAAGCGCCAGTTGACCGCCAAGGTGAGCAACCTGATCCTGTTGAATGGGACCCGAGATAAATTGCGCAGCAGGCCCCATACCAATTTGAACAGGTGTGTTCACCATGCGAGGGCAGCGCGTATTTTGCTGGCGACGAGGTCGCTGTGTGCGTGGTCTCTGAGTGCGTGGTCTCTGAGTGCGTGGTCGCTGTGTACGTGGACGTTGCGTGCGAGGTCGCTGTTGAGTTCGGCGTGGGCGAGGTCGCTGTTGCTGGGCAATCACAATCTCGGACTCAGCAGGAGCAACACTGTCAGGTTGAGCATTATCCTGAGCAAATAACTCCATGGGAAGGAGCAAGCTCACCATCAAACCAAGTGTAATAATCAATGAGCGATGTGCACGCGCCATAAACGTATTCTCCTTCAAATCAGGGTGGCATTACATCTCAACAAAAGGCTCTTCAAGGGTTGGACGCGCAGAGCACACAAATCATTCAAAGAATTCGCATTGCCTCATAAACACAGCGCACGACCACAGCAAAAACACAGACCAATAGAACTTAAAATTCAGGCAGATACAGAAGCTCTACTCAACCGATCATGCACCGCACTCCAGGACTCAACCTCATCAGGAGGGAGCTTGATATAGATCTGAGAGACATCATGCTGATCAAAGGTATGGAGTGCAGCATACAGCTCACGCGCATAGCGCTCGGGCAAATCAGATAACGTAATATGAAGGCATGGGGAGTGACGCATCACAACATCAGAAGCCTCGGGGAGCGTGGTGTAATCGAGCACTCCCATGGTTTGAGTGACATGCTCCCAGGGGATTTCATCCACAAGAGACACGGGAGCTTTTGGTGCATAATGGCGAGCAGCCTGACCTGGTGCGAGGGCTCCCTGAGAAGAGTCATCGTGCACCAGATGCTCCGGAGCATGTACAGGTATCGAGAGCACCTCTTCAAGCTGCTGTCGAGTAATCATGCCATGGCGAAGGATCGTGGGCGATGTGGGGTCAAGAAGGGAGAGCACGGTGCTCTCTACCCCCACAGAGGTTGGACCCGAGTCAACAACATAGCTGACACGATCAGCCAGTGGAGAGTTCAACACATGCTGCGCCGATGTGGGCGAGATGCTCATGTACTCGTTGGCTGAGGGAGCACATACGGGGACACCACAGGCACGCAACAGAGCGAGCGCAGTGGGGTGAGATGGCATGCGAAGAGCGACATTAGCACGGCCTGCGGTCGCCGCATCAGGGATACGATCATTCTTGTGCAGGACCAGAGTCAGGGGTCCTGGCCAGAACTGTTCTGCGAGCACCTGGGCTTCTGTGGGCCAGGTGGCGACAAGTTGTCTGGCTTGCGCAATGGAGTGCACATGCGCGATGAGCGGATTGGTCGCGGGGCGTTTTTTTGCGGCAAAGATTTTTGCCACGGCACTGGCCGAGAGCGCGTTTGCACCAAGACCATAGACAGTTTCAGTGGGAAACACGACAAGATCGCCTGCGACGAGCGCCTGAGCAGGAGCATCAAGCAAGGAGAGATCGGAGCGCTCGGGCGCAAAGATCACATGAGAGCACGTGTGAGACATGAGTTACCTGCAACAGACACAGTCCAGAGGAAGAGATGACAACGCATTATCAGGAGTCAAAGTGGAGATCATCGCGAGGTTGGGCCTTGATATGATCAAAGGGAGCGATCGCCTCGCGGATGTCTTCCTTGTCACGATCGATCAGGACACCAAGTTGCGTGGCATCTCTGAGCATTTCAAAGTCAGTGATGGCGTCACCAAAGACCATCTGAGGCGAGCGTCCAAAGCGGTTGACAATGGCGTCAAGCTTACCCTGTCGGTAGGTGACAGGAGGAATGATGGTGGAGGTGAGGACACCCTGAGCGTCGACCTCCATATCAATCGCGAGCACATCCTCGGGGCGGATGCCAAGTTTGGGTGCGATCGCCTGGACTGGCCAGCGGCAGGATGCCGAGACAATCGCGCAACAGAAGCCAAGGGATTGAAGGTAGGCGATCACGGACTTGACCTCACGACAGATCCTGACACCTGGAATTTCAAAGGGGCCTTCATGTGTAGAGGTCTCGGACTTCATGGCTGCGGTCAGAGCCTGCTCCACGGCCTGTGCGCAGTGGGCTTTGAGCACATCATTGGATATACCTGCCATGATCTGCGTCACCCAGGTGAGGCCACGTTCATACCCAAGTTCACGGGAGGCGGTGGGATAAAGCGGGAGCCAGCGTTGCAGGTAATCGCGTCGAAGGTCTGGCTGTGAGCGTACATCGCGCGCAAGCTGGAGGGCACGTTCAGGATCAGGGTCCACAAGCGCGACGAGTTCCTGCACGGTGGGGTGTTCGAGATCAAGTTTATACTCGGCGACGAGGCTCTCCCAGAGGACATCCCCGATATCACCGCGAATGCAGGTATTATCGCAATCAAAGACGGCCAGAGGAGGGAGGTCTGAGCCCTCAAGCGCCTGAACGGAGGCAGCCGCCGCCTGAGAAATAGCGAGGTGAAGTTGAGGAGACCAGCCCATCTGGGGCAAAGGATTGAGAACGTTAGACATCGTGTGAACTCGTGACATATTTAGAGAAATCCGACTTGAACCACTTGCCAAGCGCAAGATGATCGGCTAGCTTGTCGCGCCTTGAGTCTTTCTGACAAGGAAGAGACCACAAGCAGATATGCAAAGTGTTAGTGTGCTTCCACCTCAATCTCAAGGCAAAATAACACAAGATACAGTGTCCATGGCAAACGCGAGTTTGCAAAGCTCAGTTGACGCAACTGGGGCTGTGGCCATCTGTTCTGATGGAACGTCATTGACGTATTTTGATATACAAAGTAATGACGCGACAGCATAGAACCAAACTCAAGATGAGTATTAACCTCACAATAGATAAGGAGCAAAAAATGAAAGAAGGAATCCACCCAGAATACCACCCCGTTGTTTTTGTTGATGGTGAGCACGAGATCGTGACATTCTCCACCATGACATCCAAAGAGACCCGCGAAATCGACGGCGTCGATCACTACGTTGTGCCTCTGGACATCAGCGCCCACACACACCCCTTCTTCACGGGCAAAGAGAAGCTCATGGATACCGAGGGTCGCGTGGATCGCTTCCTCAAGCGTTACAACATGTCTCGCTAAGATCGCACTGGGTAGCGCACGCTGCCTGAAAAAAATAAGGGCCAGCACCAACTTTTTGGTGTTGGCCTTTTTTTATATAAACCAACAGACTACGCCATGATCGTGGCGGCGCACAAAAGAATGATTCAGGGGGGGCGGTTGACGATCGGTGGAATGTGAATTAAACTTGTAGAGCCTCCAGGTGGTCTGGAGGTGGTGTACCCCCCACATTCAGCCGATGAGTTGTGTGTGGTGGTAAGCACTCAAGAAAAAAAGCCTGTCGAGATGTCGCAGGCACTGATCGTCTCTCTTTGCCTTTCTGGGCGTAGAACCCCACCTGTGTGTACCGGTCGTCATTTGCATGGCCCTGATGCAGGCAAGAAGGAATTGAGCCGGTCCTTGCATTTGGACTCTCGACGTTAAATACACACGCTCCAGAGCGACAAGCGCCCTAACCGCTTGCTCTGCACAGCATAAATGATGAGCAGAACCTCCTTGATCCACGCACTCCCAAAAGAGTGACCTCGAAAGTTTTTACGCTTTATGTGGTGTCCTCCTTCGGTTGAGCCTGGCCTGATCTCGAAGTGTTCGCTCCGTTTGCTCTGAATGAACAGAACTTACACAACCTTACGAGGGTCTTTCGTGGCCCCTCAACACACCCACAACAGCCCCCTCTCGTGGCTGCCTTGCGCTCGCGCATCCGCACCTTCGACCGTGGCCTCGGTGTGCTTGCCCCCGATCAGTTATCTTTAACACGATCTGATCGCCTCGTTGTGTACGCTCTCATTCCCGCAAACATCTTGCTCTTGCAGACTTGCCCAGATGCGCTTCTCCTCTGTGCCTCCCTCTCAAGGAGTTCACAGTCATGACCTTTTACGAAGCCGCCCTTGAAGTCTTGCGCCAATCTGGTCGCCCTCTTCACTTCAAAAAAATTACCGAGCTCGCAATCCGCGATAGCCTCCTGTCTCACATCGGAAAGACACCTGAAGTCACCATGAGCGCTCGCCTCAATCAGGAAGTCAAACGTGAGGAATTCTCAGCACTTACACAAAAACGCCCTGGCATCTTTGAACTCAAAGAAGAGGTCGCAGAGCGCCTGAACAAAGAAGCTGAAGAACGCCAGAAAGCCGAGGAAGAAGAAGCTCGCAAAAAGGCCGAAGAAGCCAAAAACAACCCTCCCGAAGAACCCGATACCGATGACGCTGACGAGGATGACGACGACTCCGAAGAAGAAGACGAGTCCGAAAACTACTCCTCCAACCGTCGCTCACGTCGCTCACGTCGCTCTCGCCGCTCCAGAGGCGGTCGCGGTCGTGGTCGCAACAAAAACTCCGAGGAAGATACCTCTTCCAACGATGATGACGACGATGACGATAGCGACGAAAATGATGACAGCGATGATGACAACAACGAAAAGTCATCTGGTCGTCGCCGCTCACGTCGCTCTCGCCGCTCCAGAGGCGGTCGCGGTCGCGGTCGTAACAAAAACTCCGAGGAAGATACCTCTTCCAACGATGATGACGACGATGACAATAGCGATGAAACACAGCAAAACAGCACGGATGAGCAGGAGCAAAACTCCAACAAACGCTCTCGTCGCTCCAGAGGCGGTCGTGGTCGTGGACGTCGCTCCAGTCGACAGTCCAACGACTCCGAACAAAAACACCTCAAGCGCGGCCCCGTCCGTCTTGAAGGCATCGCTCAGGCTGCATACACCATCCTGGAAGACGAAGAAGATGCCATGGATATCAGCGATCTCGCTGAAGCCATCTTCAAGAAAAAACTCGTCAAATTCCATACACACGATCCCGAACTCACCGTGCAGTCCGCGCTCGTCAATGATAACCAACTACGCACACGTCGCGGCCATCGTGAACTCTTTGTCCGCTACTCCAACGACCGTTGGGGCCTCTCCGAATGGGGCATGACTCCTCAGACGCTCAACAAGGAACAACAGATCCTTAGCCTCTCTGAAGAATGCCGCCAGGAAGCCATCCAGCAACTTGGTAAAGCACTCCTCAAAGTCAAAACAGAAGCGCTGGAACAAACCACGCTCACCATGCTTGAGGGCCTCGGTTACCGTAACATCAAGGTCTCCAAGCGCAGCTCCAATGGCGATGTCTTCTTCTCCGCTGACTGGCGTCAGGGCCTGAGCGACCTTCGCGTCTGCATCCAGCTGACTGGCGAAGCCAAGGAAGAACTCACACAGGATGTCGTCACAGAACTCCGTGGCACACTCCACCACTACTCCGCACATGAAGGCGTCATCATTCACTTTGGTGACATCAGCAAAAAAGCCATCGAAGAGAGCCGCGAGGAAAAACTCGCCAACATCACACTCATCGACCGCAAAACCTTCGTGGAACTCCTCGTGGATCAGGGCATCGGCGTGAAACGCTACCACACACCTATCCTCCTCGTGGATATGTCCTACATCGATGAGCTGATTCAATAACCTCTTGACCAAAGAACCCTTTGGTAAAAGACGGAAGATACGCTAAAAAGAGGCGCAGGTTGATAAATCAACCTGCGCCTCTTTTTAGCGTATCTTCCGTCTCCTCCATCCCCAAGCACACCACCATGCACACGCTCAAACTCATCACACCTGGCGTCGTCCCCTACGGACAGGCACTCACCATGCAACTCCAACTGCGACAACACATCGCCGCACTTCCTGCCGAGGAACAAACCACAGGCTACCTCCTGTGCCTTCAACATCCTCCTGTCATCACACTTGGTAAACGCGGTGAAACCGAAGCGCTCCTGAACACAACCTTCCTCCAGGACAATGGTGTCGAAGTGTTCAAAATCGATCGTGGCGGCGAAGCAACCTTTCATGAACCAGGACAACTTGTGGTGTATCCCATCCTCCCCATCAGGAGCATGAACCTCGGTGTGGTCGACCTGATCCGTAATATGGCGGACTGCATGGCAAAGAGCGTCGCCCCCTTCGGTGCAGACGTATCCTATGACAAGGATACACCAGGGCTGTGGACCACACCTGATGCACAGCATCCTGTAGCACGCAAAATGGCGAGCGTGGGAATGCGTGTGTCCCGAGGCATCACGACACATGGCATTGCCATCAACCTCACAAACCCCATGCTTGGGTTTAGCTGGATTGTCCCCTGTGGCATGCCTGGAACTCCGTTCTGTAACCTGCTGAATTTCATGGATAATCCACCAACACTTCCCGAGGTTAAAGCGGAGCTCATCAGACAGGTTCAAACCACCTTTGTGCAGCTTTTCTCCGATTACCTTGGCGTGGAAGCCACCCCCGACACGCTAGAATGGCCTGACGATGAGAGCTTGTGGGAGCAACCCATGGCGCTATAAAGAGCCAAAAAGAAAGGGGCGG
>CATLTV010000107.1 GCA_950059285.1 uncultured Pseudomonadota bacterium | reverse complement strand
CCGCCGACCCTCTCTTTTCGTCAACATCCTGCTCAAGAATACTATCCCTTGACCCCAACCATGACATCAAAGACATCTTCACATGCCTCAAGCTCAGCATCCAGATCCAGCATAATTTGCTGCACCTGCGCATCATGATCGCCCTGTGTACCCGAACCGATCGTGTGATTCATCGTCATGGCGCTGACTCTGCTCCTCAAGCTCTCCAGTGAGAGCCACATCGCCTCAAGCTTGAACTTGAACTTCCCAAGCACATCCTGCGCCTGACAGGAGACCTCGTACTGGCGGCCAAGCTCCTGATACTGAAGTTGCAGATGATCGGCCTGCTGTCTATCTGTTGCGGATTGAATCGCCTGCTGCATCTTGTGCATACGAACCTCAAGCTGCTCGGGACTATGCCTCATGGCATATTCATAGACCTCGGAGTAACGCGCACAAGAACCAAGAATCTGAATCATCAAATCATCAAGGTTGGCCTTCACCGTGCTTAACACAGGACGTACAGCGATAGGCGCAGCAGAGAGCTTGCGCCAGATGGCGTAGTACTCCATCAAGGACACGGTCAAAATCTCTCTGACCGAATCATCTTCAAGCTTTGCAAGCGTTTGTGAAGCCTGTGTGATCATCGTCGCATCAAATCCCGTCAACGCGTTTAACACATGCGCTACATCAAGCTCATAACGCACGCGAAACTGACTGCTCTGACCATACAACACCACGGCAAGCGTCAGAATACCTCCCGCAAGCGCATAGACAGGGTTGATAAAGAGCGCGGCGATCACCCACACCACTATGGAGACAACCCAGACAGAGATCGCCCACGGGTTACGTAGAATGGACTCAGCAACCTCGCGAGCCATCGGCACATCAGGTCGTGAGGCGGGCGTGGTGTAGGCACGAATACCAAGCTCGTAGAGTCGCGTCACAAACACCGAGGCATGCTCATCACGCCCATAGAAATAAAACACGGCAGGCGGTTGTGAGAGCGCATGTCGCAGCTCCTTGGCGCTCAAGTGCTCATTGGCTTGCTCCAGAATCACGGTCAACTCATCCAGCACACGCGGCTCGTCGATCCTGTCCACCACAAGCAAATGCCATTGCATCGCAGCAAGAAATCGAGGAGACGCACCACAATGCACGCAAAAGGTCAGGTCCGCTGGAATTTGCGCAGAGCAATGATCGCAGCGAAGACTTTGTGTGAATGCCACCTGAAAACTTGGCCTCGCTTCAAGCCGATTTCGCTGCGCCAGACGCCCCACATCCTCAAGTTCAAGCTCCTCATCATCGTGACCTTCATCATAGCTATCAAGTGTGCCTCGATCCTTGGCCTCAAGAAAGTGCCACCACGCATCTTTTCCCTGAAGAAGCGGTGCAAAACCAGGCTCGGACGACTTTCCCTGATTTTTTTGGTCATCAGACACAGGAACCTCTCTCTTCAATCTCATTAAAGTTGTGATAATTCACTTCAAGCACACCATCATCCTCGCGCACATGAAGCATATCTTTAAAGCGAGCATCGTAACAGATCTCATCGATCGTATACGAGTAGCGTGCATGCACGGTTTGACCAAATGTACCATCCACACCACTGATTAACACGACGATCTCGGCCTGAGAATCATACCAATCCTGTTTGCTCAATCCATATAAGGGGCTGCATTCATCAAGAATATGCATCGCCGTCCAGGTCAGCACAAACATCGCTGTGCGTTTACGTGTCATCTCCAGATCATAGAATCGACGAAACTCAGCACCTTCTGAAGATGTCTCAAAGCGCGCAAAGGACACATCGATCTGGGCATCCACAATCTGATTGCCTCGCATATTCGCAAGACGAAACATCAGCGTACGCTGACCATTAAACTCGTGGACCACTGCTACATTGGAGAACTCCACACGCGCCGTCGGACGAGAAAACTTGGAGAAAAGCAAACCTGTGCTCATGGCGGTCACAAGCATTCCGATGAAAGCTTCCAGCGTGACGAGCGCGTTGGCATATGTGGACTGAGGAGCCATCGCACCATAACCGATCGTCGAGAGCGTCTGCACACTGAAGAAAAAACACTCCACGAAACTCCACCCTTTTTCACCACCAATATAATAACCTTCCACCCAGTAGAGAGAGGCAAATATCAGGTTGATGCCAAGATAAATCACCACAAGCCATGTAATAAAGTATCTCCACTTCAAGTTAATTAACGCATGGTAAGCATCGCTCCAGATCGCGCGACGCATACCGACGCGATCCACATTTAAAACCCCGTCTTTATTTACAAATCTATAATTTTGACCCATTCAAAAAAACTCCTCATCAGGTCATTCACAACGTAGACTTTTCACACAGAGATTTCATCTCAATCCAGTTTTTGTTTGACTCATACCTTGATGGTCATCTAAACGAATGAGCCGTCGTTCATTGGTTTGAATGATTCAAACCTAAATAGTGAACAAGTCTGGAGAAAGAGAACTATGTCAAACACATCACCTATAAACCACTCGGGTCGACTCGCTGTCTTGATGCCAGGACTTGGTGCAGTCGCAACAACATTCATCGCAGGCGCCTCCCTGGCAAGACGCGGCCTCACAGCACCAACTGGATCATTGACCCAGCTTGGAGACATCAACCAGGATGGACAACATACACCCATCCTTGATCTTGTCGACCTCGCTCCTCTTGATGACCTCGTCTTTGGCGGATGGGACATCTATGAGGATACAGCATGGGATGCTGCTTTGCGCGCTGATGTGCTCAAAGCCAAGGATCTTGAAGCAGCTCGCGAAGATCTTCAAGCTGTCAAACCCATGAAGGCTGTCTTTGATCAGCGCTACGTGCGTAACCTCTCAGGAACACACGTCAAGAGCGCTCCCACAAAGATGGACCTCGCGCTTGCACTCATCGATGATATCGAGACATTCAAACAGACACATGGCTGCGATCGCGCCGTGGGTGTGTGGTGTGGCTCAACCGAGGTCTTCGTGCAGCCCAGCGCTGTGCACATGGATCTTGAGTCTTTTGAGCAAGGTCTCAGAGACAACAATGATGCCATCAGCCCATCAATGATCTATGCCTATGCATTCATCAAGTCAGGCACTCCTCTTGCCAACGGAGCACCTAACCTTGGTCTTGATATCCCCGCCCTTCAGAAGCTCGCCCTTGATACAGGCGTGCCCATTGCTGGTAAGGACTTCAAGACAGGTCAAACCCTGATGAAGACCATCCTCGCGCCTGGCTTTGCCACACGCATGATCGGTCTTAACGGTTGGTACTCCACCAACATTCTTGGAAACACCGATGGCGCTGTGCTCGATGATCCTGGTTCATTCAAGACCAAGGAAGTCAGCAAGCTCTCCGTGCTTGATTCCATCCTCGACAAGGAACGCTACCCTGATCTCTACGAGAACATTGCTCACAAAGTGCGCATTGATTACTACCCCCCTCGTGGCGATAACAAGGAAGGCTGGGACAACATCGATATCTTTGGCTGGATGGGCTACCCCATGCAGATCAAGGTCAACTTCCTGTGCCGCGACTCCATCCTCGCTGCACCTCTGGTCCTCGACCTCGCCCTGTTACTTGACCTCGCTGCGCGCCACAACCGCGGCGGCGTTCAAGAGTGGCTCTCGTTCTACTTCAAGAGCCCTCAAACACAAGATGGCGGCCTCCCTGTCCACGACCTGTTTGTGCAACGCACACACCTAGACAACGCACTACTTGAGATGAAGAAATAATCTTTATCTCCTTTGGTGAGCAAGAAAAAGCGAGTGAGGAATCGTAATACGATTCCTCACTCGCTTTTTCTTGCTCACCAAAATCTGGACCTTCCACACACCAAAAACTTGTTGATACTCACCAGATTTGTTGCGATTATGAGCCGTCCTACACCGCACCCTCCACACGAAGTCATTGTCATGAAATCAGCTCTCCACGCGCTCCTCTTGATCTGTATCCCCTGCGTCCTCTTCGGATGCGGCAATCAGGAAAACTCCACTCCCTCTCCAGTCCCCACCACAGGTATGGACGAGGACATGACAGACACCGTCGAAACGGGACTGACCTACCATTCTGATGTGCGCCCAATCTTTGAGCAACGCTGTGGCTCCTGTCACATCGCCCAAACACGTGGCGACTTCTCCATGGAGTACAAGGCCGCAAGCTGGCGACAAATCGCTCCTGCATGGACAGATCAAGCCATTGAAAAGATCAATGAAGACACCCCTCACTGGTGGAACCACGACGCAGAGTGTGGCCAACCTTCCACAGACTACCTCGTCACACAGGAAGAAAAAGACACCCTTCAACAATGGGTTACTGATGGCAAAAAGGAGGGCAACGCCGAAGACTACACCGCGCCCGACACATCGCTCTTCACCCCACCATCACAAGCATCAACAACCAGTCTGAGCATTCCTGAGTACACCCTCGATCAGGAAGAAGGCACTGACATCCGCTGCTTCCTCCTTGAGCCCTCTTTTGCATCTGAGCAATACCTTTCGGCGCTACGCATCAACCCCCACACACATGATGTGATCGATCATATCAGCGTCGCATACATTCCGCCCCAGGAAGGTGGCGAGTTGCTCCGAGTGGAACGCGATGACAGAGCACCTGGTTTTGATTGTTATGGCCAGCTAGGAACATCCAAACAATCCAAGGTCATCTACTCCTGGACCCCAGGTATGCCCACAGGATTAACCTACCCCGAGGATCATGCCTACGTCCTGCAAGAAGAGTCCTACCTTGTGATGATGATTCACTACAACATGGACCGCATCAATTCAGACGACGAAGCACCAAGTCCTGATCAAAGCTCGATCGATTTATGGCTGATGCCTGAAGGGCAAACTCCCACGCAAGAAATTCAAGTCCTCCCCTACGCCCAGGTCAAATTCAACATTGAACCCAATCAGGATAATGTCATCGTTGAAACCGAGCATGTCGCGCCTGTGGACATGAAAATCCTTGGATTTACCCCTCACATGCTCCACTTCGGCAGCGGTTTTGAACTTGAGACCACCACTCTTGATGCGAACAGCTCCCCCAACACCTCTTGCATCGGCAAGTTCAACACATGGCACTATGGCCAGAGCAAATACACGCTCATGCTTGAACCCGAGGCGCGCCCTTCTCTCAAACAGGGTGACCTCTTTACGCAACGCTGCATCTACGATAACAGCCAGAAAAATCAACCCGTTATCAACAGAATCCAACAAACTCCTCAAGTTGTCTCATGGGGAACCACGGTCAAAGATGAAATGTGTATCAACCACATCATCGCCTCCACCCCCTTTAATGCAGACACACGCTTCAAGGAGTGCTCTGTCACCTCAGACTGCATCGTGCAATGCCCACGTAATGATATTTACTGTTTTGCAGAGTGCGCCATCAAATCAAACACGGAGTGCACCGAATGCGCGTTCACCCAAATGATTAACTGTGGGGGTGCTTCCTGTGAAGAGACAGGTCTTGAAGTCGCTCAATGCCTTCAGGTGTGTGACTTGAACAGTGGCTATGGCTTGAACTGCATTGAACAAAACTGTGCTATCGAATGGCAGAATTTCTCCAACTGCGGCATCGAAACCTTCGTCAATGGCACATGCAAACTCAACAACTGTCGATAAGAACACCACTGAGGTTCAGGCTCACTCTCTTTTGAGCTTGAACCTCAACTCAGCCCCCTGCCTCTCTACACCGTCAATCGCCTGTCGTGGACTGAATTTGATCTTCTCATAAGGTGCCTTGATACAGCTAAAGAGCTCACCATCATTGACACGCTTTCCCGAGACCTGGCTGGTGCTCACTGCCTGCACATCTCCTGATGCAGCGATATCCATAAAGACGCGAATGACGATCTCCTCTCCCACCAAAGCTGCATACTTCTCGCCTGCCTCACCAAGACGCCTGGAAAAACATGCCTCAGCTTTTTTGGACGCCTTGTTGATCCTTAACCGCATACTTGATGGCGTTCTCACGCCCAACAGCGCACGTGAAGAGTCCTCCTTGGTTGCATTGCTCCTCGATGTTGACCTGGATTGAGACGCCTTTTGTTTTTGTTCCTGAGCCTCCTCCAACGCTTCCTGTGCTCTGGGCATGGCGATCGAATAAAGGACCAGATGCGCTGACTCAAGCGCCGAGGCTACCAGCGCCTGTTTCTGTTTCCTGTCATTCTCTTCCTGAAGCGCCTTGAGTTGTTCCTCGCGCTCCTGAGCCTCTTGCTGCGCTTTTTTGGCCGCAAGAAGACGTGCTTTCTCTTGGGCCTGGGCATCCTCGTTGGAGGTTGAAGGTTTTGGTGCAGGCTCCTTGACCACAACCATGGCAATACCCACCGCAATCACAGCAAGCACAGCAACAATCAACGCGACAGGAGGTGACTTCTGTGTGGGAGGTTCTTCTGACTCGACAACATCTTCCACAGCAAGAGCATCTTCCACTGCGATGGTATCTTCCATTGCCATGGCATCCTCTACCGCGATGGTATCTGCCTCAACAATGGGGAGTTGTTCAACTGTAGGAATGCACTCCTCGACAGGAGGTATTTGAACAATCTCTGCCTCGGAATCATCCAAGAGAAGTTCCTGATACATCATCTCCAGATCGTCCTGAGTTTCTGCACCAAGACGGGCTGTCTCGACACGGCTCAGATCATCAAGATCCTTTGGCCTCCAACTTGGCTGTAAAATCGTTGGGTCATCAAGACTTGCCAAAATCTGCTCAAGCTCATCCTTGACGTCCAGCGCGGTGGCATGGCGCTTCTTCCTCGACTTACTCAACAATCGATAAACAAGCCCTTCCAACCGTTGAAGGGAATCATCCTTGATAATGGGCACAAGCTCAGGGACAGGATCGCTCACATGGCGGAACAGCACCTGAAGCATGGAGTCTGCACGAAAGGGAGTGTGCCCCGAAATCAACTCGTACAAGATGCACCCCAACGCATAGAGATCGCTGCGATGATCGATGTTTGACTTCCCTTTGCACTGTTCAGGACTCATGTACTCTGGCGTACCAAATACCTGACCTGTCTGAGTCATCGCCTGGGAGTTCATATGCTTGGCAATACCAAAGTCGAGCAATTTGATGAACACATCATCGCCAGGCATATACACCATGAAGATATTATCAGGCTTCAGGTCACGGTGCACAATCCCCGCCTCGTGCGCAGCAGAGAGCGCAGCACAAAGCTGAATACCAATCTTTAACACCTGACTGATCGTAAGACGTTCCAGACGCACACGTTCAGCGAGCGTCTCACCATCGAGATACTCCATCACGATGTAAAGAACACCTTCGGGAGTCTGTCCAAAGTCATAGATAGAGACAAGGTGTGGATGATTAACCTGTGACGCGACATTGGCCTCACGCAGAAAGCGCTCAAGAAACTCCTGACCACTCTCAGTGCCACGATTCATTGTCTTGATCGCGACACGACGTTCAATATTGAGCTGTTGTGCAACATACACCACCCCCATACCACCAGCGCCAAGCTTATCCTGGATCAACCACCGATCATCAAGGGTTGTGCCAGTCAGAGCATCCACCTGATCCATGATCAGTTGCTTGAGTGGTGTGTTGTCATGCTCACAGACAGAATGCCCATCACCATACTGGGTTAAACATTTGGGACAGATAAGGATTACCCCATCTGGTCTTGCTGTATCCTCGAACTCACTCATGATGCTGTCGGGTATCTCGGGCTGTGGCAAATAAACGCGAATATGGGCATGCAGTTGACGCACCGCTGTGATGCTCAACATTCTACCATGCAGGTCATACACCTGCACAATGTATTACATACACCTCATTACACCATTTTTAGGAGTTATTTTATGCGACAAAAGACTGATAAGTTATACTCTGTCATTGAAAGCTTTTCCAATGCAATGCTGATTACACAATCCTCCGATGGCCTGCATTCACGACCCATGGCTGTCGCAAAGGTCGAACCGACCTCAAATACAATATGGTTTGCCACCGAGATGGATTCGGGAAAAATCGACGAGATCCTGAGCAATCCCGAAGTCAACGTCTCATTCCAAGGAAAACTTGGCTTTGCGTCCCTCACTGGCGAGGCAAAAATCACACAGGATCAAGACAAAGTGGATGACCTCTGGTCTCCTGCGTGGAAGGTCTGGTTTCCCAAAGGAAAAGACGAATCATCGATCACACTGATCGAAGTTCACGCGTCTCAAGGCGAGTTCTGGGATGCATCGGGTAAAGAAGGAATATCCATGCTTGTTGATGCAGCAAAGGCCATCATGAATGATGAAAAGCCTGAAACAAGCAAGAGCCGAAATGCAAAGGTAAACCTGGACTAACCACACTATTCAAAAGCATTATATGAATACAAAGAGCGCTGAATTTTTGAAAAATTCAGCGCTCTTTGTATTCATATAACCCAAAGCAGTGAGGTGCTGGGGCGAGTCTATTCAGTTCTGAATGGACTCGCCCCAGCACCTCACTGCTTTGGTAAAAGCTTCGGGCTTTTCAAGATGTGCTGTATGGCCTGCACCTTCAATCTCAACACACGTCACCACACGACATGCCCTGGCAAGACGCTGGCCCACACGTACATATTTCTCATCCAGAGCCCCTGCAACATATAGCACTGGAACCTCTGTAAACTGGCTCACTTCATCCCAGATAGAAGGCATTGTTCCTGAACCAAATCCTCTTAAACTTAACGCCAGGCCACGACCATCATTCGTCAACCGCCGTGCTCTTAATTCGCTAAGAAATGGTTCGGGAATGTTTGACTGTGAACGCAAAAGAGGAATGTCTTGCCAGTACGCAAGAAAACGCTCCACACCCTCGGAGGCGATCCTGTTTGCAAGATTATGATCCCATGCTTGCCTCTCCTGGCGAGCGTGTTCGTCCTCAATGCCTGGGGACGCGCCGACAACGACGACGCGATTTACATTGACCAAACGATTTGCCCATACCAGCCATTGCAACACCAGACGTCCACCCATGGAGTACCCAAGCACAACCAACTCTGTGGCCTCGGTCTGCTCACGGATGTAACGCAGCACCTGATCGAATTGATGACGCACGCTCTCTGACTGATAAAGCATCACCTGATCAGGCCGTTCGCTCTGACCATGACCTGGCACATCGACAGCCCACCACTCATCGATGTCCTCAATCCCCACATCTTTTAACACATCAAAGTCGCGCCCATCTCCAGTGAACCCGTGTACACACACGACTGCTCTTTTTATCGCATTGTCATGTGTTCTTGCGCGGTAGGTGCACCAGTTGACCGATGTATCATCTGTGTGCACGGTCACATGCT
Organism: uncultured Pseudomonadota bacterium; assembly: GCA_950059285.1. Taxonomy (GTDB): domain Bacteria; phylum Myxococcota_A; class Bradymonadia; order Bradymonadales; family Bradymonadaceae; genus CATLTV01. Next base: position 10,717 of record CATLTV010000107.1, on the reverse strand, counting down.
TCACAGTCCAGTTCACTTGACACCATCAATCAGACGCATAAACGTGCACACACTTTGCTCAAGTTCGCTTAACTTGACGCGCTCATCGGGAGCGTCTGACTGTGCGATATGACCAGGGCCAAGCGCTGCTGCGAGAAAGCCTGCCTGTGAGAAAATCGAAGCGGGTGTCCAAAAGTCGACGGCGCTGCCAAGCAGCAAGGCATATGAGCTCAAGTACTCGCGGGTCCTGTCAATGATCTCGGCGGTCTTCTCCGCTGAGCCTCGCGCGGGCAAGGTCGGGCCGTTAAACTGATATTCCCAACGTACTCGCCAGGGTCTGCTGGCAAGCTCGCAAATTTGCTTTGCTACATACATTGGCTCCTGTTCGGGCAATGGACGCACTGTCCACTTTACCACAGCATGATCCGCGATCATGTTGGAGTTGTTCCCTCCTTCCATCAGGCCAATGTTAAAATAAATCCCCTTGAGCGAGTCATAATAGGTGTGGCGCTGATGCTCTCCTGCAAAGTCCAGCGCGCGCATGCCCCAACGCATCGCCTCGTGTATCGCCGAGTCAACCAGCACCCTTGCCTGTGCACCATGCCCCGAGACACCGTTGAAGTACCCTGTGCATTGCACAAGTCCGCGATGCTCAGTGACGACCGCACCACATGTAGGTTCAATGCAAAACACAAACTCAATGGTACTGAGCTTGGATCTCAGACTTGATGCGAGGAATTGGCTTGCACACATATTATTGTATTGCTTGAGATCAAGCGTGAACAAGACCGCGACATCCTCAGACGTATCTTGTAGAGCGGTCAGCAACGCCCCTGCTCCACCCTTACAGTTGGCCACACCAAGACCAAGAACTTCACCATTTTGAACGCGGAGTGTGAAGGGATCATGACTCCAGCCACGGATCTCCTGCCCCGTTTCAAGGTGTACACAGAGCAAATGTTTTGGACGGCTGCCACGCATGGCAAGCAGACCCAGGGTTGTGTCGCTCTCTGCGACAAAATCAAGCTCAAAGCCACTTAACTGGTCTTCCAAAAACGCAAAAATGCCTTCCTCTTTTGAAAGCATACCGCTCCCCACTCGCGTATCACACGCGACCAGGTGTTTTACATAAGCCAGCAATGTCTCTGATTGTTGTTCAGTCACCATATGTTCTTCTTACACTTCCCTTGGTATCGTACAAATCCGTCGCACAATGATGCCAAGTTGTAACCTATATGGCAATCAAAACACTCCCGCACATTGCACTCACTCTTGACGCAGCGCGTCACATTGGAGGCTTGAGCATCACGTCATCCAGTGTTAGGAGTCTGCTATGCAAAGCGTGGTCTACAAGCCTTTTTTGTCAGACTCAACATTCACTGCGAGCTTGCTGCTCTTCACCCCAAAAACATCAAGGACATCTCCATGATTAAAGCCGCGAATAATATTCTCGAACTTGTCGGTAACACCCCTCTGGTCAAGTGTCACAAGCTGGCTCCTCACGTCAAAGCCAACATTTACCTCAAACTTGAGTACATGAACCCAGGCGGCTCCGTGAAAGATCGCCCCGCCATGCAGATGATCAAGGATGCTGAAGAGTCTGGCGAACTTCGTCCAGGTGGCACCATCATCGAAGCCACCAGCGGTAACACAGGCATGGGCCTCGCCATGGCTGCTGCCGTCAAGGGATACAAGTGCATCTTTGTGATGCCCGACAAAATGAGCGAAGAAAAAATCCGCTCCCTCCGTGCTGTCGGCGCCAAAGTTGTCGTCTGCCCCACCGCCGTCGAGCCTGAAGATGAGCGCAGCTACTACCGCGTCTCCGAGCGACTCGCCAATGAGATCCCTGACGCGTTCCTCGCAAACCAGTACCACAACCCTGCAAACCCCAAGGGTCACTACCACTCCACAGGTCCCGAGATCTGGGAACAGACCGATGGCAAGATCGATGTCTTCGTCTCCGCTGCTGGCACAGGTGGCACAATCTCCGGCACAGGCAAGTACCTCAAGGAACAAAACCCTGACATCGTCATGCTTGCTGTCGATCCCATCGGCTCCATTTACTACGATTACTTCCGCACAGGCAAAATGACCGCCGCCTCCACCTACCTCGTGGAAGGCTTTGGTGAAGACTTCCTCCCAACCACCATGCAGTTTGACTACGTGGATGAAGTCGTACGTGTCACCGATGAAGAGTGCTTCATGACCACACGTCGTCTTGTTCGCGAAGAAGGCATCTTCACAGGTGGCTCCTCGGGTGGCGCGCTCGCAGGTGCCATCAAGTACGCAGAGCGCTTCCCCGACAAGGAGCTCAACATTGTGGTCATCATGTGTGACTCCTTTGTGCGTTACCTCAGCAAAATCTTCAATGATGAGTGGATGCGCGAGAACGGCTTCCTCAGCGAGCAAAACAACACCGCTAAAGTCAGCGACCTTCTCAGCGACAAGAACACACACGCGGTCTACACCGCATCACTTGGCATGACCCTTCAGGAAGTCATCAAGACCATGAAGGAACAGGGCATCAGCCAGCTTCCTGTGGTGGACGGCAACCGCATCGCAGGCATCGTCAGCGAGTCCACTGTGCTTGAACACCTCCTCAAGAAAGGCAACCACGACGATCCCATCGACACCATCGTAGAGACCAACTTTGCCATCGTCGAACCATCCAACCGACTCAGCATCGTGGGACAGTTCTTCAAGCAAAACAAAGTTGTCCTCGTCGAAGACAAGGGCAAGATCTCTGGCATCATCACCAAGATCGACTTCATCGACTTTGTCAGTAAGTCCATCTAAACATCTGCTGTCATGAACAAAGAGCCTGGAAACGTACGTTTCCAGGCTCTTTGTTCATGACAGGAATGTTTCCACACACTACAACGCTTTATACCATCGTAACATACCGCAGCATTGCTGCTGTCACCTCCATCACCCCACCTCATCCCATACCATCACCATGAACCGTTCACTTCAAAGCTCCTGTACATTCATCTTGCTTGCTGGTCTGCTCACCTCCTCCCCCACCGTGGCAGAACCTCCCCAGAAAGCTCAGGACATCACACTTCATTTTCTGGTTCATGTCCCCAAGCAAGGCCCCAAGGAAAGCGACACGCTCTACGCCACACGCCGTAAGAAAACACACGATGAGCTGCGCACACGTGTGCTTTACCGCTACAAGACCGCGCACACGCACAACGCCAAAGCGACCATCAAACCTTCTGGCAGAATGACCGTCACGCTTTTATCCACGCACTCCCCACAGTTTCTTCAGGCCGTCACGCTCGGAAAAGGCAACCTCAATATCCATCAGGAACTTGACCAATCCTCACTCTGGGAGAGCTTGCTTGATCCCACATCAGGCGCTCAGTCAATGCTCCCAAAAACAATCCAGGTCCGAGACAGCGATGTCCATGGACTCTACCTTCAAAGCAATGATCCTGCGGCGCTTAAAAAATTCATCGACAAACTTATCACCCCCGATGATAGCCAACTTCGGCTCGTGCGTGACACCGCGCCAGGAAGTTGGCGCACCATCTGGCTTGGAAAACCACTCCTCGCAGACAAGATGATCACACGCACATCACTTGATTCAAGCCCTCAAACAGGCGCATCGTTTGGGCAAATACAGTGGAGTGAGGATGGATTGCAGCGCTGGCAACAGCTCAAAGAAGAAGCCACGCATCCTCTGGTGCTCGCCATTGATCATGAGCCCATCACCACAATTCATCGCCCCGAACTCGCAGGCATTGCAAGTGGCCTGCATACACCCACTTCATCTCAACTCACCTTTGGTTGCGATGCCATTTGGACTGGACAACATAATCAGGAAGAATGCATCACCCTCGTGATGGCCAGAGCAAGCGCACCCATCCCACTCAAGATCGTCCCCTTTGATAAGTAGAACGTGAGCAGCAAGAAACTCACCCTACACATCACATGCAAAACACGATACGCTCGGAGATCGGACTGACTTAGCACAAGGACCATCTCATGACCTCACATCGACCCTATCCAGAGACAATTCGCGGCGCATGGCACCTCCTACCCGTGGACACGCAAGTTCCGGCCGAGTGCAAAACCTACGATCTGGTCGTCTTTTGCATGAACAACGACTACTACCAACTCCAGATCAAGGCAGGGAAACTCAAGCAAGCCTCCCAGGGAACCTACACCTTCGACGGTGACTTCCTCATTACACGTGCGCGCAACACAGACACCTATCGTGTCACCACAACCGATCACGCACACTGGCACATCGAAACCAAGAAAGGCGATCGCTCCATGATGCGTCACCTCGACATGCCACACACCGAGCTCTCTGAAGATCAGTTAAAGACCTTGCGTATCCTCCCCATTCAAGCCAAGGCAACGCCACTCTTTGACCACCCCATGAGCCCACAACTCCTCTCGCTTGGCGACACTCCCCTGGCGCTCCTCTCCGTGGACCCATGGCCAGAACAACGCTCCTACTGGTTTGGTGTCCTCCCCTTCACCACACAAATCCCAGAACAAACCTGGCGACGCATTCTGCATGAATCCGTCCTCCCCACAGTCACTGAAGATCCATCCGCGTTCTCTCGACTCGACTTCTCCATGCTCCATGACTCCGAGTTCTCCATTCAAAGCATTGAGATCTAACTCGAGAATCCAGACACCAAAAGAGGGCGCGGCCGATTTCATCGGCCGCGCCCTCTTTTGGTGTCTGGATTCTCAAAGGAGCGAGCAGGACATCCTCGTGTGACACGAGGATGTCCTGCTCGCTCCTTCTTGATTTTTACTCACACTTGTCTGCGTTTGCACCCATCGATGTGTTGCACGTACCACCGCCATCAATACAGTGCTGCTCACAATCAAGTGACTCCATGGGCAATCCACAACCAGGATCAAACTGAACGCTCACACAGCTGTTACTACACTCCATGCTCAAATCAGGCTCGGAAGGAGTACAACACATGCTCGGTGACACGGAGCTGTCGCACACCTCTGCGGGGTCCACAGACTGGTCACACATGTTTGCGCTACAATCCGCCGCCGCGATCGTTCCGCCACAGGCACTCACCTCGGCCTCACCGCAGAAGTCGCCCGATTCACATGCCGCGCTGATATCTGTGCTTGCGCAACACTGGTGATCGTTGCCTGACGACTTGATTGCACACTCACTGGCATCACACATGCCCTGAGCCGTCGTACAGTCTACAGTTCTTGATGAACCACAACGATCAGTTACTGTGATGGAACCACACTGCGCGCCTTCAGCGACACAAAGCTCCTGATCCGTTTCGGGCTTGCACTCACAGGTGTTACCCGAACACTGCTCTGTCATTGCATCGCACGTATCAGGACATATGGTGGAATTACCACAAGCATTACTCACTGAACCACACGCCACACCCGAACACGATGGAGCAGGACACACACACGCATTCCCTGAACACACCTCGTCAACACCGCTACATGTTCCACAGTTCACAGAGCGACTCACACCACAGCGATCACTCACCGTAATGGAACCACATACCGCCGCGTTGTCAGTGCAGAGCTCCTGATCGGTTTCAGGCTTGCACACACAGGAGTTCCCTGAACATTGCTCAGTTGCCGCATTACATGTGTTGCTACACGTTGCTGAATTGCCACAAGCGTTGGTCACAGTACCGCAGGCCACACCTGAACAGGAAGGAGTGGGACAGACACATGCGTTACTGGAGCACACCTCATCAGCGCCACATCCACCACAACTCACGGTGCGAGAACTACCACAGTTATCCTGCACTGTAATCGAACCACATACAGCACCATTGGCAGAACACAGAGCTGCATCGGAAACAGGAGAACAACAGACGTTGGCGCCTGTGCAAACTTCTCCGCCACCACATGCGCCACAGCTCACAGTACGTCGTGTGCCACAGCGGTCATCCACTGTAATGGAGCCACACACAGCACCATTGACAGAGCAAAGCTCCTGATTGGTTTCGGGCTTACAAATACAGGCATTACCTGAACACTGCTCAGTCGTTGCATTGCAGGTGTCAGGACACATGGTGGAGTTGCCACAGGCATTCCCTACAGACCCACACTCCACACCTGAACACGTTGGCTCAGGGCACTCACACACGCCAGCGGACACGTCACAGACCCTGTCGTTGGAGCAGCCTCCACAGTTCACAGTGACCATGTCACCACAGTTGTTGGGGATGTTCTGCTCACCGCAACCAAGTCCAGCATTGGAGCAAAGCGCTTCATCATCAAAAGGTTGGCATGTGGGGCAGGTGAAGTCATCCTGGCATGTGCCATCAGAACAGCCACCACAGTCGACGGTGATCATCTCGCCGCAGTTGTTCTCTGCGGTGACCATGCCACACTGAGCGCCAGCGCGTCCGCAGAAGGCATTGTCCGTCTCGGGTGTGCAGGTGCATGTGTTGTCGATGCATTCAAACTCGCCGCTTGTGGTGTCACAACCACCGCAGTCCACTTGAACCTCGGTGCCGCAACCGTTATCCGTGGTCACAAGACCACATACGGTAACATCACCACAGATCTCAACTTCGGTCTTTGGAATACATTCACACAGGAAGTCATCAGTACAGACCTCCTGCGCACCCTGACACTCACCACAGCTGACCTGACGACTGTTTCCACAGGTGTCTGTCGTAGCGATATCACCACACTGCGCACCCAGACGTGTACACAACACGCCTGCATTCTCACCTTCACACAACGGCTCGCAGACATTGGACTCACAGCTCTCACCTGTGCCACATGCACCGCAATCAACTGTACGCATCACGCCACAACGATCCGCGATCGTAGCCTGACCACAGGCAAGCCCCTCTCCAGTACAAAGTTCAACATCAGACTCCGGTGTACACATATCCGAACCCGAGTCAGGCACGTCCATATCAAGACCATCTGCCTTGAACACCCAGACACCACCTTCACAAACTCGTACACCATCAGCGCTGACATCGCCCGATGAACACGTCACATCTTGATCCACATTCACCGTATCGACCAGGCAACCCTGACCAAGCGATAACGCGATCATTAAACCAGTAAAAACCGAGAAACCATGCATCTTTACTGGATGCCTAAACATGCTCACAATCCTACCTCAATGCGTTGATAATTTGATAATTACACGGGCTCAGACTAGCACTCTATACGAAAAGACTCAATCACACAAAATGATGGACTCCTCTCATGGCAAGCACACACCAAATACCTATCGCACACCACACCAGGATTGAACTTAGAGGGTGTTGACAGTTTTCAAAAGTCCAGCCACGCAAGTCATCACGTTCCAACATAGCGAGCGACGACAAATTTTTTGTGTAGCTTTTCAATACGATGGAATTGCTTGGCTTATTCATGACTTAAGTCAAGCCATAGCTTATGCATAAGAGGCGAAACGAGGAATTTGACGGAGCGTTTTGCAACAAAAACCTACAGAGATGAACGCAGCGAAGCGTAGTGAAACTCCAGAGGTTTTTGGATCGCAAAACAACGCATAAAAGAGCCCCTTGCACTCCTTAAACCTTACTCTACGCTCTTTTTATGGATCTGAAACGTCCCATTCTTTTGAAATGAACAAGAATAACTGTCAACACCCTCTTAGAACTTGTTTCAAAAGCAGGACCGAGGAGGAGAAGTGAGAGGAGTTCAAGCTCAAGGAGATGAGCCCGAAGCTGTGACGTAAGTCACCGCGAGCGGCTCTGATTACAAAAAACGCTGAGATTGGGCTCCTCTTACAATCATCCGATGGGAGGGTTTTAAAACAAGTTCTAAAGAAATATCACCTCACATTTATTCGCTCGCACCAATCACAAAAACCCTTGAGCTTTCATTATCACTGTGGTGTGGCGCTCCAATCGCGACCAGGCGATTATCCACACTCAAACCCATTCCAGAGTAATAATTGTCCTGCACCACAAAGGTTGCGGGAGCTCCAGACAGCTTTCCATTTGATGAGTTCGCTGACCTTACAAAGACACGACCACCAAACATGGCGCTCTCACCTGAGTAGGCCATAAAGAACGGTGAACTCACGGCGACAAACGTACTGTCGGCAGCCACGCGAGCGCCCAAATAAGCATCGGAGTTCAGGTTTCCTACCACAAACGATCCCTGCAAATTCCCCGTTGCTATCTTGTAAATGCGCGCTGCGTTTTCACCAGGTTCACCCACATACACGTGGTCCCCAAGCAATGCCACATCATGGCCATAATAACTTGATCCTGTTGAGTTACTGGACCTCAACGCCTGAGACCACTGGCCAGGACCATCCTGCTGCCAGACGTAAAACTGCCCCGTGCGATCCAACATCTCGGGCGCTCCAGCAGCGACCTTACCCCCAGCCACATCCACAGAAAAACCAAGGCGGTAATCCACCTTGTCACTGTACACAAGCTCACCTGAACTCGTCACAGCGCCCGCGTCATCAAGCTCAAAGTAAAAGACACCACCCACATCCTCAAGATCACCACTTTCCGCGTTGGCCTGACGAAGTGGCGCCCCCACAGCAAGAACTCCCCCCTCAAGATCCACATCGTAACCAAACGCCCCAAGCGCATCAGGCTCATCCATAGTCGATGTCACAAGCCCATCCTTACTCACAACATCTGCAACCTCTGACCACTCACCATTCACTCTCCTGTAGAGATAAACCTCTCCCTCCTTTGGTGAGGATGTCGGTGAGTCGGCCTCAGCCACGGAGAACGAGAGAATACCAGGAGCACCTACAGCAAGAAGATCACCATCAATCGCCACAGACACACCAAATGCATCACCCTCAGTCAACGCAGGATTCTCAAGTGTCTTCACATACTCAAATGCACCACCAAGAGCACGCTCATAAATGTGCACTGCACCACCATTTGTGGTCACAGGCTCACCCACAACAAGCGTCCTGTCATCAAGCTTCACAGCCATGCCAAAGAAGCTCTGCTCGGCGCCACGTGTGCTCAAGGTCGGCGGGTCAACAGAAACCTGTGGCGAGCACAGAAAATCTGTACATACATTCACACCTTCACATCCACTGACACCTGCACTTCCACACAGCTCCGTCTCGCCGCCAGGTCGCAACACCGCACCACACTGCGCGCCTACAGGACACTGCTCCAGCTCACATACATTGGATTCACAACGGTAGGCAGGATCACCACATGAGCCACAGTCCACAACCCCACGCACACCGCAGCCAAGATCGACGTCCATCAACGCCTCGCACAGAGGAGCATCACTGCCCTTCTGACACTGCTCCATCACGAAGGTGGCATCCGTGGGGTCTTGAGGCAAACAACACAGCTCATCTACACAGACCTCCGAGTCACCACATGAAGCAGAGCAATTCACTTGTGTCGGTTGACCACAATTATCCTCCGCAGAGACGCTCGCGGCACACTGCCCCTCCGTCATCGCACACACTGCATTGACTTGTTCTGTCGTCAAGACACACTCGCCTTCTTCACGGCACAGACCACTGTCACACACCAGCCCATCACCACACGAACACTCAAGCGACACCATCTGACCGCAGCTATCCACCACAGATACCTCGCCGCCACATTGCGCATCAGGACAGCTCGCAGTGCACTCAGGCTCAGGCATATCGACGTCCATGTCCGCCATATCTCCTGGCAACACGATCTCGCCCATATCAATCGCCTCAACCCACACGCCACCTTCGCCACACACCCGACCTGCGGATGTAGCGCCAGCCTCACAGGTCAAATCCTGATCACTTGCAGTTTGCTGCAAACACCCCGAAAACAAACAACTCAAAACAACCAAATGCGCGTATTTACTCACAACTTCTCTCTATGTTTAAAAGAACTTTCATCCTGACTATACCCATCATAACCTGTAACACATCAAGAATAAATGGTCTGCCAAAAGTACCTCGCATGAAGACTAACCCATTGGTGCCGCGTTCTATACTGTGTTACACTTCACCCTGTCGTTATCGTTCCATCTTCCTACCATTGCTCCCTTGAAAGACCATGCAAATATCACGTTGTATCTCACCGTACTGGGCAAAGTCTGCGCTCATCGTCACACTTGCACTACTCCCCATGGCGTGCAACTTCGAGGATCCGCTCCAGGACCAGGACAGCACACCTGATACTGACATCATGGATATGAGCACGCTCCCCTCCACCAACGATCTGGGAAGCATGCCTGACCTCACCACATCCCCTGACATGCAAGGAGCCTGCGTGACTCCCTCTGATGTGGAGCTGTGCGAACAGGAAGGTGCGCTCTGTGGCCCTCTTCAAAATGTCACCGATCAGTGCAACACCATCCACGTCTCCGTGGACTGTGGCATGTGTGGACCCGCTGAAAACTGTCAGGACAACGATTGCATCCCCGAGTGCAGTGGCGAAACAGCACAGGTCCTTTGCGAGCGCGTGGACGCCACATGTGGTGTACTAGTGACAGTCGATAACTGCGGTAACGACCGCCAAGTCAACTGTGGACGCTGTGATGGAAACTCAGTCTGCACAAGCAATAACACATGCGAATGTGTCCCCATGAATTCTGCTGACCTGTGCGCCAACGCTCCCGAGGCCTGCGGCCTCGTCTCGCTTGATAATGGCTGCGGCACACAAGTTCAGGTGGACTGCGGCGGTTGTGACACCACAAGCGGCGAGTTTGAATGCATCGATAACACATGCACCTGCACACCCGAGACGGACAATGCCTTCTGCGGACGCGCTGGCGCTCAGTGTGGCATGGTCACCGC
>CATLTV010000106.1 GCA_950059285.1 uncultured Pseudomonadota bacterium | reverse complement strand
GGGGCTCTCTTTTTTGGGGTGGACTTAGCTCAATGTGCCATCATGCACAGGAGCAAGAGTACTGGTGTCAGCGGACAACGTTTTGGCCAACATAACCTTGAGCTGCTCACCATCCAAAACCTCGTTTTCTTTGAGGAATTCAGACATCTCATGAAGCAAATCAATATTGGACTTCAACGCGTTTAGAGCCCTGTCGTAACACTCATCCACGATCTTCCTCACTTCCTGGTCGATCACCACTGCGGTTTCTTCCGAGTAGCTCTTCTGACCGAAGTTCTCACCGAGGAAGGAGTTATTGCGTTCGCGATGGTTCACCTGACCGATACGAGGACTCATACCGTATTCCACAACCATGCCACGAGCGATCGCAGCGACGCGCTCCAGATCGTTGGAGGCACCTGTGGAGATATCGCCGAAGATGATCTGTTCGGCAGCGCGACCACCAAGCAAGACGCAAATACGGTCGATAAGCTCCTGACGTGTCATCAGGTAACGATCCTCAAGAGGCACCTGAAGCGTGTAGCCAAGCGCAGCCAGACCACGCGAGACAATGCTCACCTTGTGCACAGGATCGGAGCTATCCACGGCTGCCGCCACAATAGCGTGGCCTGACTCGTGATACGCGACGATGTTCTTCTCTTTCTCGCTGATGCGCCTGCTCTTCTTCTCAAGACCAGCCATGACGCGCTCAATCGCCTCCTGGAAATCTGCCATCTCCACGGAGTCCTTACCTTGACGTGCAGCGAGCAATGCTGCCTCGTTCACGACATTGGCAAGATCAGCACCAGCAAAGCCAGGAGTTTGAGCAGCGACAAGCTGAAGATCAACCTCATCATTCATGATGATCTTACGTGCATGCACCTTCAAAATTGCGTGACGGCCACGCACATCGGGCTTGTCCACCAGGACCTGACGATCAAAACGACCAGGTCGCAAGAGCGCCTTATCAAGGATCTCAGGACGGTTTGTTGCAGCAATAAGGATGACGCCGCTACGAGAGTCAAAACCATCCATCTCCACGAGGAGCGCGTTCAAGGTCTGCTCACGCTCATCGTTGCTCTGGATCTGACCTGCGCTTCTTGACTTACCAATCGCATCAAGCTCATCCACAAACACAATACATGGCGCATGTTCCTGAGCTTGCTTGAAGAGGTCGCGAACACGCGCGGCGCCCACACCCACAAACATCTCCACAAAATCGGAGCCGCTCAAGTTAAAGAACGGCACACCAGCTTCACCTGCAACAGCACGCGCGAGCAAGGTCTTACCCGTACCAGGAGGGCCTACAAGCAACACACCTTTTGGAATCTTGCCACCGAGTCGACTGATGCGCTCGGGCGTCTTGAGGAAGTCCACGACCTCCATCAACTCTTCCTTGGCCTCATCACAACCTGCGACATCACCAAAGGTCACCCCTGTGCCTTCCTCGGCGTACAGTTTGGCGCGAGACTTGGCAAAATCCATCACAGGAGAGCCGCCGCCACCTGGCATTCCACCGCCACCAGCAATGCGACGCATCATGAAGTTCCAGAACACAAACAAAAGCAGCATAGGGAAGAGCCACATCCACAACATGCCCCCCTCATCACAACCTTGTTGAAACTCGTAGCGCACCTTCTTCTCATCAAGAAGCGGGACAAGCCCTTCATCTTCCATCGGAAGTCGTGTGGAGCGCCACTGCGCAAAGTTTGCTCGGTTCTCCTCGTCCCCACGAATCTTCTTGAGGGCATCTTCGGTCGGCTTGGCATCAATGTACGCATCCTGGTGGATCACGACACTTTGCACTTCATCGTTCTGAATATGTGTCTTCAACTCACTGTAAGGCACAACCTTTGTGCCAGGAGGATTCTGGAACACATTGAGCACCACAAAGGCACCGACCAGAAGGATCATGATCACCCAGACAAACCTGCCCCTGAACGGGGAGGATGGCTCGGAATTGCCTGCACCATTTGAGGGTCTCAAAGGAGGCTTCTTATTCTTATTCTCAGACATGATAGCTCTACGCTTTGGAAATTTATAAGGGAGGTGGGTGTGGACACGACCTCTGTAAAGACACAACCACAACCAGAAGAATATGTTCTCCAAACATATTCCTCGCCTAATACTAGTATCAATCAAGCTCAAGGCAAGGATCAGAAACGTGATGCCTCAAGATGCCATACCCCAACTTCCAGAATAAACTACATAAAATAAAAGAGAGGAGCAAAACCTTGTGTAAAATCAGGGTTTTGCTCCTCTCTTTTTCTATCTTCGCTTTGAGGCAAGCACGTCACATAAAAAGTTATTACTTTAAGTGACTGATGTGCACCCCTGCTGACACCGAGTCAATTACTCAGCAGCAGCGCCTGTGCGTGCCTTGTGCAGAGCTGTTGCAAGACGGCTTGTCTTACGAGCTGCGCGTGAACCAGGAATCACACCTTTGGAAGCTGCGCGGTGAAGCTCGCCTTCAGCAACGCGGAACGCTGCTTCAGCAGCCTCAAGATCGCCAGAAGCAAGAACGCTCTCAAACTGGTTGATGCGTGTGCGCAGACGTGAACGAACGGACTTGTTGCGGGAAGCGCGCTTTGCATTTTGCTTGATTCGCTTGAGCGCGGACTTGTGGTTAGCCATGGAAGTGCTCCTCTAAAATTTAACCAGTAAACTTCTCACCCTCTCACAATAGAGGGATCTGTTCTCGATACAAAAAGTGCTCTCAGAAAACCTGAAAATCACCCAAATTCAACCGCTTGTGTTGGCCCACAGACTTCAATCCAACACTCCTGTCGGAGCGCCACGTGGACCAAGGATTGCGTTACCTAGCAAAGCTCATCACACAAGTCAAGCAGACTTCTACTTTACATGCATGAAAACAAACCCTTGAAGCGCTCCTCAAAAACATTACCATAACCTTCCTTATTAACCTCACAATCTCCAAGATGACACAGATGAAAACATTACGCTGGACCTGGTTTGACACATGCTCCCCTCAAAGCGACTGGATGACTGCTGCAAAACTCAAACAGCTTTGCAGCTCCATCGAGTTTCCCATCAACCTCAAAACTGGCGGGATCTTTTATAACTCTCTGCTCAAACCCAACGAACCAACACCTCTCTGCCTTGCCATTGAGCGTCGCAAGGTGCTCCCTGGTGAACGTGGAAACTATCGCTTCCGCCTTGTATCACTCCCCAACTCCTGTCCTGTCACTGTAGAACCATCCCTCTACACGCTCGATGCCCCCTCAGAGCTGGAACTCAAGGTCTCCTGCAAAAAATCCTCCGAATACCCTGTGTATATCCTCTCCATTACAGCCCCTCGCACATCCAAGCTTAAAAAACTCATGGAATCTCTCGGCGCATTGCGACTCTCTGGCACAAATACCTGGGAATCCTACGATGAAACCCAGTTTGATCATATCCTCTACGCCCTACGAAACTACTTTGATATCCACCACGATGAACGCTTCTTCACCATCACGCTCCCCCTCATCGTTCCCCTCAGTCAACTCCACATGTCATACAATGCAAAACTCTTTGAACGCCCTGTTATATCACGCACACCAAGATGGTATAAACTCACCGCTGGAGACGATGTATGGCTCATGATCTCCGACGACATCAATGACTGCTTCATCGTCATTGAAAATATCCCATCCTCGATCTATCAACACTGGACAACCAATAACCTCCACAACATCAACTCACACATATTGCGTGTTGAAGACACCAGCACTCCAATCTCTACACAACCCAATAATCAAAACTATACAAAACTCCTCACAAGAGGCTCGCAACTACTCAAATCCATTGAGAGTTTCACCATGAATCACGACTATGAAACCGACATCTAATCACACACCCATCATTCTGTTATCACTCCTACTTCAGGCATGCTCCCACTACGGCTTTCGTGATCGCGCCCCCGAACACACGCACTCCACCCCTCTACACATCCTTGCTATTCAGGTCGACGCATCACGACATATCGACACTCGCCTTGCACAAAAACACCTCGCGCAAGCCATGGAGCACTGCGGCTTTGTCCCCATGAGCTCCGATCAAACGCACACTCTACAATGCGATGCAACCACACCTCACTCACAGGGGCTTGGCGACCATGTTATCGCCAATGTCAACCTCACATGTACACTACAAAACACATCACATCAGCAGCGCATCAGCACACAAGGTGAGCGCCTGGTGCAAAACCAAAACTCCTCTGCAATGACCCTTGTCTCGGCTCAACAAATCGCCGACACTGATGCCCTGTTGATCGCAATCGACAACCTCCCTTGCCCTGAATTCCCCTACTAATACGGAGCTTTACCTTGGCCTCTAATCCTAGCACTGTGGCACGACAGTTCTTCAAAGACATCGCAAAAGCCAAGACACCTGACCCGATCTACTATGTTCATGGTGAAGAATCCTACCTCCTCGACAAGGCTGTGGAAGGACTCGTCAAACTCGCTGCTCCAGAAGGCGTCAATGACTTCAACTTTGATTCCTTTCATGGCAAGGACCTACAGGGCGAACAACTTCGTTCCACTGTGGAAACACTCCCCTTCATGTCCTCAAGACGCATCGTACTCGTGCGCGATCTGCAAGAAATGGATCTGCGCCAACTCAAGGATATGGAAGACTATTTCACCAACCCCGCGCCCACAACCTGCCTGATCTTCCATGCCATGACCGCTCAAAAAAGCGTGGACGGTAGAAACTCCACGGTCAAAAAACTCAAGAAAGCTGCGACCGTCGGAGAATTCAAACTCTTCAAACTCCAGGACGCAGAACGCTTTGTCGAAAAACAGGCACATGACCGTGGCATGCAGCTCTCCGAAGGCGCTGTCGCTCACCTCACACAGGCCGTGGGCACAGGTCTCGCTGAACTTGACCTCGCACTGACCAAGATCGATCTCTACATGGGCGCGTCCAAATCAGTGCGTCGTGTCCATGAGGATCATGTCAAGGACATCATCGCCGAGACACGCGAGCACACCATCTTTGAACTCACTGATGCACTCGGCGCAAAGAACCTTGAAGAGGCCATGCACATCTTTGATCGCATGCTCACAGCAGGCGCTGCACCCATTATGATCAACCAGATGATCGCTCGCCATTTTCGCATCATCGCCCGCTTGCAAGACCCCTCAATTCGCAACGCTGGCCGCAATGAAAAAGCCCAGGCCGCAGGTGTGTCCCCCTACTTCCTGAAGGACTACCAACGCCAGGCATCACACTTCAGCCCACAAAACGTAGACGCTATCCTCGAACAACTCGTGGATGTCGATCTGGCGCTCAAATCAAGCAAGCTTGATGACCGTGTGCATGTCGAACAACTGATCATCCAGATCGCTGTGTAACAGGAGCACCACATCATGCTCCACCTGTTCACCTATGGCACTCTCCAACCTGGCCAACGCAACGCACACCTGCTGACCCCCTTTGCGTCCTCACACCAGCGCGCCACATGTGCTGGATGGCAGCTGTGGCACCTTCAAGCTCCACACAACTATCCTGCCATCATCCAGGGTCAGCTCGAGGATATCATCCACGGCACGCTCTTTTCCTTTGAAGAGTCGCTTACAACCGATATCCTCAGACGCTGCGATCACCTTGAAGAGTTTGACCCATGCGATCCAGAGAAGTCTCTCTACTTGCGACAGCTTACCAAAGTATCTGTGCTAAACTCTCCGCATCCCGTTGACGCTCATATCTACATCTGGAATCCTGTACACACTCAGGTTTTACGCTCACAACACATCCAGGTTCAGGATGGGAACTGGGCATCTTACATCTCTCAACATGCTGAATGACTCACCATGAAACTTTGGTCTGATGCCCATCAAAAACTCCTCGAAACACTCCAGGCGCAACAGCTTATCCCCCCGCTCTATGCTCGTCTGTCACTGGAGCGCTACGCTGCTCACGAGGATGATCTCAGACGCCTTGTCGCATGGCCTCGTGTCCTCCAAAGACAGCCAGGATGGAAGCTCATTGAACCTGCCTTAAACCACAGCGACGCATGGCCAGAGACATGGGAACTTGCAAGTCAAATGGGGTTTGAACCTCTTGCCCACCATCACCACGCACTACTGTTTACACACCTCACAGAGCGCCTGATCAAGGATCGTGAGTTTGATCACGCATCCTGGACATGGACGCAATGCTTGAAGAGTTGGAAGTCACTCGCAAACTCAAACTATCTCATTGAACTCATTGAAGATATCACACCTCAACGGGCTGCAAATGATGATCGCGAAACCACTTCACATGCACATGGCGAAATCCTGACATCCTTGCTCACACCCATGTTCGACGCGCACGAACAAGGGCTCTATCAGGCCATCGCACTTGACCCCACCACAAACACCATCACCAGTAAGTTCGATCAACGACTGGCGCAGTTCCATATCAGAGCGTTCGAGAGCTTCCTCACCCTCCATGACGTGGGCTTTACTCACCCCTGTTACCCCAACGCACATGAACTCTGGGAAGCGCTCTACGATAAAACCATCGCCATCAAACATACCATCCGCGAGACGCTCCTTCAGGCCTTTGAACAGGCGACCTCACAGGTCAACATCAGCGACGATGAAGCCTACATCCTGCTTGCTCCTTTTGAATGGATCGCATCATGCTGCAACATCATGCGTATTGATGACGAGATCGCCACGCTCGTGGTCACTCAAGCCGTTGAGTTTGGTTGGAAGATGAGAAAACTTGGACGCGAAGACGACTCCGATGAGTTTGACCGTATGCTCATGGTGTGCGCACCATTCCAACAGCATCTCGTACAAGCCATTGAGAGTGGCCGCCTCGTTGGACCAAACTCCAAGTGCTCAGATTTTATGGTCTTTCAAGGCGAACACGCCGATGAACATGACACCCGAAAAGAACTCTTTGAGCGCGCACTTCAAATCTGCCCAGGCCACAGAAATGCATCCTTGATGCTCTCCTATGAGCACCTCTATCTGGCCAACCAAACCATGGCGGCTCTCTCTCGCATACCTGCGCCACTCAAACACCTCAACGCAGGTGAACGCACCAAAAAGCTCTGGAACGAGGCGCACAAACACATTGAAACTGCGCGTGAAATTTACCCGTTCAATACCAAGTTAGAAAGTTATGAAGAACGCTTGAAGGCTGCTGCCGAGCGACTCAGAGTCCACCCCAACAACGAGGACACCCCCTCATGAGTGACAACCCCTTTGATACACTCCAACTTGACCCAAGACACACACCTCAAGAATTGACCGAACTTCTGCGTCGACGTGCAGAACGCGCATCGCCCGCAGAACGCAGCGAAATCCAAAATCTCTGGCGTCAACTCACGCTAAAAGAAAGCGATCGCATTCGCTGGGCCTTGCTCGCACACCCACGAAGCACACGCCATGAGTCCGACCAAATCAAGGATCTCCAGGACAAAATCCCTCCTTTTCTATCGCGTTACACTCCCCCCGAACTCCATGTCACACTGCGCGATCTTATCCTGACACCTGAACCGCTCAAAACAAACTCAAATGAAGATCAGGCACTCTTCAAGCCCCCTCTTTATTCGTCAGGTTGCCACGACAAAAAATAGCCCTATGATAGAAGTCAAGAATTCGCCCCGAGTGCACGTCATGAATACATCACGCTCGATAGTGCTGTATCATTGCACTCTGTGTTTACCACTCTGTCTCGGCCTCCTGTGATTCGTTGCGAATCATGACACACGCCGCTGCAACACACCTGGAAACTCATGAACCTCTCGCGCGCCATTGGTATTGATCTAGGAACCACAAACTCGGCTGTGGCCATGCTCTCGGCAGATGGTCAGGAGATCTCCCTGCTTGAAGATCGCTTCAAACGCAAGACATTCCCCTCCATGGTGGGTTGGGACCCCGAGACAAACACGATCCTCACCGCCTGGGAAGCCTGGAACCGCAGAACACTCACACCCACGCCTGTCGCATCCATTAAACGCAGGATGGGCACCTCAAGGACCTCCACAATCGGTCCACACGAGCTGACTCCCGAGGCTGTGTCCGCTGAAATCCTCAAGCGTCTGATCTCCGAAATGCAGGCACACCTCAAGCGCGATGAGGACACAGGCAAACGCCCCCATCACTACAAGGTCAATCGCGCAGTCGTCACCATCCCCGCCTACTTTGACGCACAACAGATTGAAGCCACACGACAGGCAGGCGAACAGGCAAACATTGAGGTGCTTGGTCTGTTGCAGGAACCCACAGCCGCAGCCATGTACTATGCCTGGAAACACACCATTGGTGATGGCAACTTCCTCGTCTACGATCTTGGCGGCGGCACATTCGATGTCTCCATCATTCGCTGTATCATGGGAGAATACCAAGTCCTTGGTATTGATGGCGATAACTTCCTTGGCGGCGATGACATCGACAAACGACTCGCTGAACACTTCCGCAAACATCTCATTGAACAGGGCTACAAGCTTGATCTCGACATCCAGAATAACGATGACGACCGCACACGCTTCACGCTACTTCAACGTCTTGCTCAGGAGGTCAAGGAAGCCCTCTCTCACAACGACATTCAGTACGTCGCTCGACGAGATATCTTCACCGATCAAGAGGGGCAAAAAGTCTCCATTGAGATGGAGTTCTCACGCACACAATTTGAAGACCTCATTCAGGACTTTGTACAAGAAACACTCTACTGCTGTGAACGCGCCCTCCTCAAGAGCGCTGAAACAGCCGACGTTACACTGCGAGATATTGACTATGTATTGCTCGTAGGTGGCTCCACACGCATTCCACTCGTCCAACAAGAGGTCGCCAAACGATTCTGTGGCAGAGAGAGAAGCAACGCGGAAAAACCCCTCATCAATGAACCTGATACATGTGTCGCACTTGGCGCTGCAATTCACGCAGCAAACCTTGGTGGCCTTGAAGTGTACAACGAACAAGGCGAAGAACACATCACATTGCTCACTGCGCTTTCGAGCGATTCTGGCGCGCTTAGGCTCGCTGCAAAATTCAGCCCGACACACGCTGATGAGGATATCCTCGATGAGATTGAATCTGCCGTGCTCATCAATGCACAGGGCGATGTCGAAGCCATTACTCGCCCCGAAATCTCAGGAGATACACCTGAAATCTACTTCGCCATTGAATCCATCTCACTACCCGATCCTGGTGAATATCTCTTCTCCCTCGAACTCTGCGATGAAGAAGGCGATCCTATCTACGCCTTTGAACTGGGGCTGTCTCGACTTGGCTACGGCGAGCAGCTGCGAGCGACAGGGAGCGCGCTGTCAAACCCCAGCGTGCTTGCCAAGGATATCTACCTTGAAGTTGTGCGTGATGGACGACCTGCAAGGCAAATCCTTCTTCCCACAGGAACAAGCTTGCCTGCGGATGGCAAGTTTCGATTCTACACCGCCGATCAGTCTGGCGCTGTGATCCTGAGACTCTTTCAAAACAGGCTCCCTATTCGCACCATTCACCTGAGCATCCCCAAAGACACCGAGTCAGGCACACCTGTGGATCTCAACCTCGAAATTGATGACACCATGAATATGACCGCAAGCGGCGAGGTTTTGGGTCAAAGCTTCTGGGCCCAGATCGAACCACCGCCCGAACGCGAGTTACGAGAGTGGAGTGATATTGAAGCGCTCCTTGAACGCGTTGATCAGGTTGAGCGAGAGCTATGGGGCTACGAAGAACGCAGCTTCCGTGAACGCACGGATCTGATTGTCGCGGGCATCCATGAAACCGCTCGCACCGATCCTGATAAACTTCAGGTCCTTGTCTCAAGGCTTGAAGATGTCCTGGAAGATTATCACTCCTCAGCACAAGATCTCACTCCTGGCTGGGGTCGCTTCACTGGCCTACTCAATGCCATCAAGCGCGTAGTTTGGCGAGGCGATGACCAGCTCAAACTTGGACAGACCAGCGAACAATGGAGAGAACGCCTTGGAGATCTCGAACGTCGAGGCGATGCAGCCTTCCAGGATCATAACCAGGCAGAATGGAGCAAGATCTTTAACCAGACTCAGGCTATCTGGGAGAGCCTCGCTCAAGATGAATACCGCTTCACACGCGGCGACCCCATGGCCTATGTGGCAAAGCTTCAGATCGGCGTACAGGAAAGTTACCAACAACTTGTGGAACGCATTGAGGAGTTCAACTTCTCCTCCAACCCTGAAACTGCACAGCTTCAAAAAGCTCGCCTTTATGAACTCAAACAGGACATGAAGTCACGCGTGGAAGCCCCTCTTCGACAACTGGATATTCAAAACCTGCCTCCCGCACAATCGAGACAACAACTCGACAAAATTGCTGAATATGTTCAATATCTTGAGAGGCAACTTGAGAAGATTCCAGCGATTGGTCTGGTCAGAAAATAAGAAATGCAATGAGACGACAAGGGGGCGGCCATTTACTGCGTAAATGGCCGCCCCCTTGTCGTCTCATTGCATTTCTCTGACGAGCCTGATTTCAGGCTCTAAAAAAAGAGCTTCTCTCTTGCCTCAACAAGCTGCCTTGCCCTGGCTCGCGCGATCTTGTTCTCTTCACGAATCTCAGGCACAAGATCAAGAGGCACATCAAAGACCGTCTGAATATGACGATCAAAGAGCAGTGAATTCTGTGTCCTCACTGCATAACTCTCTGCAAACATCACGTGAATCATGAAGTTGTTGGGGCCAAGCTCCAACGCCTCTTCAAAACGCTTGCGGCTCTGTTCACGGTCTGAGCCACCTTGACCATGACGCGCATGGTACGCTCCAAGCGCACCGTAGACCAACCCATAACCATAGCCTGGCTGACGTAACATCACCTCTTCAAACATGGAGTACACAAGGCCATGGTTTCTCCACATAAAGCGGCCACGCACAAGCTCCATCTCACACTGTGTATTAAGCGCATAGTAATAGAGCGCCTGCTGAGCAGACCTCTCCTTGATCGATTCAAGCTTGCGATTGGTCGGCTTGCTTAACAAGTCATCCACGGAGCGCTGCGAGTAAAACAAACTCAAGACATCGCGAGCATAGGAGCGACCCGAGTCACACGCGGTGATGGCGTCTTGTTGCGCTTCACGTGCTCCGTCCATGCGCTGCGCCACGGGCGCGCTCATGTAACCAAGCAAGTAGTAGCCGTGTGATAACTTGAGCAAGATTCTGGCTGCGTGCTGTTCACGCTCCAGTTTGGACAGCTCGCTGGCACCTTCAAGTAAGAGGTTGGCCTGCTCATAACTGACCAGTGATTTGACCAGTGACGCGCGCTCGGAGCGGTTCTCCCAGTGTGTGGCAGCTATCTTTTCATACGATTTCCAGCTCTGCTCACCATCCTGATTCAAGACCAGCGTTTCGTGAGTATTCTGAAGTTCGTTCCAGAGCTCGCCTTGATGAGCCACATCAGTGCTCAGACATGCTGGCCAAGCAAGGAGTACCAGCAGGATGTTACAAAGCCGTAACACGTGGCTAGTTTTGTGGTCTTTCATCGTCGCGTTCATCATGTTACAAGTGCACCAGAAGTTCCTGTGGAATGCAAATCTCTATCCCTCCCTAATCTGCACACTCACACTCCATCGACAATTCAGGTTTGCTGATCATGGCAATTAACTCCACGCAAATTGAACTCTTGCGCAAACTCTTGCGTCATAATGCCATCGATCGTGTCGTGCGTATTCTACAAAAGTTTCGCCCGACCGATATCGCAGCGATCTTCCCCTTTCTTGCCCCCAACGAGCTGCAATCCCTCCTCGATATTCTCTTTGAGCATGGCGATGTCGCAGACATCTTGCTCGAAATCCCCGATGGCATCCTTGAAGAAGATATCCTGCTCAACCTCTCCGATGAACGTATCGCACATTTGTTGGATCAATCCGCGCCTGATGATGCGCACCACTTTGTCACACTCCTGAATGAGGAGCGCATTGAGGGCATCCTCAAAAAGATCCGCCCATCTCAACGTGAACGACTGCGACGCCTGCTGAACTTCCCTCCCGAGTCCGCAGGTTCGTTGATGAACAACCAGATGATCACGCTCCCCAGCGAGATCTCGGCGCAAGAAGCCATTGAAACAATCCGTGGCAAGGTCAACAACACCGAATTCGTCTTCTACATCTATGTCACCAACGAGGCGGGCACATTCCTTGGCGTGGTCCCCATTCGACGCCTCATTGTAGCCGACCCCAACCAGGCCATCGCCGAAATCATGGTCGCCGACCCCATCGCGGTATTTGCGACCGATGACCAGGAAGATGTCGCCGAGATCGTGGCTCGTTACGACCTCCTCGCCGTCCCTGTCGTGGATGAAAACTTCAAACTCCTCGGTGTCATCACGGTGGATGATGTGATTGACGTCATGCGTGAAGAGGCCACCGAGGATATGTACCTGATGCAGGGCTTGAGCGACGAGGACCGCGTCTACTCACCTGTATCCAAATCTGTACGCAAACGCTTTCCATGGATGGTGTTAAACCTGTTCACTGCCTTTTGCGCAGCGAGCGTCATTGGTCTATTTGAGGAGTCCATCTCTCAGGTTGTGATCCTCGCCACATTCATGCCCGTTGTCGCAGGCATGGGTGGCAATGGCGGAACACAAACACTGACCGTGGTCACACGCGCCATCGCCATCGGCGAACTCAGCGCCTCCGAAGGAAAAGTCGCCGTCCTCAAACAGCTCACCATTGGTATTATCAATGGCGCTGGCGTGGGCATTCTCACAGGGCTGGCCGCCTGGCTCTGGAAAGATAACGCAGTCCTTGGTGCTGTCCTGTTCATGGCGATGCTCCTCAACCTCGCCATTGCTGGATTTGTTGGCGCAGCAGTCCCTTTACTGCTCAAAACACTGAATCTTGATCCTGCACTTGGCGGTGGAGTCATCGTCACCACCTTCACCGATATCTTTGGGTTCCTTGCTTTTCTTGGACTTGCCACGGCGCTTCTCCCCTATATGCTATAAGGCACATGCAACGGTAGCCTGACACAGGTTACTCCACATCAGCCAAGGACCCATCCATGCACACACCCAGAGTGACGCCTGCGCTCACACACATGACAACACTCGCGGTGGTGACACTCATCGTATCGGGTTGTGGGCGAGATGCACTCTTTGAACCATCCTCCCCACAATCAAGGCAGGATTGGGATGTTGTGGATCGCGAGGAACCCAAGATCAATCTGTCTGAAGCACCTGTTCAGGGGGCCTGGGCTGGCCCCGAAAACTATGGTGGCTGCATCGATGAGCGCGTGTGGCAAACCTTCCTCACTGATGGCACATTCACACAGATCAACTTCAACCATGATGCATGCGATCCAACTGAGGATCATACATTGCTCACTTGTGCTGGAGAGTGGGGACTGCGCACGCTGGAGCCACAATACAAACAGGCAGGACAGCTCACCTATAATTGTGTCACAGATACAATCGATGCACGCTATCCTCAGTCGCTCAACAGCGATGTGACCTTTGCCGTCATGCACCATGACGACGACTGGGTCACACTCAGCCAACGCGCCTGGATCTGGACCGACTCTGGCGATCTTGTGCGCACCTTCACCGATGAACAGGTCTACCCACCACCAGAAGGCTCCTTTGTCGAGGATCGTCTCGTCTCCTCTGCCACAGTGACAATGAGACTCACCTCTTCCACAGCGGACACAACACACATCAAGTCACCAGAAGACCTTGGTGTGGACGCTGACACCGAGAGCTTTTTTGGTACCTACATGTTGAGCATAGAAATCGATGCGAGCGTGGAGTTTGCGCAGTTCAACCTTTATGAAGAAGCAACAGAGCGCTTTAACATCCCCGTAACACTTGAAAAAAAGGACCACTTTCTGGTCATGACCGCAGAGCTTGAGGGAAGCTCTGATTATCTGGCGTGGAGTGATTATCTGCAAAGCCAGAACATCAATCAGAAGTACACCATGTTAGGCGCAGTGTTCGCGCTGGCATTCTCGCGCACACTCCATCTGGATTTGCACAATCCCACGGCGTGGGCCATTCCAGGAGCATGGATCAAGATTGAAGATCTCTGTGAGATGTATGAAGAGTTACTTGGTGAGAGCTGTTTGAGTAACTAACTCATGAAGATCGCAGCGCCGACAATAATCAACACCACAACGAGCAGCCCCAACACCAGCGGTAACTTGGAGGAGGTCTGAGCCACGGCCTCATCGTTCACAAGAGGAGCCACAGGCGCAGGTGCAGCAAGTGCAGGCGCAGAAGGCTCGTCAGGCTCGGAAGATGAATCCTGTGGTTCGGAAGGCAAATCAAGCTCAAGCTCCATGGAATCAAAATCGCGCACAGACTCGCGCTTTGGTCGTGGGAGTGGAGCGTTCAGATCAACATCCACATCAAGTGCAATGGAGTCGAAGTCAGGGCCACTTGAGGATGACTCTGGTTCAGCATCTGTAAATGATGCAGGTTTTGCGATCGACAATGAAGGATCGCGTAGGTGAGAGCCAGACAACACAGATACCGCAGCGTCGGCAAGAGGGAGATCGTCCGAGACAGACATATCGTCCTCATCAAAGAGCGCGACCTTGGCCACAGGAGACTCATGCCCACCACGACTCATCAAGGAGTGAAGACCACTCTCCGAGGTAATAAGCGATTGTGAAACCATGGGAGATTGCTGAAGAGCATCCTCTTGCCCACCATGATTTTCGCGTTGCTGTTTGGCCTCTGCCAACATCTGCTGGATCTCGGGAGACTTCACAGACATCGGCTCGGGGATCGTATCCGAATGTGATGGGTAGGACTCCTGACCAATCACATGACTTGCAAACGCACGCTCACGAATCGTCTCGGCATCACGAGGGACTGACTCGCCAGAATTCCCCAGAGATACAGGCATCGCCCCAAAATCAGGGGTGTGCTTTGCGCCATCAGGAGAAGGCGCAAACGCAGGCGGGACCATACCAAGCTCAACGCTTGGCTCATCCACACCAGAGGACTCCTGAGTAGCATCCACAAACACGCTTGAAGATGTCTCGCTGGAAGAGTCTCCATGTTCAGCTTCAAACGCAGCAAATGTGTCCATCAACTCCGAGGGGAACTGACCAGGCTCGGGCTTCCAGATGGAGGTCGCGACTTCATCCAGTTCGTCGATCTCGTCGTCG
This sequence comes from uncultured Pseudomonadota bacterium, assembly GCA_950059285.1. Taxonomy (GTDB): domain Bacteria; phylum Myxococcota_A; class Bradymonadia; order Bradymonadales; family Bradymonadaceae; genus CATLTV01. The sequence continues at coordinate 4,940 of CATLTV010000106.1, read as the reverse complement.
TCTTCCTCAAAGAAGTCCTCCATCGCGTCCACATCAAGCTCGGACTGCTTGAGGTCGGAGACATCAAAGGAGTTGGTCCAGCTAATATCCACATGCCATGCCTTGAGCTTGTTGCGCTTTGGCGCAGCCAACACATCGGTATGTGAGTCCATCACCTCATCGGCGAGGTCGATCTCTTCTTGCTCGACCGCCTGGTACATGTGTTGTGTGTCGGCCTCATCAGGAGGCACATCGCCCTGAGAAATTGCCGATGACACAGGTTCGGAGAGCGCAGGCAACACGGGACTGATCTTTGGCAACTGCAAAGGCTCAGAGGTGTTAGGCGATGAATCAAAGAATTGCTCGGATGTATGTTGAGGCTTGTCAGCAGCAGATACTGACTTTTCAGGCACATCAACAACTGGCTCAACATCGCTACTTTGCACATCGACACCGCCCTGAGACACAAGCGGCTTGCCTGATGGATAAAGCAACCAGGAGCGATACAACTTACGGTAAGGCTCAAGGCGCTCATCCTCATCAAGTGACTCCTCAAGGATAGGCACACGAGAGCGTTCAAAGAAGTCGTGCATATCGATACGCACTCGCCTCAGACGGTGCTCATCACGAATATCTTCGATCATACGACGCACTTTCATCGCATCGCCTGGACGAGCGTCCTGATCACGCGCGAGCAACTGATCGGTCAGATCGATGACGTCCTGAAGGAGACCGTGGTCTTCGGGCAACATGGACGCCAGGGATGGAGGATCTTTCTGCGTCTTCTGAAGAAGCAATGCCAGCAAGTTCTCGTTATCAAAAGGATATTGAGCAGATAGCATCTCAAACAACACCACACCAACGGCGTAAAGATCTGTGCGCGCATCGTACTGAGAGCGTGCGACCTGCTCGGGTGCCATGTAGTGAGGCGTACCCACAAATGGGATACGCGAATCTGTCATCTTCTTCTGAGACTTTGAGGTGTTCAACACGCGCGCAATACCAAAGTCCAATACCTTGAGCTGCACAGTCTCATCGGAGCTTGGCGAGATCAGAATGTTCTCGGGTTTAATATCGCGGTGAATAATACCCTGGCGGTGTGGTTCAGTGAGCGCTGCACAGAGCTGGTACGCAACCTCAAGCGCAAACTCCACACGTGTACGAACCTTGAAGTACTGACCCTCGGCATGCTTGTGCCACAGGAGATCGCTCAGTGGAATCCCCTCGATCAGCTCCATCACCACATACAATAGATCGTGATCATCTACCGTACCCGTGTCGATCACACGCACAATGTTGGGGTGAGACAGCGTGGAGATGATCTCCACCTCCTGCTTGAAACGCTCAAGACGCACATCATCGCCCACGTCGACCTTGACGATCTTGAAGGCAACCTCTCGACTCGTGGAGAGCTGTATCGCCTTGTACACAATACCCATGCCGCCCTCCCCAAGCTTTGACTTGAGGACGTATCGGCCGTCAATATCGCTCCCTCCCAGATCAGCGCCCGAACTTAACATGTTATTGTTTTCCAAGGTATTCGTCGTCCTTGCAACAAGGAGGTTCTTGTTGGCTAGTCATTGCGGTCATGAGTACGTCTGTGCAAAATGTCCTGCGAACACACCACACATAATGGGTTTGAATCGTTCGCAGCACAGCATAATGAACTCTGTTATACACTGCAAACCTAACATGTCACAGATACGTGCTTACATCAAGCTTCTCATGGTTTACGCACGTTTTACGACAGCACCTTTGATACCAGCTTGAGCACCTCACGCTCTTGCGCGGCAAGTCGCTCGACCTCCTGAGCAAAAACATCACTATTCTCAAAACTTAACGCAGACAAACCTTCTGCTATATTCTGATATGCGCTGGCAATTTCTGCATAGTCATCACCATAACTAGCCAAATGGCGACCCATCGCGCCTCGACCCTCGGCAAGCTCATCAAGATGCCCCTGCACTTGCATCTGAAAGCGATCTCTTTGCTCGCCATCAAGCTCATCCAACCTCGCGCTCACACTCCCCACCAACGTCTCATACGCAGCAAGTCCCGTGGCATAGTTCTCGCGTGTCTCATGGAAGAACTCCTTGCGTCCCATGCCATGCTTGTAGGCCCACTTGAGCATCAACTCAAACCTCTTCTCGGCACTCAACGCCCACGCAACCTCACCCCCCTTGGGACGCGCGACAACACACCAGTTGACGAAGTCCTCATCATCCTCTCCCTGCAACTTGCCTCCCCTCTGACGCAAGTCGATGACGCTCTCCTCTCCATTGCCTCGCCTGATCGTCACCTCAAACGTCGTCGGAGTCGCGCTCACACCTGTAATCCACACCACCTCATCGCGATCACCCACACCCCAACTTAACACCGCTCGATTATCACCAAGCTCATATGCCAACAACTTGGCAAGATCCCCCGCGCTCAGAAAGTTAAACTCCCTGATCTCATAATTAGTATGCTGCTCAAAGGATTCAAACACACCATAGTTTGAAAACAACTCGCCCTTGGCCGAAAAATAACGCGCTGGCTCATACGCAGGGTTATACAACTCCTCATAAAGGTAATGCTTTACACCCACGCTGGTCATCACAAGCAATTCATCACGCTCAAGCTCGATCGCCTGATCACAATGCTTCAACATGCCGATCAAAGCATCCACCACGCCTACACCACCACGCATCGGTGCATCATAGCTTGTGCCAAACTCCACCGCGTATCCTGTCTCTTTGCTCCAACCTGTCATCGCTTCTAATCTCCTCTTTTATCACAATCACGTGCTCACGCTGCCCCTCATACATCGACCCGCACGCCTGTTCAATACCTCTCCTCAAATCTCCACGACATCCCCTCAAGACACCCTCAGAGATCTGACACCCCACATACACTCTAAACATCCCATACAAAAAACAAAAACAAACCATAACAAATACTTAAAACATATTTACACATCATGACACTTATCTGGTATGGTCCTCGCACATAGTCAAAATCGTTCACATTATGTTTTGCTCAACTCTCACGAAGGCACAACCATGACACCCAAAAGAACCTCACTGACACAGCTCCTCTCCGGGCTCTCACTCTCGGCCATCACAATCTCCCTGATCGGCTGCATGTTTGGAACCACACCCGAAGAAGAAGTCGACTGCTACAACTTCGCAGCCTGCCCTGCTGGATACTCTTTTGTGGAATCATGCGATGGTTATGCTGACGATGAATGCATGCCTTATGACAACTGCTCTGGCACTGTCATGTGTGCTGTCCAGGTCGATCAGTGCGCCGCTGTACCCACCTGTGGTCCTAGTGAACAAGAGGTCGATGAATGCCCTCAAGATGCATCCTGTCAGGAAGTCACCCTCTGCGGTTCCACCATCACCTGCCAGAAACCCGACGTACAATGTGGCGCTGTCCCTGTCTGCGATGAAGGTTACACTCAGGTCGATGAATGCCCTCAAGATGCATCCTGCCAGGAAGTCACACTTTGCGGCTCCACCATCCTCTGTCAGGAACCCGATGTACAATGTCTTGCCGAACCTACCTGTGAGCCCCATGAACAACAGGTTGAAGAATGTCCCGAAGGCGCATCCTGCAAAGAAGTGACCGTGTGCGGCTCCACCATCCTCTGTCAAGAACCTGACGTGCAGTGCGATGCTGAACCATTCTGTCCCGAAGGATCACTCGAACTCGCTCCTGGTCAGGCTTGCTCTGATGAGAGCAAATGTTTTGAAGAATCGATGTGTGGCGTCACCATTACATGCGAAGTTCAGGCTGCTGCCTGTCAGGCCGTTCCAACCTGTCAGGCTGGCTCATCCGAGGTTGAAGCCTGCACCGATGACACACCTTGCGAACGTGTCATCCTCTGTGGACAATCCATCCTCTGTCAGGATGACGCTTGCGACCCCGAACCTATCTCATGCGATGCAGGCCATATCGAACTTGATGAGTGCCCCGAAGGCGCAGACTGCGTCGTCAAGTCAAACTGCGACAAAACCATCATCTGCTCCGATCCTCCCATCCAGTGTCAGGCATACCCCACCTGCCCGGAAGGCTCCTCTGAAGTCGCGCCTGGTGCTGGCTGCCCCAACGATGGCACACAATGCTTCACCGAGAGCCTGTGCGATTACACCATCCTCTGCCAGGTTGATGCAGCTGACTGCCAGGCAGTCCCCGTCTGCCCCTCGGGCTCCGTGGAAGTGGATACCTGCGACCAGAACGCTGACTGTGACCGCGTGATTACATGTGGCCAGTCCATCCTCTGTCAGGTCAGCTCCATTTAGAACGTGATAAGAGCTGGCTTCAAAACCAGCTCTTAAGAAAGAAGACTTTTACCCTTCTCGATTCAACTCGATGTACACCACATGTGAGTTATATGGTTATAACTCATCATTAAAACAAGTTCGTCGCCACACACTTAGAGGTTGCATCTGTTGAGAGAACAAGAGGGCGATGTGTTGATTTATCAACACATCGCCCTCTTGACGTTCTTGCCATCACGTTAGTTTGGAGAACATTGCTCAAGCCAGAACATCATCGTGACCTGATCATCCTGTCGTGCAGAAGCCCAGTACAACATGCTCCCCATCACAAACTCATGCAGCCTCTCATCAACCTCGGCGCGACTCTCCAGCGCCTCTCGTGTAACAAGCTCCGCAGCATCAAAGAGTTGGCTCTTGATCAGATGCGCCGCAAGTGCCCACCAACCATATCCAGGCTCAGCCACATGAAGTCGCACAACCTCCTGAATCAACAAGGAATACTTCGCACTCAAACGTTCAAAAAGCTCTTCCTGAGCCTGCTGTTTTTGCTCATTTTCTTCACTTAAAACCTTGCTCTTTCGACGCTTGGCTGGCTTCTCACGTTGAAGCCGCTTGAGCGCTTCAGGCAACACCACAAAGAATGCTCTGAACATCTCCACATTCAGCCCTGTGCTCGACTCTTTGATGCGCTGATGC
>CATLTV010000105.1 GCA_950059285.1 uncultured Pseudomonadota bacterium | reverse complement strand
CCGCCTCCCCTCGCGTCTTCGTCCATGCATGATAATAAGGAGATGCACATGGATCGTTTTAAAGAGCTGGTATGGGTTGAGAAAGAAGGTGAGCTTCAGGGCTTATCACGTAAGCAACGCCAGCAGATCAAGAAGGTGGTGGAGAGTAAGGATTATTCAGGAAAAGAGCGCGCAGTGCTGCGCGCCTGGGCGTTTGACCAGCTTGAGGATGAAGATGAGCTGACCCCCGAGCACCTTGGGTGGTTGCGCGATGTGGTCAAGATCCTCTACCCACTGCCTGACAATGGTCAGAAGTCACAATCGCGTGCTTATTTTAGCCCAGGAGATGAGTGTTTACACACGATTCAAAGCTTGATTCGAGGTGCTCGTCGCACGCTCGACATTTGCGTGTTCACCATCACAGATGATCGTATCTCAGACGAGATTATCAGCGCTCATCGACGTGGTGTGACTGTGCGAGTGTTGACCGATGATGATAAGTCTTACGATCGCGGCAGTGATATTATGGAGTTGGAGCGTGCTGGTATTCCTGTGCGCATGGACGCTGCTGCTGATCATATGCACCATAAGTTTGCAGTGTTTGATGAAAGGCTTGTGTTGACAGGAAGTTACAACTGGACGAGGTCCGCAGCTTCACGCAATCAGGAGAACCTGATCGTAAGTGATGACCTTGAGCTCGTGGATGACTTTATCGATGAGTTTGACAAGCTTTGGGATGAGTTTTCCTGACATGAACATTCCCCCTCATTCAGGGGTGTCTTTGTTCTTGTGAGTTGTCTTGAGGTACAGGGCACGCTCCTGAGGGGTGAGCTGCTGGACGAGCTTTTCAACGTCTGTGTTGTTGCTGCGTTTATGTTGCTCAAGCTCAAGGATAAACGTGACAAGGTCGTCTCTGTGGTGGTTCAGGATATGTTGAATGAAGAGCTCTCTGTCTGTCTGATACTGTGGTGTTGATCTGAGTGAAGACTGTTCCAGAAACACCTCAACATAATGGTCAGTGAGTGTGGGGATTTTACTCCAGTCGGTGGGTTCGTGTGTGAGAAACGAGCGTGGTGCTGGCACCCAGCGCTCGTGGTTGAGCAAGAACATGAGCGCCCAGGGTTCTTCATTGATTTGGTACGCCATGCGTGTATGCGATGGGTCCACTGCGATTTGGGCAGACGGCGAGCGCATGATGACATCACTGCCACCGCCGTACTTTCGCATGAGGATGTTCTCGTTCACGGCTCCATTTGGCATGGTGGTGGTGAGTGTGATGGCTTCTGTTGAGGAGCGATAGTCCTTTGGGAAGAGCTTGAGTAAGTTGTCCTTTTCGTAGAAGGTTTCTCGCACGTAAGTGATTTTAATGTCCGAGGTGCTGATGTGCGTGGTGGCCAGCGTTTTGGTGATTTCTGTTTCTCTTTCCTCATCACACGCATTACAAAAGCAGGCACATACAAGCGGCAGCAAAAGCATGATGGAGAGCATCTCTTTGATGAGACTTTTGGGGCGAGATACAGGTCGCATATGACACCGTGAAGGATGTTAACATGACTGAGCGTTCGTGTTTGAGCACAAGTGATGTAAGATGCCAGACGTTCAGGATCATGTATGAGTTCAAGAGGGTAGAGTAGAGGATTTTTGATGGCAGAGAAAGCTAAGTCCAGTCGTTGGCGTAAGGTTCTGGTAATTTGTAGTGTGGTGGTAGGCATTATTGTTGCCATGGCGTGGCCCTATGCGAGGCAAGCGTTGATGGTCGCGACTGGATATTCGGCCAAGCGTCTATGTTCAGAGGTGTATATCGCGCAGCGTTCTCCCGAGGATGTCTGGGAGGTTGACCTCACGTTGCTTCCACGTGAGTTGTTGTCATATACGATGATGGACGACGAGAAGATCGTGGAAACCTCTGCGCTTGGCCTGGTGAGTCAGAAGGCGGTTTTTCGTGAAGGTCTTGGGTGTACATTGACCAATGGTACCACCGTTGCCAGGGTTCAGGCGATGACTTATTCTCCGCCAAAAGTTGAATCTTTACAGGATGATATCGAGTGGCCGCTCGGTAAAAAAGTTAACGCCAACCTCCCCGCAGGCGTTGACAGCGCCAAGCTTGAAGCTGCGCTTGACTTGGCCTTTGAAGAGCCTGACCCTGAAAACAATCCAGTGCAAACACGCGCCGTGGTGGTGGTGTATGATGGCAAGATTGTGGCCGAGCGTTATGGTGAGGGCTTTGATAAGACAACGCCGTTGCTCTCGTGGTCAATGGGCAAGTCCGTGACGAACTCGTTGATTGGTTTGCTGGTCAAGAAGGGGTTGCTGGATGTGAACAAGCCTGCGCCGCTCAAGATGTGGCAGGGGCTTGATGATGGGCATGAGAAGATCACCACGGATGATATCTTGCGGATGCGAAGTGGTCTTGCGTTTGATGAGACGTATGGTGCGTTTGGTGATGTGACCGATATGCTTTACGCGTCATATGCCTATGCCGAGCGCACAGGAAGCTCACCCGTCAAGCAAGGTGAGGCTCAATGGTATTATTCAAGTGGTGATACGAACCTGTTGACTCAAATTGTGCGCGATGTGTTGGCAGATGATGCGCGTTATCATGCGTTTCCCACCGAGGAGTTATTTCACAAAATCAACATTCATGGTGCGGTCTTTGAGACTGATCCTTCGGGCACATTTGTGGGGTCATCCTATGTATACATGACCGCGCGCGACTGGGCTCGTTGGGGTCTGTTGTATTTGCAAGATGGCATGTGGAATGGTGAGCGCATCTTGCCCGAGGGATGGGTGGATTATAGCTGCTCGTTGACGCCAGGTACACCACTTGGAGAGTATGGCGCGCAGTTCTGGTTGAATCGTGGAAACCCCGAAGGTTCTGAGAATCGTAAATTCCCTTCAGTGCCTGTGGATTACTGTGCCGCGCAAGGGTTTGAGACGCAACGTGTGGCGATGATTCCAAGCAGGAAAGCAGTGATCGTGAGGCTTGGGCTAACCCCCAAACGAGGGGGCTTTCCTGAAGACAGGTTCTTCGCCGCCGTGCTTGAGGCTCTACCTGGATCGTAATAAAGAAGGATCTGTCGGGAAAAGCGTGTGTAAAGGTTGAATTTTCAGTGTCGTAAAAACAGAAGGTAACACAGCTACATCTCTTGGTTTTCACTCCTTGAACTTCAATCCTTTCTCCTTCGCTTTTCTTCCAACAGCTCCTTCTCCATCACGCTCTAAAGATTGAAGTCCTTGACGATCTCCTCGCTTTTCTCCCACAAGGCTTGAGCCAGTGCCATGTCTTTGCCATGAGCGCTGGATTTTGCGACATTACAATCGGCGAAGTATTCTCCTGAATACTTCGCCGCGTCTGGGTGTGCCGCGAGGTAAGTCTGTGATGCGGCACCTTGAGGGATGGACTTCAAGAACAGGGCGTTGCCAAGTGTGCTGCCAAGGAAGTTGATGACATCACCCTGGCTGTGTCGCCCAAGGTTGGTCATGATGACGCCAGGGTGCACGGCATTTGCGGTCTTGTGAGAGCCTTCAAATCGTCTGGCAAGTTCGCGCGCACAGAGTAAATTGGCGAGCTTGCTTTGGCCGTAGGCTCGCCAGGGTTTGTAGCCTTGTTTTCCGTCGAGGTTGTCGAGTTCAATGCCTTTCTTTGGGGCCATCTGATGTGCGGAGCTGCTTAATAACACAACTCTGCCATCGTCCTTGAGTTGATCAAGAAGTCTGGTGATCAGGATGAAGTGTCCGATGTGGTTGGTCAGGAATTGTAGTTCCAGTCCGTGTTGCACCTGAAGCTTGGGAAGCGCCATGATTCCCGCATTACACAGGATGACATCGATGTGTTCACCACGCTTTACGAGCTCATCAGCACATTTTGCCACTGATGTGGGTTCAGAGAGTTCACATGCCATGGGGAGGAATTCACCCGAGAGGTCTTGAGTTGCGTTCTTTGCTTTTTCGATGGTTCTGGCGGCTGCGATGATGCGCGCTCCTTTTTGAGAGAGCGTCTGCATGGTGTAGAGGCCAAGGCCAGAGTTGCATCCTGTGATGAGGATGTTTTTACCTTCGAGGTTGAGGTCTTTGACGACCTCATCGGCAGTGGAGCCATAACCAAAACCAGTGGGGCCATTTCCTTTGAGTGCTGCGACAAGTGACATGATGATTCGCCTTATTGGGTCTCTTCAAGGTCCTTGATGAGACGCTTGAAAGGGAAGTGTTTTCCAGGGCACACCGTGAGGTTACCATCCACACGTGTGTGTGTAGTAATGTGCTTTAATGGGATGTTGTACTCGTTACGCAAGGTTCGTACAAGATCAAGCAATGCCTCGTATTGGGTGTCTTTGATTTTGCGTTCGTGGAGGTTGCCTACAAGACTGATGGCGATGGCATTGGGCGCACCCTCTGGTTTGAACAGGTGAATGGCCCGTTTTTGAAGGGGCCATCGACCATACTCAATGAAGCCACTGGGTTGCTTTTTCCCATTTCCAATCAGGAAGTGGTATTCTATCCCATCGGGGTCATTGAACTTCTCGCGATGGTAGTCATCAATCCTCTTGCGCGAACTCCACTCACTTGCAGTGTGATGAATCACAATATAATCCCATGTAAAGTCTGGCTTTGGGAGGTCTTCTGTGATGGTGCTCAACAGCTTTTTGTTGTGAGCCTTCACCTGTTTGGGTGTGAGTTTTTTGCGAGTGGATGTCTTCTTTTTCTCTGCATTTGCGCGCTCTGGTTTGTTCTGCGCTTGCGAAATGCTCGCCATGGAGATGATGAGGATAGCAACGGTGGATATGTATTTATGCATGAGGGCGTAGGGTAAGAAGTTCGGGTGGGTGTGATGACAGAAGTGTCAATGGTATGAACGATTGAACCTACAGATGGATGTGTTTTTTGAACAAGAGAAGAAGGGGGCGGCTGATTTATCAGCCGCCCCCTTCTTCTCTTGTTCAAAAAACTTAGAGCTTGAGACGTTTAAACAGCCCCTCAGGGATTGCCTTGATAACGCCCATGATGCCTGCCCAGAATCGTGGATAGTAGAGGACATCCTTTTTGCCCTGTTGTGCATTGTAGAGCGCACGTCCGACCTGTTCGGGGGATGCGATGGGGATCTTGGTGTCGAGGCCCTCGGTCATGCGTGTGTCAACAAAGCCAAGTTTGGCGGTGAGGACGTGCACGCCGTTGGGGAAGCAGCGGTTACGAAGTCCCTGGAGGTAAAGGGTGAAGGCACCTTTTGCGCTACCATAGATGTAGTTTGATTGTCTGCCACGGTCACCTGCGACGCTGGAGATGCCGAGGATTGAGCCAGACTTGCGTGTGAGCATATGTTCGGCGATGGCCTCACAGAGTGAGACTGCGCCAGTGTAGTTGACATCAATGATCTTGCGTGCGGCGCTGATGTCTTGTTGTGATTCTTCCTGTTGTCCCATGTCACCAAAGGCGACGAGGGCGACATCGATGGGGCCAAACTCTTCTTCAACATGAGCGATGAAGTCGGCGTGAGCGTCGAGGTTTGTGGCATCAAAGGCGGCACCAAGTGCGCGGACATCGTGTCGTAGGACGAGGTCACTGGCGATTTCATCAGCGCGTTCTTGCTTTCGACATGCCACAAAGATGTCGTGCTTGTGAGATGCATACTCGTGAGCCACAGCTTGCGCGATAGGAGAGGTTGCGCCAAGGATGAGGACGTTCATGGAGGTGTTCCTTTGTGTGGAATGTTTTGTTTTATCAGTGTTTTATGTGTGCTTATAGGAGGTCGAGTCGACGCGCGAGATCCGAGGCAAAGAGTCCGTTGGGGTCGTATTTCTTGCGTGTATCTTTCCAGGTGTCGAGGTCGGAATACATGGCCGCGACGTGTTTGGATGGAAGGCGAGCATCCTTTCCAAGGTAGATGCGCCCACCAGCTTCAAGGACGAGCTGATCGAGTTTTTCAAAGAGTTTGAACAGGGGTTTGCCCGTGTTGGGGAAGTCCATGGCGAGCGTGATTCCTTTTTGAGGGAAGGAGAGTCCGCCGTGGTCCTTGTCGCCAAATTCCTTGATCACAGAGAGGAACGAGGCCTCTTTTGATGAGGAGACGAGCTTGAGGGCTTCACGTACAGCGTCGCGAGATGGGACGACAAACTGGTATTGCAGGAATCCACGTGGTCCATAGATGTAGTTCCAGTTGGCGACTGCATCGAGTGGGAAGAAGAAGGGTTTGTAGTTGGTCATGCTCTTGACACACCCTTTCTTTTCCTTGCGGAAGTAGGCTTCATTGAAGGCGCGCACGGTGAACCTGTTGAGCAAGAGGTTGCTGTTAAAGCTCTTGCCATTGGCGAGTTTGCCGATGGCACTTGCGAGCCTGTCGACACCGCCTGATTCGCTGGTTGCAGTGGAGTTGGAGTAGCGCCCGCGCATGAAGACACCACGGCCCATATTTTTGCCAGTGGCGACGGTGTCAATCCATGAGACGACATGTGTAAAATCGGCAGATTCGGCACTGACTTCAAAGAAGTGATCGAGGTTTTCGACACGGATGGTCTCCACATCGATTTCGCCTGATTTCACGGGGGTGAGTTTGATGGTGGCGTTCAGAATGACACCTGTGAGGCCCATACCACCGATAGTGGCCCAGAAGAGCTCTTTGTGTTCTGTGGGGCTGACGGTGACGACGTCGCCGTTGGCAAGCAGCAGCTCCATTTTTGTGACATGATCGCCAAAGCATCCGTCATGGTGGTGGTTTTTGCCGTGGATATTACAGCCAATGGCCCCACCGATGGTGACAAACTGTGTTCCAGGTACGACGGGAGGGAAGAATCCTCTGGGGAGGAAGGTGTTGATGATCTCTTCAAGTGTGACACCTGCCTCACAGGTCAGCAGTCCGTTTGCTTCATCAAACGCGAGCATATGATTGAGGTTACGTGTCAGGATGACCTTGCCATCCTCGAGCAGTGCAGCATCACCATAACTTCTACCCATGCCATGTGAGATCAGGGGAGAGGGAGCATCCTGAACGATGGAGATTGTTTCATCGCGGTCAGAGGGGCGTGCACACTGTGCTTGAATGACGGGGTATCTTCCCCAGCCAGAGAGGGATTTAGTGGACCATTTTGTCATGATGATTCCGTGAGATGCTCTTGGGAGTAAATACGAGCGAAGGGTTTGGGTCAAAATGAGGACCGACTGTGAGCCATGTTCCTTGGTTTCTCTACCGTGGCTTTGTTCTGCGCGGTCCGCTTATGCCAACGAAACCTAGCACAGATGGAACTTCATTTCGAGCGATTTGCCCATGGGAGTAAAGAAACAGAAGAGGGCGGCCTCTCCATGATGGAGAGGCCGCCCTCTGGTTCTTTTTTAGCGTATATTAGTTGTACGCTTTTTTAAGTGATTCGATGCGCTTGTAGTCTTTTTTGACGTGAGCATACTGGCTGTGAAGTACATCGCTCAGAGCGTTACCTGGGATGTCCTTGAGGACGTCCTCATAGAGCTCCTTGATGTGGTCTTCGCCGCGGCTTGCTTCAATGAGCACGACCTCTTCTTTGCCCTGGTTGATGGCGGAGCGGACATTGAGCCATGCGCGGTGGAGGTCACCACGGATGGTGCCATCATCTTCAGGCTCTTCGTTGTTCCATGACACGTAGGTTTGCAGGCTAGCTGCCTGACGTGAGCGGCTCATGGCGATGTCGGAGAAGAGTTCACGCAAGCGCGCATTTTTGACATCGTTTGCGGCTTCTTTGAAGCCCTTGTAGCTATCGAGGTTCGCCTGGATGAGGCGCTGAATTTTATCAATTGTTTCGTCGTTCAAATTTGTGCGGGTTTCCATAATAACACCTTCTTGTTTGCATAAAAAAAGTAAATAAAATAAAGCGTTGTGGCCGTGTAGTATAGTGTATGACGTCCACGCTACCAAAAGTGTTACGGTGCAGTATGGAAGCAAGCATTTTTCTTGCGAGAGGATCAAATAACCTCATTTTGAGGGCGATGTATCACTGGGTTCGAGCGATAAATTTTGTTTGAGTTTTTGGCGTTGCTCTGGCGTCAATGTGGTGTCCTCATCGATCAGCGCGGCGAGCGTTTTGGCGCTATTGAGCGTGAGCGTATAGGAGCATTCTGGGAACAGATTAGGCGCATCAGTGTCGAGCACTATGGTGGGATAATCACGGCACATGGCAGGGCGGCTATGGTAACTATCACATGCTTTTGTGAGCGTGTTATAATGCGTGCACGTAAAGCTCAGGACCTTGTGTTTTGTGTCATAATGGGTGAGGTGAAAGCCATTGATGTGACGTTGCCAGAGGACAAAGAAAAAGCGTAGCGTGGAGGACACATGAAGCAGTCCTCCAATGGCGATGGATGGCTCTTCACAACACTTGCCACATCCATTGCATGAGCCTGTCAGTGAATACACTGGAGCTGTACGCAGGACTTTCTGTTGGAAAAGTCGATGTGTTGAGAGTTGGAGCGTGTATAGCCACCGTGCGGGTGTCTTGAGCAGACGACGAATCCAGTTGTCACGCATGATAGTTGGTGATAAATAGTGAAAAGATTTTCAGTGTGGTAACGCCTCGTGCGTTACTCCCAATTCACAATACAAACAGCGCTTTTGATAGCACCATGGAACAAGGAGGCGCGTGATGGCCATTTACGAACATAATAATCAGAATGAAAGCTTGTGGAGCAAGGGCAAATATCAGGTCATGATCAAGACACCACGTTCGGATCGACCTTTTGGTTACTGCGACGGCACCACAGAAGATGAAAACACATTGATTGCAACCGCCGAGCGAGAGGGTTTGGATCAGGTCAGGATCTCACGCAAGCACCTGAAAACAGGTCGTGAAATCTGGACTGTTGAAGGCGATGCGGAGGACGCAGACTTCTCTTCGGATATGGAGTATGAAGAGTTTTAGCGAATTAGCGAATTAAATGACTCCAAGTGACGCAAACAAAAGGGCCAACGCGCATATGCGCGTTGGCCCTTTTGTTTGCGTCATCTGGAGTCGCTACTTCACTTCAATACGTACTCCCGAGGCGTTCAGGCGCGCGATCAGCACCTCGCCCATGGCGGACGCAGGCGTGAGGATGCCACCATCAAGGGTGTAATCAAGCTTGGCGGTCTTGGCTCTATCCTTTGCAAGGCAAATCGCGGACTCAGCGAGCATGATTGCGGTCGCGCCATACCCGGGGTCGCGGTTGGCCGATACCTTGACTTTGATCTTATCGCTGTCCACCTCACCTACCAAAAGACAGGAGAAGTGGCCGTTGACAATCTTCTCTTCCGAGGGGCCTTCGCCTGGTTTTGGCAGCACATGTTTCTGTAATAACTTGCGTGTGGGTTTGATCGCCATGGTCGTGCCAAAAGCCATGAACGCGCCTGTGATGGCGGTCGAGGCGAGCGCACCTTTGGCTCCCTTTGCAGTGATCATTGCCTCGCTGTAACGCAAGTCCTTGCCATAAATATCATCCATCAACGCGTTGCTGCGTCGTACAACACGTGTATTGACGCTGGCCATGAAGAATGGGGCAACCCAGGAATTGATGAGGTCATCGTGCCCATAACGATTGTCGCTAAGCTGTGTTGGCCCGTGGCGTTTTTCTGGTGGATTGAGGCTGTAGGGGTGCATTGCTGTGCGAATGACGTCCTTGTTTTGAGATGCCTCTTCAAAGAGGTTGATCATACTGGCCATGGTGCCACCGCTCAGTCCTCCCGAGGCGCTTTGCACAAAGAGGCGTACCTCTTTGGCGGGAGCATCATGTTGTTTCATGGCGTGGAGTTGAAGGTGTAGTGTGCCAAGGTCGCTCGGAATGGAGTCGAAGCCACAGGTATGCACAATACGCACGTTCTGTTCGCTGGCCTGCTCATGGAACTTCTCGATGACATCCTTCATCCACTGTACTTCGCCTGTGAGGTCACAGTAGTCGGTCTGTTCTTCCACACATGCTTGCACCAGCGGCGTGCCATATTTGGCGTAAGGGCCGACAGTGCTACAGATGACCTTGGTTTGTTTGGCCATGGCCTTGAGGCTTGGTAGGTCAAAGCTCTCTGCGACGATGATTTCTGGTGCGGTGGCATCAGGAAATTCGTCTTGAAGTTCTTTCTGAAGTGTTTGCAGCTTTTGCTCATTGCGCGCGGCAATCGCCCAGGAGAGTGGCTCTGAGGTGGACGTTTTAGCGAGGTATTGTGCGGTGAGCTTACCTGCAAAGCCTGTCGCGCCCCAGAGGACAACGTCGAACTGACGGGAGGATGTAGTTTTATTCATGGGTTATTTTTTGTGTTGTGCCTGGTTATACTTTTGAAGCGCCTCATATTTTGGTTTTTCCAGGACCAGTGTGTAGTAACCAACAAAGAGGTCATGATAATAGCCAATGAATGATGTCACCGCCGAGAATTTGGCAAGGTCATTTGCGATTTTAAGATCTTTGAGCGCCTTCTTTTCCTTGTCTGACAGGGCATTTTTCTTCTTGCTCAGTCGTGCTTTCATGTTGGCCAGGGCGTCATGTGTTTGTTGGGATGACTCGTAAAACTCATTCAGGCTTTTGAAGTAGGCGTGCATGCTATCAATGGTGTTTTGTTCATCGGGAAGCGGGATGATTTGTGCAGGACGCTCATCGTTGCGGACCGAGCGTCGTGCGACCTTGTACGCTGAGTGTGCCTTCTGATACGCCTTTTTGGCGCTCCTGGAGAATGGGTCTTTTCGCAGCTCTTCTTGCAGGTCCATAATGGCGAGCAACGCATGAATGATGTCTGTGTGAGGTTGCTTATTTTTGAGCTTCTTGAGGCGACTTTTGAACACTTGTCGCTCCTGATTGCGGAGCGTATTTAACAGCGTGTCTGTGTACTTGTCATAAATAGCGAGGTGTGTTTTTAGGCGCTTGTCGAGGTCATGGTGTGCGTCGCTATTACTTCCTTTCCAGAGCTTATCTTCATACCAGTAGTCGCTCATATCGAGGCTGATGGTCTCAAGTTTTTCAACCTCACTGCGCCACTTTGAAAGGTCTGTATTCAGCGCTTCGTTGCTTTCAGTGATACTGAGCGCCGAGATGACCTGTGCATAGGTGGACTTGTAGATAATGGGCTCGTGACGCACGCTGAGGTTTGAGACGTGCTCAAGATCATGGGAGTATCCTTCCATTTTGGTCAGGTAAAACGGGTGTGAATACTCCATGTACGTGCAGATAAAGCGGTAGGCCTGGTGTGTATGCTGGAACTGCCTGTAGTGACGTTGCCACTTTGTGGGGTTAAGTTGTTGGTTTTGCGCCTTTTGCAGTTCTTTGAGCGCGCTTTGTTCGTCGGATGAAAGTGTTGGTGGTGCATTGACCTGATCGGATGCGCCAAGTTGAGTTGTCGCTGTGTAGTCGGGGGCATTGACGGTCTGATAGACGAGATAACTCACGCCAGCCAACATGGGGATGCCCACGATGATCAACACGGCTGCGATCACGCCAACAAGCGGTAACAATCCCTTGCTGGCCGTGTTTTGAACGGTAGGTATGTACACCATGGGAGCAGGCGGTTGTGAGGCGGCAAGATCAGGTGATGTGTGTGCGGGCATACTGTCCATGGTCGCCTGATGCACAAGCGGAGCCTGAGATTTGGAACTTTGTGGCGACACATAACCCACTCCGCTGAGGTTGGGGATGGATTCAACGGGGACAGTGTTAAGTGCTTGTAGGAACTCAAGAGCGTCCTGATAACGATCCTGAGGATCAACAGATAAAGCTTGCCTGATGATGTGTGCGATGGGGGTGCCAATTAACCTCTCATCAAGTCTTTGCTGGCCATTGCAGTGTGCGACGAGATAGGCCATCGGTGAGCTTGCCTGCACCACCGGGGTTCCGCTGAGTGATTCGCCAAGTATCAGGCCCATTTGGTAGACATCCAGGGCAGGTGTGGCGGTCTGGTCATGGATATATTCTGGCGCAGCGTAGGCAGGTGTGCCCGTGTACTGACTTGTTTGTGTGAGCTTTCCATCAGGATCGTTGTGTAGGCGAGCGATGCCAAAGTCGAGGACGACCATGCGCTCCTGTGGAGTGTTTGGGTTGGTGATAAAGAGGTTGGATGGTTTCAAGTCCTTGTGCACAATGCTGTGTTTGTGAGCCTCGCCAAGGCCACTGAGCGCACCTTGGAAGAGCCTCAACGCTCGCTCCGGGTCAAGTGGACCAAAGCGCAACAACTCCTCTTCAAGGTCATGTCCTTCAAGGTACTCCATGGCCATGTAAGGTTGTTGGTTTTGCTCCACAAAACCAAAGTCGTAGATGCGTACAATATTGGGGTGTTCAAGTTTGCTTGCCAGTTGAGCTTCGCGTTGGAATCGGGTGCGAAACATGGTGACATCGCGTGTGTTTCCAGTAAGATCCAGCACTTTGAGCGCCACTGATTTTCCCAGCGAGGAGTGTTCCGCAAGATACACCATGGCAAAGCCACCCTGACCAATTTTACGTGTGATGCGGTAACGACCATCAACCAGCGTACCTGGTTGCAACGAGGACTCTTGGTGTAAAGACATAATCAATCAACCATTTAAAAACATAATGAAGTGAGGTTCTGGCGTGCAGGCGCTCTGTGTGCAAGCGTCTTGGAACAAGACGAGGTTATCCTAGTTTTGGATCTAAAAAACAACAAATGAGGGCCAGGTATTTCTTGTGTGCACACAAGAAATACCTGGCCCTCATTTGTTGTATGATACGTGATGTTTATTTATCGCCCCAGACTTTGTCGAGGAAACCCTGTCGACCAGAACCTATACGGTAGCGCATGTAACGCTCAGCGTTGGTTTTGTAGTAGTCCTGATGGTAGTCCTCGGCGACCCAGAAGTCCGAGGCATCTTCGATGGGGACAATGATGGGTTTGTCAAATCGACCACTTGAATCAAGCGTAGCCTTGCTCTTCTTTGCCAGCTCACGTTGAGCTTCGGTGTGCACAAAGATTGCGGGCCTGTACTGCGAGCCACGATCTGCAAACTGTCCGCCTGCATCCGTGGGGTCCATGCTCTTCCAGAACACATCAAGCAACACATCATAGGTCACGACATTGGGGTCATAAATGACACGCACCGCTTCGGTATGACCTGTGCTCCCGCTTGATACCTGTTTGTAGGTGGGGTGTTCTTCAGGGCCTCCTGTGTAGCCAGAAATCGCGGCTTGTACGCCGTCCACTTTTTCAAATGGTCCTTCCATGCACCAGAAACACCCACCTGCGAAGGTGGCGACCTCCATGCCCTTGGGAGCAGGTTCTGCCAGCGGTTGGCCCTCGGTTTTGACAGCGGTAGCAGAGGTCGTCGCAGGTTGAGACTCGGAGGTTGTGCCCTCATCGGCTTGATCTGTGGGAGTCTTTGATGCGTCAGGGCTTGAGCCTGACTGACAGGCTGATGCAGCCACACAAAGAGAGAGCAGGATGGCGATGGTGGAGAGACGTGTTGTAAACATGATATATCCTTTTTGCCTTGTGATGAGAGCGTTCCCTTGGGAGTCACGGTTCAAATGCCAGAGCATGTTTGGAGGATGCAAAATAGTTCTGTATAACTATTCTGCATATGTTGAGATCTGCTCATGCAGTGTGCTCATGAGCTGTTGTAGCAGATCAAGGCGTGCATCAAGCGCCTTGTGCTCAATGAATTTTTGCAGCACGTCAGGTTGATGCTCTGCCAAAATATTGGCCACACGATCAAGGTTCAACGAGGTGTCCTGATGCTCCTGCGCAAAGTGTCTGAGCACATGTACAAAGTCCATGTTTGCATCTTGTAGTGGCTCTGTAAACTGCGCGACCAGCGCCTCAAGTCGCTGTTGTTCTCCCCCTGTAGGGGTCATGTCGCTTGGCGGCTCCACATCAATCCTTGGGAGAACTTCTCCTTCCAGCAGGTAAGGTTGCCCAAGATGTACTCGCCCCACACCCAGAAGCTCCGTGTGTACCAGTCCATTATCATGTGTGTGTTGAGCTGAGACAATGCCCAGAACGCCATCTTGACACAGGTTGAGTGTGCCATCAGGTCTGGTTTGAGGATTGCCAATCAACACCATGGTAAAAGGTTCTCTGCTCTTTGCCAGCGAGGAAAAGAGCGCGTCGGCCTGTTCGGGCTTGCTCCTGATCGTGATGACTCCTCCAGGGAGCGGAATCTGCTGTGCGAGCGGAATGTATCGACACCCCTTGAGGAGAGGATCGGGGATTGGGATGAGAAATCCAGGGCGGGTTTGATGTTCTTGCGTCACGAGCCTTCTACCTGTGTGAGTTGTATCTTGTGGGCGTCTGTGTGCATCTCATCTTTTGGACCCCTCCGCAACATCAGTAAGTTGTGATACGCAGTCTGTAAGCAAGAGCATGTACCATGAGTCATTCACATCAGCGCCCTTATCCCGTGCACCCCAATCACCTGCTCCATAGCAAGTGGTCCACCGCAGAAGGTTATGACGAACTTGAGTACTGTCACTGGGAGGTGACAGTACATTACAAGAAGAGCAAGGAGGTCCTGCTGCGCGCCACGCTCAACCCCGAGGCCACCATCAAGATCGACTGGAGAGAGCTTCGCGATCGTGCAAGGTGGTCCCCTGGGTGGAGAGCTTAAGTTGTTGGAGTTATTTTATTTTGTGTAGACCATCCAGCCTTCAAATTGATCGCCCTCGGGGAATCCTTCAAGACGAGGATAATCGAGAGATGGAGGTGCAGGAACAAGCTGCGCGATGGAGGTCTTCGCCTTCTGAGCTGCCTGTGTGATCAGTTTATCAAGACCGCCCTTGGCCTTTCGGTCATTGCGACAAACCAGCATGGTGCCGCCAGGCTTGAGTTGTTGGAAGCATTGCACAAGCAACTCGGCGTAGTCCTTGCGCACGGACCAGAACCCTGCCTTGCCCTGTGCTGCGGTGGGTGGATCAACGATGATGCCATCCACCAGATCATCGCGGGACATTTCTCTGATATAACTGCGCGCATCCATGGCTGCGGGGACATCAAGATCAGGGTCAATTTTGTTCAACAAGAAGTTTTCTCGTGTCCAGTCAAGATAGCGTTTTGACACATCCACGTTCACCACCTGGGCGCCTTTACTGGCCAGCGCCACGGAGAACGCACCTGTGTGACCAAACAGGTTGAGCCACTTGTCGCCAGGTTTGATCAGTTGCTTGAGCGTGCGTCTGTTCTCGCGTTGGTCTGCGAAGAATCCCACGTCGATGCCTTCCCATGGTTCGCACCAGTATTTTAGCCCATCTTCAAGCCCAATCGTGCGTGTTTTTTCGGTCTCCACGCCGTGAATAATGCGCGCCTTGGGGAGCACATCGTTGCGCTGTCGAATATCCTCGGTGTGCCACACCTCGATGAGGGTGATGTGAGGATCAAAGTCGAGCAGGTTATCGTATACAAGCTTGCGGAAACTACGGCATGACTGCCCCAGAATGGTGGCGCGTATCATGTCACCAATGCGATCGATACAGAGTCCAGGGAGCCCATCGGCCTCGGCGTGCACCAGTCGGAAGATGTTGGTGTTGGCCATGTCCTTGAGTAATGGTGCACGTTTGACGATGGCTTCATCAAGGCGAGCGATGACTTCCTCGTTGAACTCCAACACAGAGGATGTGTCGTCTGCTTCGGCCCACTTCCTGGCGGCCAGCTCGCCGTCGCCTTCCACGAGCGCAAACGGGCCACGAGTGCGGCTGCGACGACCTTCAAGCGCGACCACTGTACCTGGCTTCATGTGGCTGCGTCCGCCTGTTTGTGAGTCAGCCAGAACCCAGGGGTGCTTGTGCTGAGACATGATCTCAATGGTCTTGTCAGAGACCTTGAGTTTGGGGATATCCAATGTCTTGGATTTATTCTGCTTTTTGTCTTTGGTTCTGGTGTTTGCTCGATCGTTGTCATCGCTATCGAACTTGTCGAGATCAATGGGGCCATCATCAAGTTCTTCCTCTTCAAGCGTGACCTGTACATCCACCACAGGTTCTTCTGGCCACCAGTCATCGGGCATGGGCCAACTGTGTCCAAGAGAGACTTCATCAAGCAGGATGGACTCCAGCCTGAGACGCAAGCCTCCATCGATCATGTAGCCACCATGCAGACGGTCACCAAGAATGAAGATCTCTTGCTGTGCCAGTGTGGTGCGAATGAGGTTGATAGGTTCAAACGTATGTCCCTGGGGCGATTTGGCGCGGTATTGTGGGATGAGTTGCACTTCACACAGGCCATCCTGGTAGCGTGTGACCGCATAGTTGACACGTAGTCCACCTGGACCAGTTAGCGAGCCTTGTGGGCGATCAAGTCGCGGTACAATCGCTCTGAAGGTGAGCATCATCTTGCCCGAACCCCATGCGTCAGTGAGTTGTTTTGCGTCGTCCTGTGTGAGGCCAAAGAGCCAGGGGCCGCCCGCCATGGTGGGGAGGTACATTGCAGGTGTGAAGGTGTCTCGATCAAGACCAAGCAAGTCGGCCAAAAAGAGGATCGAGTTCATGGGATCGCTGGTGTCGTGTAAGCTACTCATTCCAGTAGGCTTTTGCACGATGATCCAGGAGTCGCCGCGCGCAAGCTCAACCGCATCAGGGAGTCCTGCGACCTCAGCTCCTTTTTCAGGTGCGAACTCAATGACGGCATCAGGCGTGATGACCTTCTTTGCGTTGTGCGCAATGGTTTGATCGACAAGAACTTTTCCGCGTTCGATGAGGTCCTGTCGTTGTGCCTGTGTCGAGTCGGGCCATGCTCTCCAGAGGAGTTCATCAAGGGTGGGTTGTGAGCGTTCAAGAGGAGCGCGAAAGCGCCACTGTGTAGAGGAGTCTTGATGATGTGTCATGGTGTGATGTCGTGAGGGAAATAAAGTGAATAAAAATGACAGGTCAACAATGATTGCTTCAACGTCGCGAAGATAGACTTACTCCAAATACAGGGAGTGTGGAAAAGTTTAAAGAGGAATGAGTGAGCATTTCGAGGAGATTTCATGTAGAAATACTAAATACACATGTGGAACATGCCATGGAGAAGAAGTAGTTATGACTGAGAAGAAGGACATCAACGCACAGGCAAGAGTGGGGCGTCGTGAGTTTATACGCCAGGGATCAAAGATTGTCGCAGGCGGTGCAGCGCTGATGGCAGGGTGTGGTCCTGAGCTAACACCACTGACCACCACAGCAGACATGAACCAGGACATGTTTGATGGGTTGGATCTTGGTGGTGGTTCGGATCTGTCTGATATGCAACATGATTTGGGTAGTGATGATGTAAGCAATGACGCTGCCGATGATATGGCAACCCCCGAGGTTGTGCAGTTTACCAAGCCTCCCTTCCTTCAATTGCTTGGTGCGAGCGTCGCACGTTTGAGGTTTGAGACAAGGCGCGAAGAGCCACTCTCGGTGAGGTTGCAAAGGCGAGGTCAGTCAAGCCAGGAGTTTGTGGCGACCTCCAACTGGCAAGACCTCCCCGAGTTTGAGTGGCCCGTCCCCGTGCTCGCCAATACCGTGGAGTACCCCGATCGACCTGGCTGGCATAACATGCAGGATGTCGTTTTTGAGGGGCTTGAGCCAGGCGAGGTGTATGACTGGATTGTGCATCAGGGCAATGGTGTGGAGTGGAAAGGGAGCTTTGAGGTTGGTCGGCCCAATGGTTCAGCGTTTGATCTTGGTTGGATATCAGACACCATGACACCCAACTCCGAGGCTGCAATTCGGGCGTTGGCAGATCTCAACCCCACGTTGAGTTTACATGGTGGCGATCTTCAGTACATGACACACCCGCTGGACACATGGAGTGGATTTTTTCATGCGTGGTCTCCGCTGACGCGCAAGGGTGCAGTGCATACATGTGTTGGAAACCATGAGCTTGAGGGGCTGGATGAATATGAGCTTCAGTATGGGCGTAGCTTCAGAGGTCATGGCTTTGAGGGCTCAACGCTTGGCTACTCATATATCGATGTGGCAGGCGTGAGGATCTTGTTGATGAACTCCGAGACGGATCTGTTTGCTGAGAGTAGCGCGCAGCGAGACTGGCTCATTGCACATCTTGAAGCGGTCAAAAACTCAACCTCCTTGAGGTTTGCGATCGTGGCGTATCACAGACCATTTTTCACGATGAGTAAATCGGTGCCAAACTTTGAGGCGCGCGACAGATTACACCCATTGTTCAGGGATTATGGTGTACCTCTGGTGCTCAATGGTCACAATCACTGTTATGAACGTTATGAAGTCGAGGGTGTGACCTACATCATGGATGGCGGTGGTGGAGCGCTCTCCTATGGTGTAGATGATTCTCGTGATGTGGTGCTTGCCGAGAGGCCTGGCGATGAGATGTTGCGTAAGGTGGCCTCGGCAACCTATGGCGTGACGATGGTCCGAGTTCAGGCAGATAACACCATCAAGTTGGAGCGTTACAAGTCGACCGAGAGTGTTCCCATGGATGAGTACACCATCGGTTAGTCGATAGGTTTATTGGATGAAGGAGATGCATTGCAGCTCTCAGGAAAGATTGCAGTGGTGGGCGTGGCCAAGAATTGTGGCAAGACGACTACATTGAATTATTTGCTCGATAAGTTGGGGCAGGGACAGCGTCCTGGACTTGTGTCCGTGGGGATTGATGGTGAGGATAAGGATTATCTGATCTCTACAAAAAAGCCATTGATATCAGTGGGTAATGGTTCGCTTGTGGTGTCGTCAGCGCGTGGCTTTGAGGAGTCTTCTGCGAGGATCGAGTATGTAGAGCCGCTTGGTTACAGCACGCCCATGGGGGCGGTGTATCTGGCAGAGGTCAAGGAACCTGGTGAGGTGTTGTTATCAGGGATGAGGCACGCAGGTGATGTGTCGCGAGCGCTTGAGTTGATGGCGCATCATGGCGCAGATCCTTGTTTTGTGGATGGCGCATATGGGCGTGTGGTGGGCGCGCGTTCAGGATTGACTGATGGTGTGGTGGTTTCAACTGGCGCTGTACTTGCGACCTCGCTCAAGGAGGTTGTCAAACGCACCATAAGCTTGACCGATCGTTTGACGTGTAAGGCTGTCAACGTGGAGTGGCGGCGAGCGTTGATGCGTCAGGCTCTGGATGAGCAGCAAGCTCTTCTTGGTGGAGAGGATGAGGGGCCGCAACCGCTGCGCATGAAGTCTGCGTTGGTGGGATTGCCTCGTTCTCGGGATCTGTGGAAAGATGCCCACACCGCGATCGCAATTCCAGGTGTGGTGAGCAATCGCGTGCTGGAGGAGCTTCTTGCTGTTACAGGACCAGTACGCCGATGTCTTGTGATTGGGGATGGCACACATTTGCACGCAGACGACAGGTTGCTGACCAGATTCAGAAAAAGCTGGGATGTGGAGGCACTGGAGAGTCTGACGTTGATGGGAGTGAGTTACAATCCCACAAGTTTGCAGGGGCATGCGTTTGAAGATGTGGTCTTTTATGACGCGTTACGCGCTCAGTATGATGACGACCTCTGGATCTTTAATCCTCAGTCTGAGCGTGTATAAATATTAATATATGATCGTATATATATCATTTGGGGGGGAGGTCGGCGCAATGGGTGTGGTATAGAGTATCTTCGTGAAATGACTTGGTGCAACCAAAGAAGGAGAACAAGTGCAGGCATTGTTTGGAGAGTTACGCGATTTGTTGGAGCAAGTTCCTTCAGTAAATGCGTTTGAAACGATTGTGTTTTTTATCGATTACCACGCCCGCGACGAGGAGCAGCGTGCTCAAGTCGAGGCGGAGTGGATTCCATATGCGCTTGGAAAGCTTCAGGATAACTGGCCTGATCGCACACGCGAGTGTCCGAGGGTATTGTTAGAAGGTTACGAGGCGAACACTGTGGTGTGGGCTCCACTCGTTGCCAGCGTGAACTTTGAAGCCGAGTCGATGTCTGCGAAGCGTCTCAAGCAACTTGTGGCAGCGGAACATATGAAGTGTGTGATGGGGCTCAACCTGTGTGGAGCAAGGAGCAAGTGGGAGCAGCTTGAGGAGTTGTCTACACACAGTCCATTTGGAGATTTAAAGTATCTGGCGTTTCGGCGTGCGATCAAGCCTGCAGATTACGATTCACTGGCCACGTTTTTTGGGTCAAAGATGTTGTCTTCTGTGACACATCTATCATTCAAGGAGTGGGACAAGATCAAGCCCGATGTGTACACACTACTTGAGCAATCATTTCCGCTTGAGAACCTGACCTGCTTTGATTTCACGGGGCCTCGCGTGATTTCGCCAAGAAGTCTCAAGGCGTTGCTTGGCAGTGGCAGGTTGACGGG
>CATLTV010000104.1 GCA_950059285.1 uncultured Pseudomonadota bacterium | reverse complement strand
CACATTGACCAAAAATTGAATAACCTCCGTCAAGGTGAGGCGCAGCAGCATCGGTGATGAAGAACTGGCTTCCGCCCGTGCCAGGCCCCGCATGAGCCATCGACATCACGCCTGGCTTGTCATGCTTCATACCCGTATCAAACTCATCAGAAATTGTATAACCAGGGCCACCCGTCCCCACACCAAGCGGATCACCACACTGAATCATGAAGTTTGGAATCACCCTGTGACACAGCACTCCATTGTAGAGCGGAGTCTCAAGCATCGCCTCACCAGACTCGGGCATGGTCCACGCTTTCAAGCCACGCGCCAGCCCCACAAAATTTGCCACTGTAACGGGTGCCGTCTCCTCAAAAAGCTCACAGGTAATCTCGCCTTTTGATGTCGTCAACTTCGCCCTGAGCGTGCCTTCGCCAAGGTCTGTCGTGAAGCGTTGCACATCCACGGAGGATGGGGGAATTTTTGCACGAAATGCCCCTTCAGCCACGGGAGGATTCGGAAAGTCCACCTCCTCCTCAACCTCCTGTTCATCAACTTGATCGTTGACCACCACGGGCTCTTCTTCCTGAGTCACAGGCTGTGTGCTCCCACACCCGATCAAGCCCGCAATCACGACGCCACAACCACCTAAAAACACTACCTTGTTCACACAAAACTCCTAAAAATACTGATACTTACTTCTTGTTGCGGTAAATCTCGACCTTCTCCAACACCACATTCTCATTGGGTCGATCCATGGCGTTACGCTCCACGCGCGCAATCTTCTTGACCGTCGCCACAGGCTCACACTTACCAAATACAGCGTGACGATCGTCAAGACCAGGGGTGGGCTTCTCAGTGATAAAGAACTGGCTCCCGCCTGTATTTGCGCCCGCATTTGCCATCGACAAAATACCCGCAGAATCGTGCCTGAGTGATGCATCAAACTCATCAGCGATCGCATAACCTGGATTACCACGCCCTGTCCCTTCAGGGTCACCACCCTGAATCATAAAGTCAGGTATCACCCTGTGAAACAAGACATTTTGATACATGGGAACGCCAACCATCGCCTGCCTTGTAAAGGGATCAAACCACGCCTTCAGACCGCGCGCCAGGCCCACGAAGTTGGCTACTGTAATGGGTGCCTTCTCCTCAAAAAGCTCGCAGATGATCTCTCCCTGAGAGGTCGTTAACTTCGCCATCAACGCCCCATCGCCCTTGAGATCACTGGTGTAACGCTTGACATCTGCTGCCACAGGAGGCTTACGCGCAGTGGATGCATCATCGGGTTTGATCTTCGTAAAATCTGCCGACGTGTACTTCCTCTCGGGAGCGTTCTTGATTAAGGGCGTGGGCTTTGCCTGAATTCCCTGTTGAAGCTTGCGCTTGGCGACAGCCTCCCTGAGACGCTTGTTGATCTCCTCACGGTTCAGACTTGGCGGCGTCACCACAGCCGCCTCCTCCTTGACCTCACCCGATTGCTCCGCCACGGGCTTCGCCTTCTCCATATTGGGAGACGTTGCGCGCGGCACCTGCTTGTTCTCCAGAACAGGGTTGCGAAGCTCGCAGGAGGACATCAACAATCCTCCCACGCACACACTGACAACCACACCAAAACACTTCTGCGAACCTCGCATGACTACCTCTATCATAGTACAATTATTATCATTCAGGGTCACAAGGACCATCACATGTATGTGTTATCACACCATCAACCTGAAGGAACGCATCGATCTGCGCCTTGGTCGACGCCTGACGTCGAATCGACTCGTGCACGTTCACCTCGTTCTCCACATGATCCACCTGAGCATCTGTTGGCAACTGAGGATAAAATCCAGGTGGGTCCTCAAGGTTGAAGTCATACAACGTCAACGCAGAACCCGACACAGGACCATCCACACCGCTGAGTCCATAAGGCATATGCGGCGACGGAAGCAACACATCAAAGCCTGCATTACGCGCAAATATCAGACCGGACAGGATCGGCACAGAATGATCCCAGTAGCCAAGATGCATCAGGATCTCACGATCCTCTGGTCCCCCATCAAAACGATTGTTCAGCAAATACTTTGAGTAGGTGCTTGGATCAACGCGATCAAGAGTATGCTGAGACAACGTCATAAACTGTTGAATCGACATCCTATTCTTGAGCGATGTGTCGAGGAAAAACACAAACGATGAGAAGTTATTTGAACGTCCCATCATAAAGGAGAATGGACCACCACCCACGCTCAGAACTGCCTTCTTCACATGAGGAGACAGCGCCAAAAACGCGGCACCAAGAATCTGTCCCTGACTGATGCCATAGTAGTAAAGATCATCAGGGTTATACAAAAGCTTACCAAACCTCTTGAGCTCAGGAACCTCTGTCATGGTGGTCTTCAAGGCATGAGAAAGCGCGATGAAGTTCATCACGCCCTGATGCACGCCATTCACAAACAAGAACGTGTCGCTCACATCGCCTGTCAACTTGCCAGGCATCTGCGCCAGTTCATCGGAGCTCATTCCGCGCCAGTCCACTGATGCCGTCACATAAGACTGCTCCTGTGAAAACCCTCGCATAAACGAATAGTTAATCTCCTCACGACTACCAAAGAACCCATGACCATACTGCATCAAACGCGCAGGCTCAAAGCTCCCTGACTCGGGGAGCGCCGAGGTGGGCACCTGCAATGTAAATGGCACCTGATGCGTCCCGTTGGCAGCGACCTTCCCTGTCTCATCACGGTGCAGCTCGGGAAACAGGATATCTTCTTCAAGGTACAGAGGAACCTCCAGCGTGCCCTCGATCCTCAACGCGATTTCATCGCTGATGTTCTCCTTGACCGCTGTCACCGTCACCGCAGGTGGCGTCTCGTTCATGCGCACCATCAGGTCATCACGCATGTCCACCATGTCCTTGATGACGCTCTCTTCTGTCTGTGTGGTGAAGTCCCAGGCAAGCTGCACATCGTCCAGGTTCACGCCCAGGTCCTCAATCACAGGGAAGATGTCCTGCGTATAATGGTCGACCAGCGCTCCTGCCTCAGGATACGTGTCCACATCACCTGCCTTGATCTGTGCAAAGCCCTCTGGAACCTTGACGGGCTCGCCATCTGGCGTTTTGATGCCTTTTACAATGGCAATGTAACGTGTTTCAAAATCAAGGTTTTCAAGCGGCCTGATAAACAGAACCTTGTGTTCAGGCTTGTCGGCGAGTCGATCGACCTCGGCCCAGTGCGCCACAGGCTCTCCTGTGTCAGCGCGGATCAAGAGTGTGGGAGAGAGGTTGACGTCAAGAGATTGACTCAGGTCGTCGGTATGAAAGATGAGGTTGTCTTCATCGATGTCCACACCAAACGCAGCAGCGATAGGCTGATGATGTGAGAAGCCATCAGCAGGGTGATGCACAAGGAAATCTTCGGAGTTGCCGTTCTTTTTCTTGATCTTGGCAGCATCCGTCAACACGACCTGCTTTCCCGAGGGTGTTGTATCGCTGTCATGCAAAAAGACGTTGGAGGGATAGGGAAAGAAGCAGTGATGCTCAAACGCCACGGGGTTACACCCTTCAGGCACAACAAGAGCTTCTTCACCCATGTCAGCTGTCATATCCACGCCTGCATCGGTCACAGCAGGCATGTCGAGGACATCCACAGCGGGCATGTCTGGTACCACAACCTCCATATCCGAGGTGTCTGGCATATCCACCACCACAGACATATCCTGTGTGGATGCATTTGAGTCGTGATTATCCGAACATCCCGCAGCAAGTGCCATGATGCCACACAACAGACCTGCGTGTAGCGCGCCTTTCATATTTAAAAACCTTGACAAAATCATACCTTTCTTCAACAGGTTACACCATAAATGGCTATCAATAACCGTAATTCCATGCCCCGACTATAACCAAAGGCATTACTTTTTGCATCCTGAGTTCATCATGGAATAAATCTGCCAATCCAACACATTTCAACATGATAGGTTTTTATCTCTCCCCCATCTCGTGACACGATCATGCGTCCTCCATCCTATGCCAAAAAGTACCCCCGCACTCCACATCTACCGTGGAGTCCAGGTTGGTCTGATGATGACATCTTTCACTCGTCTGCCTCATCACAATTTGAGCATCATGAGGTCGTGATCACAGAAAAAATGGATGGTGAAAACACCACCATGTACGACACTTATATTCATGCTCGCTCACTTGATTCGCGACACCACGACTCTCGCTCCTGGGTCAAGAACCTGCATCACTCCATCAAGCATTTAATCCCCAAAGGATGGCGTATATGTGGAGAAAACCTCTACGCCAAACACGCACTCCACTACACGAACCTGACATCCTACTTCATGGTATTTGCCATCTTTGATGACCACGACACCATGCTCTCCTTTGAAGACACTCTGGAGTGGTGTGAGCTCCTCTCTCTGGACCATGTACCTGTGCTTTACCAAGGCCCCTGGGACACCGCGCTTGTTCGCAACATCAACGTCGATACCAGCACATCAGAAGGCTACGTCGTCAGATTAGCGAGCGCATTCTCTTGCGAGGACTTCTCTACTTCTGTCGCCAAGTGGGTCCGCAAAGGACATGTTCAGTCCGATCAAACCCACTGGATGTACAGCGAAATCACCCCCAACATCCTCTCTGAACATTAAGTGAGAAGTCAGCCATGTCCACCACATCACACAACACACATAAGTTCTTTGAATCACTCACGCACACCGCAATAGACTACAACCACGCCTGTCAAATTCTGTCGCCTTATCTCCCCTTACTCGACGAGCTTCAACACACACCACAAGACCCCATCTGGCACGCAGAGGGCAATGTCGCCATCCACACAGCCATGGTCTGTGAAGAGCTTGAAGAAGCCATCGCCAACGGCAGCGCAGCTTGCTCGCACGATCCAAAACTGCGCCAGGCCACTCGCCTCGCAGCGCTGCTCCACGACATCGCAAAACCACTTGTCACACGCGAAGATCACACACCTGAACGCACACGCATCATCGCACCTCGACATGCTCCCAAAGGAGCATCCTACATTGCCTATCGCCTACTTGACGCGGGATGCCCTCGTGAACTCCTCCACACCACACTTGATATTGTACGTCTGCACCATGACCCCAAGTTCCTGATTATCAAAGACAAAGCAGAGGGAGCTTACCGCGCACTTGCAAGACAGGCATCCATCAAAGGACTCTACGATCTTGAAATGGCAGATATGCGCGGCAGGCGCTGCGATGACAGACAGGCACAGATCGATATCATCGAACTCTTTGCGCTTGCCTGCAAGGATTACGGCGTATGGGAAGAGGAGCAAGCTGCCGCATGGGAAGCACAATTTCAGGAACATATCACCACAGAGCTACAGTCCCATCACCTTGAACCTCTTCGCATTGAACGCGCCATCGCCGAAGGTCGCCAGGCACACGCACAGGGCATCATCTTTACACCTCATGAAGCGGTCTCGCGCGAACTTGCCAGAGACTCGAGGTTCTGTGAGGTCGTGCTCGCCATGGGACCAAGCGGCTCAGGCAAAAGCACCACCCTCAAAACTTACGCCTCGGATATACGCCCCACCACATGGATCTCCCTTGACGACATCCGCGCTGAGTTGACAGGAGACCCCAGCGACCAGAGCAAAAACAACGAGGTCGTAGCGCTCTCAAGAGAACGACTCCGTGACGCCTTGCGTGCCGAACATCAGATCCTCTTTGATGCGACCAGCCTTATCCAGGATCATCGCTCCACCATCCTGAGCCTCGCCCACGATTACAACGCCCTCACTACTCTGATGCTGATGCATACAGCACCACATGTGTGTCAGGCCAATAACAAGGCCCGAGAAAGAAGTGTCCCCGCTCATATTTTGAGCAAACAAATCGATACGTTAAGCTGGCCCACTACCCAGGAAGCTCACCGTGTCCATATTCATAGGATGTCGTGATGAACATGCATCACACAGACTACCATAACAACTGGCAGATGAATGCGGGTTTGATGTACCGCCCACATTCACTCTTCCATTGAGGTCGCATATGCTTACCATGCTTTTTTTTACACTGGGGATCATCGTCGCAACAACGATGCTTTTACTCTCCCTTTTCTCCCTGGTTTACAGTGGTTTACGCTTCTGGCCCCCACCCAGCAAAAACTCCTGGCAATACTATTTATTCTGGACCCTCTTTCGCGTCCAGTGGCTCAGCGTTCTTGCCCTTGTGGTCCTCGAGTTTCCTACCTCGGCAACGGACTACACATGGTTTAACATGACAGGTCTTATCATGACAGTGGTAGGGTTCCTGCTTGCTTTTTACGCCACGTTTTCACTTGGCTGGGGTGACTCTCATGGCATCCCCAGTCGTCTTAAAACAAACGGGCTCTTCAAATGGAGCAGACACCCCATTTACCTCTTCTCCATCATCGGCATCATGGGCATCGCCCTGCTGGTCAACTCGGGGTGGATTTACATTCTGAATGGGTTCTGGTGCATCATTTATCTTATCGCACCATGGCTTGAAGAACCATGGCTTGAAGAGCGCTATGGCGATGCTTATACAGAATACAAAGCCAGAACGCCTCGCTTTATAGGAATCCCTCGCGCGCAAATCAGCAAGAGCACCACGGTCAAAGAGCCCGCCATGATCAAGGAACCTGCGGCTGAATAATCAGGCATTTATGTGGCGCAAGATCACGTCTCGGGCAAGAAGCTCAGAACAGGGCAAAGAATGCGAGCAAATGCGCGCGGGTTCTTCACATCTTGCGCCTTAAACCAGCGCTCGGCCTCTTCCAACAAGGACATCGCCAGAGGCTCATGCAGACCTATCATGAGCGCCCTTAACATGTTGAGGGCGTAAGCGTAGGGCTTCATCCCCTCCGCCATGGTCAGCGTAAAGAGCAGCTCCGCTTCCTTGAGAGCAGTGCGACGCTCTCCATCAAGCCATGCAAGTTGTAGCGATAATCCGCGTGCTCTCAAACTACAGAAGGTCAAAGAGCTCTTTGAGAGCGTGCTGATATGGCGCTCACATCGTGAACGCAGCTTTCGACTCATGCGCGCATCCACCTGACGGTCGAGCAACAGTGCCATGGAGAGCTGTGCCTGGACCTCCTCGGTCATCATCTCCACGGTTTCATTCTGAAGCAGCAAGGAACGCTTCAAGCGACTGGCCTGACTATCAATCAGGTCCAGCGCCCACACAGGTTCATTTTGATAGAGCGCAATCTTTGCCTTGGAGATCAACCACCAGAAGTCCTGAATCAGGAAGGTCTTTGTGGACCACTCTTTAATCGCCTCATCCACCTCGTGATTTGCAAGTTCGGGCTCATCACGCACAAGGTGAGTGAGGTAACTCCAGAGTCGCCAGTTTGTGGTGTACAACAGATCCTGTCGCTTTCTTGCAAGGTCAAGATACACAGGCAACCTGTTATTAAACCAAGAGAATCCACCAATATGCTCCTGACAGAAGCTCTGATAGAACCTCGCACCATCAAGCTCCCACACCACACCTTTACACTGTGTTGCAAGGATCTGCTCGGCGTTCATGAAGTACTCATTGGACTTGACCCAGTGCCCTTCAAGATAACGCAACATACCCCACCCAAAGGCGACAAATCCCGAGCAATATCCAGTATCTTGCACATCAGGCAGAATACCTTCTGCGCGACGCAAAAGCTCAACGGCCTTGGCGCGTCCCTTGGCGGAACCACAGAGATGCACCGCCTCAAGGGTCAGCGACAAACAGAGATGATCGGGGTTTGCGCTCTCCAGTGATTCCAGCAAGTGAAGCGAAGCAAAGTAGGCCCCGAGCTTGAGGTCCATCACGCTAAGCATCTGCGCTGCGCTCCAGATCAGCTCGGCGCGTGTACGTCCTTCCTCAAAGTCCCCAACAAGCGCGCCCGAGTCCTGTACTTGCAGACCTCTCCACGCCAGCTTTGCACGCAGCGCAGCGATCTCGGCGAGCAGCCTTGCATTGCTGCGTGGCGTAAAGACGCCCTGGCGATCCAGCAAATCAAACAGCAGCACTCGCCCTTCTTCAAACTTGCCAACGCGCAGAAGTTGCTCGGCGATGCGATGCTCCAGCGAGGATTGCATATCATAACTTGAGAACTCCACAGCGCGACGATACGCACCGACGGACTCCAGACCACGGCCAAGGAAACCGTACAACTTACCAAGTCGTGTATAAATCTCACCACGCTGTGCACGGCTGAAGTCGCCAAGCTCAAGCGCAGTTTCAAGCGCTCTCGCAGCACGATCCATTGCGAGCGCCTTCTCGGAGCGTTCTGCCGACTTGAGCAGGTAAGGCACTGCCTTGAGCCCCTGTCTTGCTTCCATGTAGTGGTGTGCAATACGGTCGGGTTCGGATTCGTCTCCGTTCGCAAGAATCGTAGCCAGCGCCTCATGTGTGGAGAACAGGTTCACAGGATTCATGTGATGAATCACCGCCTCCCTGATCTTGGCGTGGTACACATCAAGGAACTCATCTGATGTACGTCGCTCACCCACGGACGAGGTAAACGCCGAGGAGAACTTGAGCAAAAGCTCGCTTCGCAGCAAGGATATGGTGCTCTGGTAGGCGCCATTGACCTCAGCGAGCGTGCGCGCAATGGAGCGCTCAAGAGGTTGACCAGAGATACAGACGCATTCAAGTAACCTGCGTGCAGCAGGCTCAAGAGTCTTGATCCTTCGACTGATCACATCCTCCAACGCAAGCCTTGGAGACTCATCCTCCTTGAGGTCTGAAGCATAGTGCACAAACTCGCCAATAAACAGAGGATTCCCCTGTGATTCCTTATAGATATGATATCTCAAGTTAGCATCAACGCCGCGCTCTTCAACCAGTTGATTGACCAGCTCATGGCTCTCGTCTGAGTCGAGTTCCTTGAGCTGAACGTGTGTCACACTCAGAGGTTCGTTCCAGCGTTGCTGTGCCTTGGCCAGGCTCTTCAAGAATACGCTGCTGTACTGATCCTCCTCTCGCCAGGACATCAGGAGCAGTAGCGGCGGCGCATTGGGAGGACGCAGGACGTGCTCAAGCAAGAGCGCGCTGTCCTCATCACCCCAGTGCACATCGTCAATGTAGAGCACGAGCGTATGTTGCTCTGCGAGTGCGCCAAGCAAGACGCGCAAGGCATCAAAGGCGAGCAAACGCAGTGAGGATGAATCCTGCTGAGAGAGCACTTCGGATTGTTCGGAGAGCTCAAATTTTTGCCCCAACGTGGGAAACAAAATGGAGAGCGCAGCGAGCTGAATGTTGGAGATGTCAGGCATCTTGTCCAGAGGCAACATCTCAAGATACTTGGCCAGCATATCCATCAACAGATCAAGCGCCTTGTAGGGCACAAACTCGGTCTTGAAGCAGCGACCATGTAGGACAAGCGTGTCTTTCTGGCTCATCACCGCTTCCAGGAAGCAGTTCATGAGTCGGCTCTTACCCATGCCGCTTGGACCACTGACGTGTACAAGTTGCACGCCTGATGCCTTGTCAGAACGTACCTTATCGAGAGCATGATAAAGTTGGCCAAGTTCCTTTTTACGACCCACAAAGGGGAGCAACTTGTTCTCGTGCTCGCCAGTATTCTCAAGTCGTTTGTGTGTGGGGAGCACGACATTGCGCTCTTCTTCCACACCAAGGATCTGTGCAATTTCCTGAGAGGATGGTCTGTCCAGAGGATTTCGCGCAAGCAAGCGCATGCATAATTTAGCAAGGTCACGAGGAGAAGAAGGGTTCAGCTCCATGACATCCAGAGGATCGTGTGTGTTCTTTTGCACAAGGATTTGCAAGGGAGAACCGCCCTCCACAGGGCGACGACCCGTGAGCACCTCATAGAGCATCGCGCCCACGCTGTACCAATCAGATGAGGGGCCGATCTTGTTGCCCATCGCCTGCTCTGGACTCATGTAATGAGGCGTCCCAATGTACTGAATATGTTTGTTTTTATCGTTATTCTTGAGCTGCTCTACATTGAGTTCAGGCTTGATCTGTGCGATCAGGCCGAAGTCGAGCATGGCGAGTCGTCCATCATCGTCGACAAGCACATTGGAGGGCTTGATGTCGCGGTGAAGGATGCCCGAACGGTGCAGCGCAGAGACACCATGATAGAGCTCTCTGAGCGCGTGTCTCAGGCGATCTTCATCAAAAAAAGGAAGCTCGAAGTCGTCTTCATGTTGTGGTGTGGTTACGAGGTTGTCGATGAACGTATCGGTGAACCTCATCGCCAGCGAGTTATGCCCGGAGGAGTCCGAGGCGTTGACGGTGTCGCCTAATGTGGTCGCCTTGGTGAGCTCGGAGGACCACTTGGGTTTGGATTGATGTGAGATGTAATCTTCACGGGACATGCCTCGAATATACTCAAGGAAGTCCACACCATGGATGATCTCCATGGTGAAAAACCACTGCCCATTGTGCTCAATGAGCTCATAAAGCATGACGAGGTTTGGGTGGTGTAAACCAGAGAGACCGCGAAACTCGGCCTTGAAGCTCATCAGATTGGTCGCATTGACCTCGCTGAGCACTTTCAAGGCGACAGTTTCGTCTCGCTCACGGTCATGTACACAGTAAACCTGTCCAAAACCCCCCCGTCCCAGTGGCTGTTTTAATTCAAAACGCTCTGGAAGCTGTAGGTGTGGAGAATTCATCCAGTATTCGACTTTATGATAAGGGTATCAATTGTAACACCGAGAGGTGTCTGATAAATCGTTTATCACGAACCCTCGGGGACTGCATCACTCTTCTTACTCGTGCCAGTTGAGGTATCGTCCACCTCATCGACATAATTTACCTCAAAAGGGATCTCCACCGATTTAATTTGTGGAGAATGCCGCGGTGCGTCATTTGTTAGAACTGTGATCGCGGCAGCCACAATGGCAAGTAAAACCACAAGGATAACAGGACGACGCCACCAGGCGGGTTCAGCGAGGTCTGCGGAGGAAGGTTGAGAGAACAGAGGATCTTTAAGTGCCATAGGTCATGTTACGTGAGGGGTAGAGCACCACATCACTCTTCTTCAAGGTGATGTTGAATCGCGGTCAACCCATCCAACATAGCCGAGTTTGTCACCACATGAAAGGCTGAC
Organism: uncultured Pseudomonadota bacterium; assembly: GCA_950059285.1. GTDB lineage: Bacteria > Myxococcota_A > Bradymonadia > Bradymonadales > Bradymonadaceae > CATLTV01. Next base: position 9,140 of record CATLTV010000104.1, on the reverse strand, counting down.
GCGGCGACGTCGGGCTCGACACGGACATCGCCATCAGACAGACGCACAAAGCTCCCTGTATGAGGGTCGTTGCCCATGTAGATTGGACGCTGTTCTTGCGTGGCCGAGGGGACTCGCATCACCACCAGTTTAACGCCGCCCTGCTCCACAATAAAGATATCTCGACGGCTGAGGATATTTGCGCTCACACGCAAAGGATCATTGACCTGTTGCCAGAGCTCATCTGCAATACGCTCCGCCTCCTTGACACCCACAAGCTCAAGTTCATCGTGTGAGTGCTCCTCAACCCCCAGGATGATGACCCCACCACGTGTGTTTGCAAACGCCACATAGCTCTCCCATAGAGCCTTGGGGATCTCCCCAAGCCCGTGCCTACCCTGCGCGGCCTTGAACTCAATCCTCTCGTTTTCACGCAGATTAAGCACGGTTGGGAATTGATCTGTCTTGAAACGCCTTCGCATGATGGCTTCACTCCACACGTGTTGGTTTGGGGGCTGCCTTAATTGTAGGCACATACGCAACAAGACGCAATTTCAAGATTTTTGCTCAAAAGAAAAGGATGACGCGCTATCACGTGTTCGTGGTGCTTGAGAGCAGTGAGGCTCGATATATTGTGTTCAAGCTCTGCGAGTCGTCACAACCTCACAAGTTCGGTTATGATAGCCTCGCATCCTTTCACACCTTCGGAAACTCGCAAGCTCATTCCACATAACGGCCTGCTGATCTCGAGCTAAATGTTTCAAAACAGCCCTGCCTTACCTTAGTCAGGAAACACAACCTCAACGGGAGTCATACTCAGTGAGGATGCACCCTCACCAAGTTGCCCTTCTGTGTTGCTGCCCCAACACTTCACCACACCATCCTTGTGCAATGCACATGTGTGGAACTGGCCTGCGGTCAATGCCTTCACACCAGCAAGACTCTTCACTGCAACGGGTGTCGAGCTACTGAGTAACGAGCCATTGCCAAGCTGTCCCATGACGTTCAATCCCCAACACTGCACGACATTACCTGCGCGCAAAGCACAGCTGTGAAGTCCACCAGAAGCCACCGCCTTGATGTCATTCAGACCCGCTACAACCACGCCCGAGTGACTATTCTGTGTTGAACCATCACCAAGCTGACCAAACACGTTCAAGCCCCAGCATTTTACAGTATTATCACTCTGTGATGCACAGGTGTGGTTCTGTCCTGCTGACGCTGTTGTGGCAAGCACTCCAGGCACATCCAGGGCAACCAGACCAATCGATGGTGAACCCTGACCAAGCTGACCAAACAGGTTCAATCCCCAGCATTTCATCTCACCACCATCTAGCACCGCACAGGTGTGATTGGCACCTGCCGAAATCAAAGTAGCATCTGACACGCTGACCACGTCCACAGGAGTTGACGACTCAAAGATCGTGCCATCACCAAGCTGACCTGTCAGGTTGAAACCCCAACACTGTACAGAACCATCAGCGTGCAGCGCACATGTGTGACTGTCTCCAGCAGAGATCTGCGTCACACCCGTAAGACCATGTACATTCACAGGAATCTGGCCATCTACTTTGGAACCGTCTCCAAGCTGACCCGATGCGTTCGAGCCCCAACATGTCACGGAACCATCCTCAAGCACTGCACATGTGTGGCGTTTACCCGATGCGATAAACACAGCACCAGACACACCCAACACATCAACAGGAGTGAGACGACTTACCACAGAACCATCGCCAAGCTGCCCATCACTGTTATCCCCCCAACACTTGACCTCACCAAGATCGGTCAAGGCGCAGGTATGAAGTTCGCCCGCAGAGATTTGTACCACTGTACTCTCGCAAGGAGTCGCGCACGAGCCACCACAATCCACGCCCTGCTCATCGCCACTCTGAACACCATCCATGCACAATGACACAAAGGCGGGCTCACACACGTCAATTGGCGAGGAGAAGCCATACATCATACCGTTACGATCACCGCAGATGAGATCATCTGCACATTGGTCATCGCTGTAACAACGCCCCTCACCTTCGCCACAAGGAAAGCGAGGATCGCTACAGTGGCGTCTGTCACCATTGGCGTATGGGTTTGTCTCGGGACACGCTCCACAATCGCCACCACAATCAATACCAATTTCGCCTTCTTCAGGGTTGTACACATGATTGATGCAATGGGCGGGCGCGCACACATCAAGTCCTGACGCAAAACCATAATGGTCACCATTGTCGCGACCACACATCAAGTCACCAGCGCATTGAGCGTGGGTGTTACAATCACCCTCTCCGATGCCACAAGGGAATAATGGATCGGCACAATGTAACCTGTGGCCATTCGGGTACGGATTTGTCGAAGGACAGGTGCCACAATCACCGCCACAATCAATACCAACCTCTCCCTCATCGGCATCGTGCCGACGGTTTGCACAGTGGGCGGGCACACACACGTCTAACCCCGAGGCAAAGCCAAAATTCGCCCCATTGTCTCGAGGACAGATCAGATCACCAGCACATTGCGCGCTGCTGTCACAATCGCCCTCACCAATGTCGCACAGGTTGTCAACATCACCGCAATAGTTTCCATCACCATTTGCGGCCCCCACAGTGCCCTTGCTCAATCCCTGAGCAAACGTCTCGTACGCAGTGTCCTCACGCTCGGCCACCTGGGACGGCTGTTGATCTACACATGCCATGGAAAACAGGCTCATGCCGATCATTGCCCTCGTAAAACCCTTGATTATGCGCTTATCCATCCTCTTTACCCTTATCTTAACAATACAATCAGCCCAACACACAACGGACATACACATCAAACCGCTGTCAAAAACCGCACCATATAATTTTTGTGAAAGAAACTTACTCAACACTCTTGAACAAAAGATCTTTTTTGCCAAGCATCAATTCATATATCTGACAAAACTCGGCGTGTAGCTGTCGCCAAACCTAACCCGTCACACCTCAAAGCACAGGCTCAATTGGCGTATTGCACATCACCAGGACGCAACCCCTCCCTGATTGTCCTTATTTGCCCCTCACGCAGGACGATGAGCCAATGCCTTCCCCATCTGCCTTATCTCATTGACTTTATTATTTAATAACGTCCAGTCATCAGACACGGCAATGGGTGCCCAGATCGACTCAACCTCTTCAATAAGCATGTCGCAAGGGCGCTCGTTCTGGAAATAGTCATGCTCAAGCTCAACCCACTCGGCGGCCTGATATGCCCTTAATTTCTTGCGTAACACAGAGAACTCTGCCGAATCATAGTAACTTGCTTCAGGGCTTTTTGCTGCACGATGTGTGCTCTCTGCACCACCATACCAGTCGAAGAAAAACTGCTGGTAAGGCATCCTCGATTGCTCCAAAAAGTCCATCACGGCGCGTACAAGATCGTGATCCTCCTCGCCGCCCTTGGGTGCCACACCAAGGCGCTCAAGATAAGCCATTGTCACCTGAGCCCAGAGTGGCTGTTCAAAGCCATTGATGATCGCCTCAAGCTTTGGCACCTCCACGAACTCGGCTAGCGTCTCGCCCAGGCGAGCGAGGTTCCACAGGCATGCGTGGGGCTGGTTTCCGTAGCGGTACAGCCCCGAGTGATCAAAGTATGCCGCGACAAAATCGGGATCGAGCGTGGGTAAAAAGCGCCAGGGACCATAATCAAAGCTCTCGCCATTGATGTTCATGTTGTCCGTGTTCAACACACCATGCACAAAACCTGCGGCCATCCACTGCGCACATAAACGGGCCGTCTCTGCGGTGACACGCTTCAGGAATTTGATCGCGGTATCTTCCGTGGTCTTGGCCTCACATGAGGGCATGTAGTGCTTGATCGTGTAGCGCATAAGCTCCTCAACACGATCGTAACGCTCTTCAAACGCATGACGCTGAAAGCACCCAAAACGAATATGACTGTGACCAAGACGCGTCAGGACACAGGCACGTGTTGGGCTAGGTTCATCATGGCGCTCAAGCTCTTCTCCAGTCTCCACCACGCTGAACGTCTTGGAGGTGTATACACCAAGTGATTCCAACATCTCCGTGGCGAGTATCTCGCGCACGCCGCCCTTGAGGGTGAGGCGACCATCGCCGCGACGTGAGTAAGGCGTTTGACCACTGCCCTTTGTGCCAAGGTCAAGAATGCGCCCATCTTGCACATCCTCAAACTGCGCAAACAGGAAGCCTCGACCATCACCAAGCTCGGGATTATAGGAGCGGAACTGGTGGCCATGATAACGTATGGCGAGTGGCTGGGGGAGGTTTTGCTCAAAGGGAGTGAAGCAGGCAAAGCGATCCAGCCACTGCTGGTCATCAAGCGAGGCAAGTCCGATCCTCCCTGCCCAAAAGTCGTTTCTAAATCTTAACTTATGCTCAGGAAAGGATGCAGGTTGTACAGGATCGGCGAAGCCCTCGGGGAGTTCGCCAAAGATAGGTTTATGGATAGGTTGCACGGTCAGGATGCCTTGTTTAAGAAAGGTGAAACGTCATTATGGAATCTTGATCTCCACGCCTGTAGCGATGATAGGATCTTCTTCTGCGGTCTTGAAGGGGACCTTGGGCCACCAACGTGTTGTCTTGGGGGCAAGATCTGGCTCAAGCGCTTCGCCAGGTCGAGGTACGAGCACATCCACACCAGACTTTTCGGCCTCAAGTAGCGTGCGCTCCACGGGCTCTGTCCAGCCGTGTGCCGCGAGATTAAAGAGGCCCCAGTGAATGGGGATAAAACGCTTACCGCGCAACATTCTGTGGATGAGGACAGCCTGTTCGGGGCCACTATGCCAGTCAGGCCATGCGCTGTTGTAGGCTCCGACCTCGACCATGGTCACATCAAACGGGCCAAGCTTATCGCCGACTTCGTTGAATGAGGGTGCAAGGCCCGTGTCTCCTGAGAAGTACACATCATGTTTTGGGCCATTAAACGCATAGCCAGCCCAGAGTGTGCGGTTCTGATCAAAGACCTGCCTGCCTGAAGCATGTCTTGCAGGTGTTGCGGTCACGGTCACCTCACCAAAGGGATAGGACGACCACCAGTCAAGCTCGATAATTCGACTTGCATCAATGCCCCACCCCATCAGGTGCGCCCCCACACCAAGTGGTACGATGAACTTGAGATCTTTCTTACTCTTGAGCTTGCTGATCGTCACGTAATCAAGGTGATCATAGTGGTCATGAGAGATCAACACCGCATCAAGCGGTGGCAGGTCCTCAAGTGCCAGAGGTGGTTCGTACCAGCGCGCAGGCCCAAGAAACGTCCAGGGCGATGCGGTCGGACCAAAGATGGGATCGGTCAAAAAACGATGACCATCAATATCGATCAGGGTCGTGGAGTGTCCAAGCCAGGTGATACGTAGACCTGACATGGGCTCTTGAGCTGCTTGCTCGCGATCGACCTTGAGCACAGGCAATGGCGCTTCAGGATCAGCATAAGGGCTGAGGTCTGCAAAAAACGACAATGAACCCACGTAGTCATTGTACATGGGCTGTGGGTTGACAAAAATCTCTTCTGTATCACTCCACTGAGGAGACGCCTTCATACGTGTAAAGTGCTCCTCGGAAGGGGCTGTTCCCATGGGTGTCCATGCTGTAACTAGTAGGAACACCGCGCCGAGACAAAAGAGGGCAATCGCCACAAGGACGACATTTTTCAGTATCTTTTTCAATATGTTAAATCTCTTACAACGAGAGGTTCATTTCTCTGTATCCTTGTGAGCCTTGATATATTTCTTCACTGTACGCCTGTCCATTTCAAGCTTTTCCCCCACGGATTCATAACTGCCAAGCTGCTCATAAAGCAACGTGCAGTAGTGTGATAAAAGTTCCGTGGCGGTGTAGTCGCCTTGCTCCATGGAGCGTGTCATTTGAGAGGATTGGGAGTCGTAAGCATGAAGAGAGAGTGGACGGTAATCTCCCGTAATCATGACACGTCGTACACACTGCTCCAGCTCACGTACGTTGCCATGCCAGGGGTAATCAAACCCATGGCGCTCTTGAATCACATCCAACACGCGATCCACAAGGATGGGCATGGGCTCGCCTGCGATACGTGTGACAATATGCTCAAGCAAGAGGTTAAGCTCTTCGGGCGACTCCTGAATGCGCTGACGCAAGGGAGGCATCACGATGATGTCTGAACAGAGACGATAAAAGAAGTCATCCCTGAACAATCCCTGCTCACGTTTATCCTGAATGGATTGATTTGTCGCTGCGATCACTCGCCCATAAAAGCGCTCTTCGTGATGACTCCCCACAGGTGTAAACGCCCTCTCCTGAAGCACATTCAAGAGCTTGATTTGTATAGGGATATTCACATCACCAATCTCATCCAAAAAGATTGTACCGTGGCGATGACAGCGTGAGAACACGCCCTTGTGATGCTTGACCGCACCTGTAAACGCGCCCTGTTCGTGCCCAAACAGTTCGCTCTCAATCAGGGCCTCGGAGAACTGTGAGAGGTTCACAGGAATGAAGAGTGAACAGAGGTTTTCAGCAAAGTGAAGACCTGTCTCATGAAAAGGAATCCAACCGCTCAACCCAAGCGCACGCGCTGCTGTGCCCTTTCCTGTGCCCGTCTCACCGAGGATAAAGGTAGAAAAGTCCTCAAGTCTGTTCCAGAGGTGGAATTCATAAAGCTGTAGATCCGAGGTGAAGACGTTTTGCCACAGTCGAGCACGGAGCGTACGCATTGAGTCACTGGAGCCAGGCAACCAGGTTGAGATAAAGTAGTATGCACGCGAGATCTGATAAAAAAGACCAAAGAAACGAGTGCTTTGTTCCTTATCAAAACCTGCCTTGGTGAGCTTGGCGAGCGCCTGTTTTGCAAAGGGAACAGGGAGGATGCGCTCAGGTGTCTCGAGCTGTTTTAGAGTGTGCTCGACCATCGCCTCATCGAGGCTCAGGAAGTTCACAAACAGGGTCGCATACACAAGCAGGTCATGATCTCTGGCCGAGAAGTCATTGAAGGTGAGCTTACCTGCATCCAGCGCATCATAAAGCAAGGCATGAATGGATTGAATGAGCCGAGTATAGACCTCCTCACGTTTGGGATGTGAGGGGCGAGCATGCTCGGCAGGCGCCTGTGCAAGCTGCGCATCAAGACGATATCGCTCGTCTTCAAAAGGGTTGGCAAACGCAGCCTGTGCAACAAGCTCAAGTTGTTGTCGATGTTCCGAAGTCAGTACATGTGTGGGGGCCATGAAAAGTTCCTTGTCGAAGACGGAATTTGAAACATGTGTCAGGCAAAGAACATAGTGTCTAGCATCGGGAAAAGACAACCAGATTTACAGGAGTAGAGGATGAGACATTACATTGGAGTTATCGCGTGTTGCCTGACGATGGTCAGCTTGACTGCATGCCACACAAAGGCAGAGGACACACACGCACATGTGCAACTTGCGCAAGGATCTCAGCCAGTCAAGGGTGCAATTGAAGGTGTTGAAATCGCAGGTTATTGTCCAGTGGCCTATGTGGAGGCCAACAAACCCGTACTTGGAAAGCAAGCGTATCCAGTCACTTACCAGGGAAAGACCTACTGGTTTGTAGATCGTGGCGCACAGGCAGCCTACGAAAACAACCCCGAGCGCTATCGCATCGCCTATCAGGGGTGGTCAGCCACGGAGCTTGCATCGGGCGAGCGCGTGACCTCTGATCCAACCCTGTTTGTGGTGCACAATGGTGTTGTGTACTTGTTCGCGAGCACATCCTCCAGAGATGCTTTTTTGGCCGATTCCGAAGCTATCGTGAGAAAAGCATCCGAACACTGGGACACAATAAAATAAGCTCATACAGAAAAAGATTCTGAATCAGGATTGCAAGTTACAGACGACCTCGCTATAGATAGTTCACCTATGTACTGTTTATAAATGAATTGGAGGATAGAAGGATGAAGAACGGCATTGTATGGACAGGATTGTTAATTTCGGCGGGGATGATGTTGAGCGCATGTGGCGCGGAAACAGAAAGTGTTCAAACGACTGATGCAGCGGCACTTTGCGCAGATGCGCAGGCACATGCGAGCGCATGTTTTCCTGATGAATCCGTTGACGTCAGCTCATCCTGTGATGCCACAAGTGCCGAGGAGATTCTTGCGAAGTCTTGTGATGATTTGCAGCGCGCATCGGCCTCTTCAAAGGCTGATGGTATTTGTAGCCCATTGCTGTTCTGGCGTTACTGCAACGAGGAATTGGAGTTGTCTCTCTCAAGCAAGTGCACAGAAAGTGGCTGTGACTGGGATGTACTCCCTGGTGAGATAGACTTCTTCCGTCCGACAGAAAGAGCATCATGCTTTACGTATGATATTCGCGATATGAACGGAAACACAGTCCGTACGGTGGAAGCGCAAGGGAGCGATCTCAAGGTTCCCAATGATCTACCAAACGGCGATTACAAGATCGTGGTTCAGAGGAGAGATGGTTCTGACGCAAAGTTTCTTGTGGATGAGAACAACTACAGATCCTTTAACTTTGGCCGCTGGGCTACAAACCTCAGCGTGATGAACCCGACCTTTAGCGTCAAGGGTGGCACCTTTAACAAGAGCGAGATGGAGCTGGTCTTCACCCCCGAAGAGAAGAACGCATTTCGCACCTGTGGCAATGTCAAGCTCAAGGCTCAGATGTATTGCAATGGTGCAGTCCAGCAGAATGTGGACGGTCAGTTTGACTGGTATGTCAATGTAGACTCTCCCGAGAACCCTGAAGTCAGCGGAAACTATATCTTCAGACTGCTTGATCGTTACGATGTCGAGTTGATTCAGGAAGAGCTTGCTCAGACCATGGACCTCAACCTGTGGCGCAAGGAATCCTCAGTTCCACTCGCAAAGCCAGGCACATACAACCTGACATTCCATCAAGTTAAGCTCACCACGGAAGCACGTAACGATGCATACAGAGAGAGTGTATATGCAGGTGATCGTGAGATCGACATCTTCACCAACCCCGACTATGCGACAGGGTATACAATCAAGGAATCCGTCACGGTTGGATACGAGGACTACACGGGCGATTATGGCTCTGCCGAGGTATTGGTTGACATTGATTATGGCGACACCTGCAATTAGAGCGTAAGGCATTGACAAATTAGCAAAAAAGGGCGAGCTGGGCGGCCAAAAATCGAAGATTTTTGGCCGCCCAGCTCGCCCTTTTTTGCGACGTTCAGCAGACAGCAAAGGGGCGG
>CATLTV010000103.1 GCA_950059285.1 uncultured Pseudomonadota bacterium | reverse complement strand
CCGCCTCTTGTTTATGTTCTTGCCTTGATCGTCGTGGTTAACTCTTTGGTCATCATGCCAAAACCCGTGCTGAAAACAAGCAACGTCAGGCCACTCACGCTCATGAAAAATGCCTGGCTGCCTTCCCCTGTGCCTTCGGTGAAGTTCATGGCCAGAATGATTGAGCCAATGATCAGGTAAAGGCCAAAGGAGCCTGTGAGGATCATCATGATGATGACGAGCACTCTCAGGAGGTTAAGTTGAAAGATTGTAAGCGGTTGCATGGGCAGTCTCCAGAGTAATAAAGTCAGAGCCTTGGCTGACTATTTCTTCTCTAGTCGTTGATGCTCTTGTGGTCAAGCTATCATGCGCTGCTGAATATTGACCATTTGGTTAGATCATGGCAGAACAATTTTGATGTTTTGCTCAGGTGGAGGTAGATTTTGCAAACTCCTCAACCTAAGATGCATCCAAGTATATGAATGATGCTGGCGGCTCCTGACACAGAACACAGGTCCATGCTCGCCAAGTTTGTGATACGCGAACGTTATTAATGATTTTGGAGAAAGGAATTAACATGGCATTTGATCTCTTTAACCCGACTGAAACACACCTTACATTTCGTCAAATGATTCGTCAGTTTGTTGAACGCGAGGTTGAACCCCAGGCAGAAGCTCATGATCATGGTGAGCAGTTCAATCAGGGGTTGTTCAGGAAGCTTGGTGAACTGGGTCTTCATGGCGTGACCGTTCCCGAGCGGTTTGGTGGATCAGGTATGGACGCGGTCGCTGCTGTCATCGCTCATGAAGAACTCGCGGCAAGCGATCCTGGTTTCTGTCTGGCCTACCTCGCGCATTCCATGTTGTTTGTGAATAACCTCGCCATTAATGGCAACGACGAGCAGCGCCAGCGATTCTTGCCAGGCGCATGTGATGGCACCTTGATTGGTGGCATGTGTATGAGTGAGCCCGATGCGGGCACCGATGTCATGGGTATGAGCACCACCGCCAAGAAAGATGGTGATGATTACATTCTCAATGGTCGCAAGATGTGGATCACCAACGGTGCTATTAGTGATACTGACCTTGGCGATGTCTTCCTCGTTTATGCACACACTGGTGAGAAGCATCAGAGGTCTATCTCGCTGTTTCTTGTGGAGAAAGGAATGGAAGGCTTCTCGCTTGGTCAGAAGATCAAGGGCAAGCTTGGTATGCGCGCTTCCACAACCGCAGAGCTTGTGTTTGAGGATGTACGTGTACCCTCAAAGAACCTCGTGGGTCTTGAAGGTGGCGCCGTCAAAAGCATGATGCGTAACCTTGCGCTTGAGCGCCTTACGCTTGCGGCCATGAGCCTTGGCATCGCCCGTCGATGTGTTGAGATCATGAATAGTTATGCACAGGATCGTAAAGCGTTTGGTCAGCCTCTTAACAGGTTTGGTCAGATTCAGCGCCACATCGCAGAGTCCTATGCCGAGTACATGGCAGGAAGGAGTTATGTGTATCAGGTCGCTCAAAACCTTGCGCTTGATGCTTATGGTCAGCGCATTGACTCTGATGGTGTCAAACTTTATTGCTCTGTGATGGCAAAGAATGTGGCAGACCGTGCCATTCAGACGCTTGGTGGATATGGTTATGTGTCTGAGTACAAGGTGGAGAGGCTCTGGCGAGATGCCAAGCTCCTTGAGATTGGCGGCGGAACGATTGAGGCACACCAGAAGAATATGACTCGAGATCTCACGGGTCTTGAAAAGCTTCTCTAGAGCGTAATAAAGAAGGATTTGGTCGGAAAAGCTCGTAGAAATCGCGTATTTTGGTGTCGCAAAAACAGAATGTAACACGGCTACTATTCTTGGTTTTTGCTCCTTAAACTCCACGCTTTCTACTTCTCTTTTCTTCCAACAACTCCTTCTCCATCACGCTCTAGGTTACATCTCACCATCAAGATAAAAAGGATGATTCGTGTGTAGGGCAGTTGTTTTACTCACCAGGGAATAATAGATACTGGTAGTATAGTTTGAAGCAGCCTGTTCTGACACACCAGGTGACTATCTTGGTCGAACGCAGTTTTATCGTAAAGTCAGAGCGTATCTGTATGCACAGATACGCTCTGACTTTACCTCTTGACTTCAACTTGATGAACGTAGTGAGAATATATGAGTGTCCCCAAGTCGTATACTTCAGTCAAAGATGAGATGAGCCAGATTGCAAAGTTGGCGACGCCCGTGGCGATCTGGAGTCTGGGATTGATGTTAATGGGATTTGTCGACGTGTTGTGCGTCGCGAGATTAGAGGATAGTGCGCAGCTTGCGGCTGTAAGTCTAGGTCATATTTATAGTTTTAGTGTGATTGTGTTTGGGCAAGGCGTGCTCAGGGGACTGGACCCGTTCATGTCTCAGGCACATGGGGCGGGTGAGAAATTGGCGCTTGCAGAGCATCTCTGGCGAGCGCTTTTGTATGCCCTGGTGTTGACCGTACCGATCTGTATTTTTCACTGGTTTGCGTCGCCTTTGTTGACGCTGGTGAATCAGCCTGAATCCGTGGTTCCTATCACTGCAAGTTATTGTAATGCCTTGATATGGGGCATTTTTCCTTCAATGATTTTTGTGGCGTTGGGGCAATTCTTTCAGAACCTTGGCAAGGTGATGTTACCCATGCTGGCGATTCTTGTGGCGAACGTGGTGAACCTTGTCGTGGACATGATGTTGGTGCTTGGTTTTGAGCCGTTCTCCATTCCAGCGCTTGGTGCTACGGGGTGTGGACATGCAACAAGTGCTGTGCGCTGGGTGATGTGCGCTGTGTTGATGGTGTTTGGTTGGGCTACTCTTCGGGAGTACAAGCTTACAGATTTCAAGAAGGTGTTCTCCTGGCGTGAGAATGTACGTGTGTTGGCGAAGGGCTTGCCTATTGGGGCTCAGTCCTGTTTTGAGGGGTGGGCGTTCAGTGTGCTTGCGTTGATGATGGGATGGCTTGGTGCGGTGGAGCTTGCCGCACATGCTGTGGTGATCAACCTCGTGGCGATGACGTACATGGTGCCCGCAGGAATTGGTGCCGCTGCTGCGACACGTGTGGGACATTTGATCGGTCTTGGTTCAAAGATGTGGTCCAGGTCGGCGTGGATATCTGTGGGCTTTTCGGTGGCATGGATGTCATTGATGGGTGTGTTTTTGTGGGTGTTCCGCTCTCCAATTGCCAATTATTATGCGTCAGAAGATGCGGTGTATTTGGCGATTGTGGGGCTCTTGCCCGTGGCGGCCGCGTTCCAGGTGTTTGATGGTGTTCAGGTCACGATTTTTGGTGCATTGAGGGGTGCTGGTGACACACAATTCCCGGCGCTTTTGAATATGATTGCATACTGGGCGGTTGGCTTGCCTGTTGGTTATCTGTTGGGGGTGTATTATGGTCTTGGCTCTGTGGCGCTCTGGGGGAGTGTCGCTGCTGCATTGATGATGATCTCTGTTTTTGTGGTCTTTCGTTTGCTCTGGTTGGAGAGGAGAGGTGTCGAGAGGGTGTGACAGAGCGGACAGTTGAGAGAAGGTGCTCTGATGAAGGTCAAAAAGAGCAAGGCTGAAGTGACTAAAAATCAGGGAGTTACATATACTCCCGAGGAGCTTGCTCGATTCATGGCACGGCGGCTTGTAGAGATTTGGCTCAAGCGTCGCGAAGGTACACCGACCGCCGTGCGTGTGCTTGATCCTGCTGTGGGGGAGGGGGCGTTGTTGTGCGCGGTGTACGATGAGCTTGTGCAAAAATTCGACGGACATATTGAACTTGTTGGGGTGGATATTGATGCCGATGCGCTGGAGATGGCTCGAGAGCGGTGTGCTTATGTGATGGATGCAGGGAGGTCAGCGCTCACGCTTGTCGAGGGAGATTTTCTGGAGATGACACATGAGCAGCTGGGGTCTGTGGACCTTGTGATTGCAAATCCTCCTTATGTGCGGACTCAAAATATGGGCGCTGCGAGTTATCAAAAGATTGCCGCACAGTTTGGGCTCAAGGGGAGAGCGGACCTGAGTCTAGCCTTCTTGCTAAATACATTAAGTTTAAAAAAATCAAGGGGATGCGTGGTCGTTGTTGTGCCCAATAGTCTATTGTTGACGACGGCGGCAAAGGGCGTGCGGATGCAAATTCTTGATGCAGCGAGGCTGGAGGAGATCTGGGATCTTGGTGACACGCGTCTCTTTGATGCGGCGGTGTTACCTGTGGTGCTGGGTCTTTCTGGTTCTGGGGAGGGTGGTGGCGAACAGCTGCTGAGTGATGTGAGTGTGTATTCGGCGTATACGGCCAGGTTGCCCGATGGTGTTGAGCCCGTGCGTATGGGGGTGATTGATGCGTTGGAGGGGTGGGGTGAGATCCAGGGTGAAGAGATCGTGTTCTGCCAGGAGAGCGAGCAGGATAAGGTCTTTGGGCTGCGGGCGGGTTATCTTGGAATCACCCCACATGATCTTGGCTGGGTATTACGCAGTCCGAGTTATGAAGAGTTGTTGCGCGTCACTCGCCAGGATAAATGGTGCCATTTAAGCGAACTTGGGAGCATCAAGGTGGGCGTGAAGTCATGTGCAGATAAGGTGTTTCTGCGTGATGACTGGCATCGTTTTGATGTGGAGCCCGAGATGTTACAGGAGGTCATGACACACAGGAATGCGCGTGCATTTTGTGCAAAAAATGGGGAGGGCTATCAGCTTCTTTATCCTCACTATCGCAAGTCATCTGGCAAGCGCGGGGTATATGCGTTGGATGATTATCCTGGTTTGGGGAAGTATGTCAGGAAGAATCGTAAAGTGTTGAAGAAAAGGAAGTATCTCGAGAAGGTAGGGAGGCTCTGGTATGAACTTTGGGTGCCGCAAGATCCTGACGGTTGGGAAGGGGACAAGGTAATTTGGCGAGATATTGCGACGCGTCCTGAGATGTGGTTGGACCGTGATGGGGCGGTGGTGAATGGGGATTGTTACTGGTTCAAGATGTCGGAGGATGTTGTGTGTGAGTCCTGGGGAGAGGATGTCTTGTGGCTATTGCTTGCGCTGGGTAATTCAGACTTTGCGGTGCACTTTTATGAAGCGATTGCAGGCCATCAGATTTACTCGGGGCGGCGCAGATATATGGCGCGTTATCTGGAGTTGTTTCCCTTGCCTGACATGGCCTTGTTACAGAGTCAGGAGTTGATCGATCTGGCGAAGCTTTTGTATGAGAGCCCCGAGAGGTATGAGGAGCTCAAACCGAAGCTTGATGCGCTGGCCTGGGATGCATGGGGGTTAGACGGTGATGCGTTCCGCGAGTTTTCATATTTTACATTATGAGTGGCAGGACGATGGACAAGATAACGAGAGGGAAGACCAGGGCGGGGCGGTTGGATGCACTGGATCGTGTGGTATTGCGATGGCTTGATGAGGGGGCTTTTTTTGAGGAGCCAGGTGGCAAGTACGTGGATCTTGGCTTTGGCGCATCAGCGGTGACTGCGCTGGCGATGTTCGAGCGTATCAGGCAGATGGATGCACAGGCAAATTGTACGGGGATGGATGTGGATGCGATGCGAGTGGAGGAGGCATGGCGAGAGTGTGAAGCGTTAAAGGTTAGTGAATACAGTTGGTTACAGGGTGGGTTTGCAGAGGTTGGTGATGATGATGTGCGTTTGTGTCGCGCGATGAACGTGTTGCGTCAGTATGGTGTGGAAGAGGCTGTGAGGGCGCATGCGCAGATGGTGCGTGGGTTATGTGAGGGGGGAGTCTTGATCGAGGGGAGTTGTGATCGGAAGGGGGAGCGATTGGGTGCGCATGTGATCGAGAGGAGGGGTGGTGAGGGTTTCAGGAGGGGTGTGTTTTTGATGTGTCGACAGGGGTTGGATGGTGGATTTGCGCCAAGGATGATGAGGGACTGGTTGCCGCAAGATTTGAGGAGGGGTGCAGGTAGGGGACATCAGGTGTTTGTGGAGTTTCTGGATGTCTGGATGGCGAGTTTTTTGGAGTGTGGTGGGGTGAGGGACAGGGATGAGCGTTTTGCGAGGAGCGTGGAGTTATTGGCGGAGCGATGTGAGGGGGTGGAGTATTGTGAGTGGATGGTTCAGGAGGGTGTTGTGTGGTGGTCACCCGAGGGGGGAGTTAGTGGAGTGATGTGAGCTTTTTGATGAGTCCGAGGAGTTCATTGATGGTCCAGGGTTTGATGAGGACGGCGGTGAGTGGGTCGTTTTTCACGGAGTTCAAGAGGGTGGCATCGGGCATACCAGTGATAATGATGGCGGGGATGTTGGTGTTCTTTTTTCGCAACTCGTAAAGGGTTTGTAAGCCATTGAGTTCATTCATGGAGTAGTCGATCATGGTGAGGCCGAACTCGGAGGGGTCGATGACACTGAGCGCATGTTTGGGGTTGGTGTAGGCTTCGAGTTTTATGTTGCGATATTTGAGGATGCGTTTCAGAGGGGCGAGCATGGCTTCTTCATCGTCTATGATGAGGCACTTGAGGGGGAGGTTTGAGGTGTCGGGCACCTGGATGGGTTGTGAGAGGGCGGCATGCTCGGGGTTATAGTGATGTTGAGGTGATGTGAGGCAGAGGGTGATCCTGTTTTGCGTGGGATGTGCGTGGAGGGTGCCCTGTGTGTGTGTGGAGAGGGTGTGAGAGAGGATCTGATAGATGGGATGAGAGGTGTGGTCATGGAAGAACGCATCTTCGATGGGTGAGATGGTGATGGAGAGGGATGGTGTGGGGTTGTTGGGATGAGAGGTGTTGATGACACATTCTTTTTCGAGCAGGTGACGGGTATTATCGGGCGTGCTCCATGAGATATTCAGGGCGTGCGTGGCCTGTTTAATGGCGAGGAGTTGAAGTGCGTGGATGGCCGCAAGAGAGGAGGGGTGGAACTGAATGTGATCGGTCGACGAGGGGACGTTCAGGAAGAGGTCTATATGCTGGTAGCGTGCGACAGCCTTGAGGACAGCGTTGTGAGCGTGCTGAGGGGGGATAGGGCTTGTGTCAGGTGGTTCATTGACGAGGTGTCGAAGGGTGCGAATTTGTTGTACGAGCTGGTTTTGAAGCTTTGAGGCGCTTTGAAGCAGGTGCAAGACATGTGAGATGGAGTCATGCGCATCATCAGGGATGGAGGACTGTGAAATCGCGAGGTTGATGATGTCGAGGTTTCCTGTGCTGATCCCCAGGGAATTATTAATACGGTGGGTGGATGTCTCGACGCAAAGCTGCACGAGGTCAAACAGGATGGTGTGTAATGTGGGTGTAAGGTGAGTATGCATGACGTTGTGTGAGGGGGGGGAGCGTAGCGTATCAGGGGAGTGGGTCTATCATAAAACTGTAGGTTGAGGCTAGTGTTTTTTAGATAGAAAGTTGAGGAAAATGACGCGTTGCGTTAAAAAGTACTTGATGACGCGTTGCGTCATGTTTATTCTCTAAGTGTTGAGGAGGAATCATGCAACCTGCTCGATTGATTGAAGAAGTTGACAACGGCAATGAGCATTCTGGAGAGCACCCCATGTCTAACATGATTACCGAACGTATTGAACAATTCGACTTAAACGACCTTAAACTTAAGGCACAAACTGAGATAAAGTTACGTCAGCAGCATCTGACCCACAAGGCAGAGAAGACGTATCGTGACATCACACGCCAGCAACAGCTCCTTATGGGGAGTCTCAAGGAGACCCCCAAAAAGTCGCTGTATGAGACGCTTTCGAGGCGTTTTTCTCAGGCCGCAGAGGTGATGCAAAAAGGGCCAAAACCCATCAAGGTTGGTGCCATGTTCCTCAACGATTACGCATCCTATTTTGAAGCTCAGCACGATGATCTGATCGCGCCGCCCATCGATGACTACGATGAACTCAACGTGAAACAGGTCAATGAAGCACTTCAAGAGTTGGATGCATACAGCCTTCTCAAGGTTCAGGAGTACGAGGAGGCGCACAAGAACCGTGTCACCGTACTCCGTGAGATTGAGCGTCTTATGACACGCTAATCTCCCTTGATTACAGGACCTCCTTGACGACGGGAGCGACAGGAGAGGCCCCATGTGCTGCAAAGCACATGGGGCCTCTCCTGTTCTTGCTACTTTTTGCCAAAAACTTTGGCAAAAGTTCATGCTTGATTCGTTTTATAGGTACATGTTGAGTCATGCTGCTGATATGGCGCACACGCTCTGCATTAAAATGCAATCAACGTTGATTATCAACGAACAGGCTCGTTCTTGATATCCTTTACATGGAGTTTGACTTATGGACTCGGCTGCAATGCACACGCTTTACCAGAAGTACTCGCCTACGATCATTACCTGTTGTCAGAGTATGCTTCGAGACTCTGCGCGTGCAGAAGATGCTACGCATGATACCTTTGCGCGTTTTATCGAGCGTTACTCGCATCTTATACACTCTCCCAAAGCGCCGTCTCTTCTGTTTCAAATCGCACGTAACCGCTGTCGTGATGAACTGCGTGCATCGTCTCGACACGCGGAGCTTTCGCATCTGTGTGTGTTACAACATGCCACCCTACAGGCACCTCAGGACGTTGCAGCAACGCTGCATTCCATCACAATGCAGCTTACACCGCAGGAGCAAGACATGATCAGGATGCGTTATGTGGATGGAATGACGCTATCTGCAATTGCTCAGAGTCGACGTTCAAGCATTTCAGAGGTAAGGCGTAACCTTGCTTCGATAGGTGTGAAGGTGTCTCTCTTCACTGCTTTGATTGCGATGCTCATCGCGCTTCTTTTGTCTGGAGGTTCATACGCACACACACCACAGCCAGCGCAGGTTGTGGAACCTGTTGAGGATGCGCCTATCGATGATGTGCTTTTTCGCCAGCATATCCAGGAAATTTGCACATATGACTCATGGAAGACGTGTGCGCATCATGCCAACGTGCTTTATAATAAAAAGAAATTTAAAAAATCGCTCCTCGTCTCACAGTGGGTGTGTGAGCATCCTCAGGTTACAAAGTCTTATCGCCTTCAGGCATGTCAACGTGCGGGGCTGCTGGCGCTCTGGCACGCCTCAGATCATGAGCTTGCTCAGGCCATGTTTGAACGTGGTTGCGAGGGTGATGCCTCTACAGACACGGTCCTTGAAAAGTCATTTCGAGATGTATCTTGCGATAAGGCGGCATTGTTGACGAAGTAATTTTTAGAGCGTGATAAAGAAGGAGCTGTCGGGAACAGCGTGTGTAAAGGTTGAATGTCAGTGTCGTAAAAACAGAAGGTAACACAGCTACATTTCTCGGTTTTCACTCCTTGAACTTCAATCCTTTCTCTTTCGCTCCTCTTCGAACAGCTTCTGCTCCATCACGCTCTGGTATTTTGTCGCGTACAGGACCCTTGAGTTGTGATGTGTGGAGGAGGGGGCCTTTATTTGAAGGTGCACTGTGTGGCATTGGCGAGCTGATCCATGCCTGGTTGAAGTGCCTGTATCATCCTGGTTTTGGCAAGTTCCACGAGGCTCATCTGTAGTGCTTTGCTGTATTTGCTTGGGTCGAGTCCTGTTTGTGTGAGCGATTCGCCATAGGCCTCTCCAATCAGGATGATGCGTCTGTTGCGTGTCAGTGATGGGACGATGGTGTTGATTTTATCGCAATCAACTGAGGTTGGCGGAGATGGTTTTGCATCTGCATCACAGGACGTGAGCTTCAGGATTTCGTCAGTGTTCTGTGCAAGCGCAAGGTCGGGGGAGGACTCGGCCATCTTTGTTTTTACGGCCAGCTCTTGCTTGAAGATCCTTAAGACCTCGGCCTGTTTGTCTTCAGGGATGCTGCTCTTGATGAGCCTGGGGATCTCCTCCTCAAAGAGTGGGCTCAGGGAGTAGGCGATGGTGTTGATGGCGCTCTTGATGTCATTGCAGCGAGTGGTGTTGGCCTGTGTCATGGCCTTTTGATGTAGTGTGTGCAGGGCATTACAGCTCCAGTTTGATTGCTCGGGGCTAGTGAGTTTTGTGGAGAGTGTGGGGTAGATTGTGGTGGTGTCTGCGCTTGTGAGTGATGCCTTGAGTTCTTTCCCTACGGTGCTCTCTGGTGAGAACTGTGTGAGTATGGTTTCAAGCGTCTTTGATGCATCTTCTGTCGAGCTTTGGTTTGTTGCCAGGGTACAGAGCTGGGTCTGGTCCTTTTCAATCGCAGGTGTGCATGCGCCAAGCGTGATGAGGAGTAGCGGTGTGATGTATCTTGCTGATTTTATTTTGTTAAGTGGTTTGTTTTGGCACATGGTTGATTCCGTTTGTTTGTGTGTTTTTGTTGTGAATGTGTCTTGTTTTTGTGTCTTTATGTTGTTTTGTGTGTGTAGATTGTACTGTGGTTTGTGCGTGTATGTTTAAAGTGCGCGCTGATTAAATCCAGTCAGCGACGTCGGAAAGAAGCCAGGACATGAGCTCTTCGATGGGGTCTTTCTGGATGATCTCATTGGCGGCGATCCAGTGATTACTCTGGGACATGCTGCGTGCGATGAGCTTTGAGAACTGGGTGTCAATCTGGACCCTGATGTCGTCGTGATCCTGATGTAGCAGACCAAGGCGTTGAATGGTGCGTAGACGTAATTTCTTGGCCCACCTCTTCTGGCTATCGGTGCCCTGGAGCTTCACCATGGGGAGTGTTTCCATGAACTTTTCGAGGTAGTCCATGACATAGTTCAATGAGATCTCAAACTCGGGGTGGTCTTCATCCATCAACAGCAAGCCATTGCGACATTTTTTCCATGTCTCACACGCCACGCTGGCCTCGGTCATGGCGCTCGCTGTGGCGACCATGCTCCTGATGTCACCAAAGCGTATGGGGTGTTGAGACAGGACGGCTTGAAGCATCTCCTTGCGGCCAAGTTCCTCGGGGTGGCTGTCTTTACCTGTCCATCGGTAGAACTGTTCAAAGAGCTTGCTTGTGCCAAGGTCAATGAAGATGGAGAGGAGCACGGGGCGGCTGAATTCATAGGTGTATTCAGCGCTTTGCCCATGATCTGCGGCCAGCAGTTCAGAGGTGACACCTTGTTCAAGATCAAGTCCTGTGATCTGGGCCACGCTGTAGCGAGGTGCGGCATGGAGTTTTAACATCGTATCAGATGGCTCAAAGCGGATGTGTGCGTTTTGGTAACTCATTGTATTGTTTTTGATTTTTTGATGTTTTTGGTGGCGCGGTGAAGCTCTGGCAGAGGGATGTGGACATCAGCGAACTGCTTAAAAGCAGTTCGCTGATGTCCACATCCCTCTACTTATGTGTGACATGATTTTGAGGATAAGCAAAGAGCCCGCGTCATCTTGTGAGGCGAGCTCTTGTGAGGGTTACGTTTTGCGAGGTTTTAATTGATGGTGAAGGTCATGCTTGAGACCGTCACGGGTTTCTTGTCTGCCATCTCCCAGTAGAGCTTGAAGCTCTTGACCTCCAGGAGGTCCGAGCCTGCGGCGAAGAGTTCCGAGGCGAAGCGTGTGGAGAGAGGTTGATAGAGGAGTTCTACCTCGATGGTTGTGGCGTTTGATCCATCAGGAATGGTGACCTCATAATGTACGCGATCCTGACCACCTGCGAAGTTTGCTTCATGAGGTCCGACAGGTTGGACCTTGTCAATATCAGCAAAGACAGTGTTCCAGCCACGGGGTAGGAGCCTGTTATCCTTCATGTAGGTTGCTCCTCTGAGCAGACGCCATGCAGGTTCATTGTCTACTCCTTGCATGATTGCTTCGTAGATCTGAACCATGGCAGGGTCATTGATGCTGTCATGGTGAGGTTCAACAGGGCCGCCTACCTGCTCAAATGCGTGAGGGGTGGTGCCATTGAGGATTTGCCCCCTGTCGTTGTAATCTCCCGAGGTAAATATGGGGTTGCCCTGGGCGTTGCGTACGACGACCTTTAGCCATGCGCGACGGCTTGGGAACCCGCTTGGGAACTTGTGTCCAACATCACTGTTGACGAGTACATCAAAGCCAAGCGTGGAGTCATTCATGCTGACTGTCTCAATGCCAACATATGCAGTAGATTCAGTGAGTTGTGTGGTGACGGCGGCGATTAGCGCGTCAAATGCTGCATCGTCTGCACGAGGGTTTAGATCGCCGCGGTTATCGCGCAATATTTGGGGTATGAGGGTGTTTCCACCAATGAACAGGTGGCGTCCAAGCGCACGGTCCGAGAGCTGTGTAAAGTCGCTTGCGTTGGGTCTGCGAGCGATGCGAGTCATGATTGGCGTGCCATCCTCGGAGACACGTGGCACGTGGCAGTCTTGACATGACTGCTCGTGTGTTCCCTGCGCATACTCGGAGTTTTGCCATTCAATGTAGGGCATTTGCTCTGCGAGCGTGTGTCCAGTGGGCTGGCCATCTGGGGTGTAGGTTGTGGTGGAGAGCGTGTGACAGGTCGCGCACAGTTCGGATTCCAGGATGTGTTGGCTTGCTGTGGGTGTGAACCCTGAGTTCATAACCATGGGGTTGGTGAAGGGTTGTGAGTGAGGTCCATAGAGTTGACCATTCAAGGCGAGCTCAAAGTGGCCATCAAAACTCTCGGGTGAGCCGAGGTTATCGGGTTTGATCTGGTGGCAGGTCGTGCAGTTGACTCCATCAAGGCCAAGTGATGCGGTGTCACTTGGTGTGAGGAGATCGTCCATCTCAGCGGAGGTGCCACGCATGGGTGCGTGACAGGTCATGCATTTGTCCTCAATGGCTCCTTCAAGGGAAGGCGTAGCCTTGACCTCGGTGGCGACCATGGCTCTCCAGAAGGGGTCGCGCGCCGAGTTGGCCATCATCGAGGCTTGCCAGAGGTCATAGAACCCAATCTTTCGATTTTGTGCATCATGCATGGCTGTGGCTCCGTTGGTGGAGGAGTGACAACTGGAGCATGCTTCTGCTGTGGCGCGATGGTTGCTGTTCACATTGGTGTAGGAGGGCAAGACAATAGGGTCAAAGGGTTCCTCTGTCATGTCAGGTGGTGTGGTACCCTGATCCATATCTTCCTGAGGTGGGAGGTCAGGATTGGCGTCTTTGGGGGTCACAACAGGGCCCTGATCGAGGTTATCAAGGTCCTGTGTCGCGTCTTTGGGCAAAGGCATATCTGATGAGGGTGACATGTCCTGTGATGATATGCCTGAATCATTCGTTATATCGGGCATGGTGTCATCAGAGCACGCGCTGATCCAGAGGAGTACGGCTCCCAGTGTGACTGTGATGAGTTTCAGGTCTTTCATATGTACTCCATTCATGCATGTCATTCAGTGTTTGTTTGGCCCTGAGTAGATTATCAAGAATCAGGCCAGTGTTTTATGGTGTTGAAATATATGTGTTTTCTATGAATGGTGTGGGGCGGGTGTATCGGTTTTGTTTCTATGTCTGAAAAGATTTTGCATTAAAATGAAACAAATGGATGTGTTTGTCACAAAGCCGTGCAAGGGGCGTGTTGGGTCTACTGAAACTGTCAGAGATGTGTTACTGAAGGTGTGTTTCGAGCGTGTGAGGGCATTGTATATGTGTTGCGATGTCTTTTAAGTTGTTTTTAACGTTGGTGTTTTTGTCTTGTGTGATGCTGGCAGGTGCACCGTTTTATTCCCATGGAAAAGGATGTAAGCTTATGATTTCTCCTCTCTTTGATGCCTCTTTGTGGAAGGAAGTGGAAGGGTTTAACTTCCAGGATATTACCTATCACCGCGCGTTGGATCAGGGCACGGTGCGTATCGCGTTTAACCGTCCTGAGGTGCGTAACGCGTTTCGTCCAAAGACAGTGGATGAGTTGTATCAGGCGCTTGATCATGCGCGTCAAACAAGTGATGTGGGCTGTGTGCTCTTGACGGGTAATGGTCCATCGCCAAAGGATGGCGGCTGGGCATTTTGTTCAGGCGGTGACCAGCGTATTCGTGGCAAGGCAGGTTATCAGTATGAGGAGAGCGAAGGTGTCGTGGACAAGGCCAAATTGGGTCGTTTGCACATTCTTGAAGTGCAGCGCTTGATTCGCTTTATGCCCAAGATTGTCATCGCCGTGGTGCCAGGTTGGGCCGTGGGTGGTGGACACAGCTTGCATGTGGTGGCAGACATGACCATCGCAAGCAAGGAACACGCGATCTTCAAGCAGACAGACACCGATGTTGCAAGCTTTGATGGCGGCTTTGGGTCCGCATATCTTGCACGTCAAATTGGTCAGAAGCGTGCGCGTGAGATCTTCTTCCTGGGGCGTAACTATTCTGCACAGGAAGCGTTTGACATGGGTATGGTCAACGCTGTTGTGCCTCACGACGAGCTTGAGGCTGTGGCGCTTCAGTGGGCCAAAGAGGCCAACTCCAAGAGCCCTACAGCGCAGCGTATGAGCAAGTTTGCGTTCAACCTTATTGATGATGGCCTTGTGGGTCAGCAGGTCTTTGCTGGTGAGGCCACACGTCTTGCCTATGGCACAGATGAGGCTCAGGAAGGGCGCGATGCGTTCCTCGAGAAGCGCAAACAAGATTACTCAAATTTCCCATGGTACTACTAGGGTTACATTATGTCCGATTATCACTCCCATCGCGTGCACATTTATTATGAAGACACTGACCTGTCAGGTGTGGTGTATCACGCGAACTATTTGAAATACTTCGAGCGTGCGCGCGAGCACATGCTTGGGCGAGCGGAGCTGGTGCGTCTTCTTGATGAAGAGGGGCTTGGCTTTGTGGTGTACAAGTGCTCCTTGACCTTCAAGAAGGGTGCAAAGCTTGGTGATGAGATTGAGGTCCGCACCGTGGCCAAAAAGGATTCACCATATCGCGCTACTTTTGAGCAAAACATCTGGCTTGACTCCGAACCTGCTCCGCTTGTTCAGGGCATCGTGGAGATGGTTTGCGTGGACAAGGATCAAAAGCTTGTCCCGCTGCCTGATATTTTCTAGCAAAACAGGCCATCCCAATGTGCAAAAAGCGTCATCCGAGGATGACGCTTTTTGCACATTGGGATGGCCTGTTTTTTTTGTTTTATTTGAGTTGGTTAGGCGAGTGTTTTTATTCCCTGTTCAAGCCAGTGCAAAAGCTCCTGGATGGCATCCTGGGGGATGCCCTTGTGTTGGAGCTTACGTGTGGCTTCCTCTGTGGAGTGGGTGTGAGCGCAGAGTAATTCATCAAGATCATCTGCCTCGGGGCTGCTATCATCTTCAAAGTATTCGGGGATAAAGAGCTGACGCTCGACCTCATTGAATGAGCCAAAGTCCTGGTCGCGAGGTGTGATCATGTCCCAGTTTTGATGGAATGCGTGCTGCGCGCCAAGGGTCAAGAAGCTCTCCAGGTTGCGGTAGCGTGTCTGTGTTTTGCACGCAGGAGTTCCACCATAGTTGCCGCCATCGACGCTGGTGGACATGGCGATGTAGGCGTCCTGACGTGGTTTATCTCCATCCGCGATGAGGTAGTATTCAGCGATATGCTTGTTGAAATCTCCTAACCTCAAGCTCTCTCGGGCGTGATAGTCGAGCACTTTCCATGTGTTCCATTCAGGCTCAGGTTGCCAACTTGCGGTGGTGAAGTTCAGGTGTATCCCTCCATGCATGGGGATGCTCGTATCAAGGATGTATGCTGCTTTTTTGGTTAACTTTTTGAATTTCCATTTGAAATTGATTGATTTTATGACGCTTGCAAAATGCCAGACCTGCTCGGGGAGGTCTGGAGGGAGCGTAGGTTTGGCGCAAGGTTGATAATCAATGTGAAGGTGTGTCTTGAGGTCCGTGCGTGTGGCGAACGTCTCAAGGTAGAGGATGAGTAGCCCTGTCAGGGAGCGCTTCACAGGGATATCTGGTGTATGTGTTTGCATGAGCTTTAGCAGCGTGGGTGTGCTGATAAGCCAGGGTTCTCCGTGGTGAGGGGTGGCCTCATCAAGCATGGGGAGCCATTGATCGATGAATCGCTGCTGTGATGTGTGGAGCTGTTCCCTGCACAGCGCAAGAATTTGCGTTCTAAGCTGTGGGGTGTGCAGATCCCCACCGAGGAGCGCCTCAAAGGATTTGAGGCGCTCCTCGGTGGACTTATATGTGTGTGGTGATGTCATCAGATTACTTATTGGGGATAAAGAGTTCTCGCCATACACCGCCTTCAGCGACTTCTTCGGGAGTGTAACGCAGCGGGATGGTCTGGTTACCAAGCCAGAGTTGGACCTGATCGGCAAAGAAGTTGGAGTCATTGAGGGCGGACTGGCCGCCTGGGATGATGTTTTGTCCCGAGACTTCGCCATCTTTCAGGGAGATGACCATGCGCATGACGGGGCCAGAGCCATGTGAGAACTGTATGCCACTGAACCCTGGGTTGCCTGCGTCCACAGCGAAGTTGTCGCCAGGTCGAGGGAACCACTTCAGTGCGCTGCGTGGATCATCCTCGGTGAGGTTATCGGCAAGTGGCAACGTGTCGGTGGTGATGCCAAAGACATCGAGGTTGCCAAAGCTGACGTCACCAAAGAAGCTGGCGAGTATGGACTGGAACTTGACTTTGTGACGTAATCCCCAGAGCCACTGGCTCATGTCGGTGGTGTTGAATCCACCTTCTCCTGGTGAGGATTCCGGGCCAGAGAGGAAGGTGAGCGCTTCTTCAAGCGCCAGCAGGATGATTTCATCGCTGTGTTCTACTTCAGCCGTGTTCAGGATGTCAAAGTATGCGGATTCCTTGAGGGATTGCACGTAGGAGGCGAGGTTTGTGGAGTTTCCATCGCGACCATCAAGCATGCGTTTAAGTGTCCTCATACGGACCACGCTTGAGGAGTTGTAATACTCAAGGGGTTCATCGCCAAAGGTTTTTTGCATGACGCGTGGAAGCCATGCGTTGAAGATCATGGTGGCGACGGCATCCCGACGTGTGGCTTCAGTGGATGTGTTGTAGAACGTATCCACGCCCGAGTGTGTGTTGTATCCGTTGTTTTTCCAGTTGTTCAGGCGGCTTATGACTTCGTCAAAGGTGGCGGCGTTATTCTGATAGAGTGCCGCGAGGCGTACCTCTGTGGGAGATCCACCAGGGTTTGACGACAGCGCCCTTGCGTGTGTGATGGCGTTGATGAAGTGCTCCGCAAACATTTCACCTGTGCGAGAGCGGCGTTCTGCCTGGATGTCAGCCATGGCCTCAATGGAGCCCATCTTTTGCTCGGCAACCTCAGCCAGTCTTCCCTGAATAGAGTCTCCGCGCACCGCTCGCCAGGGGCCGCCAATGTACCAGGGATCATTGCCAAGGGATGCATCGTTGGTGATGGGAGCAGGTTGGTTATTACCATTGAAGACAAAGCCCTGAGCGGGGCTGATGGTCTGAGGGGTTTGGTCGAAGGGGACAACACATTTGTAGGGATCGGAGTCGTTGAAAGACTCATCGGTAAAGCCATTGTCCTGACTTGGAATCTCAAAGCCCTTGTAGGTTGTGCCATCAAGAAGCATCGCGGGGTGTGCGCCAACTGCCCATTGAGAGGCATCATTTGAGTCGCGTGCGAGGTAACTTCTGCAAGGCACGGCCTGGTAGGAGGTAAAGAGGATGTCGCCCGAGCTGTCTGTGACAGCAGAGTAGAGCATGTTTCCGATGAATCCCCTGGTGTGCTCCTGGTATTCACGTACGGTCTTTGCCTGTGCGAGGTTATGGAGTGTATCAATGTAACGGGTGGTGTCAAAGGCGGTGTAGTCAAAGCTTACAGCGGAGATGACACCATCGTTGTTGGTGTCTGATGGGACGACATAGGTTGAGCCAAGGAGGACGGCATGTGCTCCTTCGGGGAGGTCTTCCTTGGCGTATGTATCTCCTTCAATATCAAGGATAAGTCGCCCGTCGAATGTTTTGTATCGTGTGACAACCTCTGTTCTTCCTTCACTTTCAAGCGCGGGGACATTGGCGATAACGTATTCTTCCTGAACCTCTTGTACAGGTTGCCACTGGCCATCAAACATGGTCGCAGAGGGAGCGCCGTTGTCGTCGAGTTGTAGTTCCTCGGCGTACCAGTCGGTGATGTCTGCAAAGGGATTGACCTGGCTCCAGGCGATGTCGCCATTGGTGCCCACTGCGAGAATGGGGAGGCTTGTGATGAGTAGACCTGTCTGACGCAAGGATTGTTGCTCGTCACCAAATGTTTTGGTGTCGAGCCCGATTTGATACATGAGCGAGGGGAGGTCGAGCGGGAGGTGTCCATCGCCTGCGACGATGCCCGAGCCATCGGTGGTATGTGTGCCTGCAATGGCCCATGTGTTGGAGCCGAAGTTATCAAGCTCGCGTTTTCCGAGTCTATCGGAGAGTGCTTGTAGGCGGTCAGCAGTGCGTTCAAGCAGGTCTGCGTTGAGTTTGAGCGCGGTTGGTTTTTGTGGGTTATGTGTTGGGCGACTGGGGGCTGGGCGAGCGCCTGAGACATCCAGTGCGCCATCATCAATGGTCCAACCAGAGGCAGAGCTTGCAGGGTAGAGTGGTTCGATGCCACGGGTCCAGATGTCGTTGATTGCGCCTTCACGTCGTTCTGTTGCGTGTGGGATTTGTGCGTCCTGGTAGAGGTTTTGTAGACGAGCGAAGCGGGCGGTGCGTCCAACGTCGCCTGTTTCAAAGTTGGTTTCGTACATGATGACGGCGACCATCGCGGCGACATCGCGGCGAGTGAATGGCTCCATCATGTCGACTTCCTTTTGTTTGCCGAGCAGGAACTTGAACGAGACATATTCGCTGGGTGGGTTGGCACGTCGGGCGCGTACCGCTTCGATGTAGGCGTTGATACCGTTGACGTAGGCGTCAAGATAGGCTTCCATTTCGGGTGTGAGGTTGTCCATCAGGCGTTGCGTGACCTGGTCCATGCCTGTATTGCGTGCTTCAACATCGTTGGGGAGTGCGGCGTCTCCGAGGAGTTCAGAGAGTTTCCCCTGCGCCAGTCGTCGTTGGAGGTCCATGAGGAAGAACCTGTCGCGTGCGACGACAAAGCCGAGCACGTAGCCCATATCCTCCTGGTTCTCTGCATAAATATGAGGGCGTCCCATTTCGGTGAACACGACATGTGCAGGTGCGCTGAGACCATCAAGAAACCAGGGATCTTCATTAAGCGGGACTTCGAGGATTTTTTCCTGCTCGGGCGTTTCGGGCACGATGGTAATCATCATATCAACGCCCATGTCGTGCATGTCTAAATCTTGGTTAGAATCAACATCTTGCGTGCCTTCGTCTGCGTCTGCATCTGTGGGCGGCGTCATGTCCGCATCAAGATCAGGAGCTGCGTCTGTGGTGCTGGACATATCTTTGGTGGGAGTCTCTTCTTCCTCACCGCCACACCCTCCGCATCCCACAGAGAGTGTGCTTCCAAGCACGAGCATATGAATGAGTAACACGCGTTTGATACAGGACATCCTAACCTCTTCCTAAACAGTTTAAATACGTTCGACGACAGGTGTATGATGATTGTACCTATTTGCGTGATTTGCAAGCATTACAGTGGTTAAAGTGATTCAATTCGCATTGGATAGGTTAATTTTCTGACTTTTTGGTCACAATGATGGGAGATGATCTTCTGGAAGTTTGCCCCATGTGAATCGTAGCGCGCGGCGAGCGTGGGCGATGTAGTGGAGCGCATCAGCGACGGTGGTTGCATGGCGGGGAGGTTTGAGTTGAGAGAGGGATTGTTTGAGCTTGGCATCAGGAGCTTTAAGGCGCCACTGTGCTTCTGGGAGGGCCGAGTACTGGACGTGTGGACCCATCTGTTCAAGTTCGTAGTCCACGGCCTGTACAGCGTCGAGGAGTCGGGTGAAGGTGGCGACCTCCTGTTCATCAAGGAGCACACGATACTTGGGTTTGTTTTGTTCGTGATACAGCAGGATTAAAAACTCAGCGCGAGCTTTTTTACGGTTCAAGAAGTGTAGCGCAAGACCTGCGCGGCCAAGTGAAATCCAGGCGTTGGGAGAAATGGCCGACACCTCGGGATCAAGTTCCATGGTGATGGGGTCAAAGATTGCTGCGCGTCGTTTGATCTCTTCGAGCGTAATTTCACCAGGGTCCATTTCGAGATCAAGGAAGTCGAAGTTAAATCCATTCATCTTTTGTCGGACCTCTTCCACCTCTTCACCTGCAAGTTGCATGTCCTGTGGGAGTCCAAAGAGAGTGGGGAGTGTGGTGAGGCTGACATCGCTGACATCGACAAAGTCGAGCACCAGGCAATCCTCCAGCCCGCAGTTGCACCCCTGGCCAAAGAAGGGGACGATCGCGTGCGCGGCGTCCCCGACGAGCAACGCTCGACTCCCCAGGTGCCAAGGTCGACACCACAACGTCCCGAGCGTCCCCACGGGGTGCTCGAGGAACGCCTCGCCGATGTTTGGCACGAGCTTGAGTGTATCGGGGTAAACCCTGGCAAAGAACGCCTCGGCTTTCTCCGGGGTGTCCAACT
>CATLTV010000102.1 GCA_950059285.1 uncultured Pseudomonadota bacterium | reverse complement strand
CCGCCCCCGACATGGTTTGCCAGTTGACCACATCACCATAGACATGAAATCAGAGCATCAACATACGCAATGCATTGCCCCACATCACGCGTTGCACATCAGAGGATGACATTCCCGCAGCGAGCAACCCTTCTGCGATCAGATGCACATCGCGACAATCGCGCATATCAGAAGGGATCGTCGCCACCCATCCATCAAAATCAGAGCCGAGCGCCACATGTTCCACGCCCACCATATTGACCAGATACAACACATGCTCCACGATCGCTCTTGATGGCGAAAAGAACTTTCCTGTCAGGAACTTGGGACAAAAGATCACACCAATAACGCCACCCGTTTTGGCGATCGCAACCGCCGCTTCATCGCGCAAACCACGTGGATGGTCATACAAACCTCTAGCCATTGTGTGTGTACACATCAGCGGTCGTGTCGCGATCGCACACGCATCCATCACGCCAGGATGATTCACATGAGCCAGATCAACCAGGATCTCATGACGTTCAAGCTCACGCACAAGATCCTTTCCATATCCGCTCAGGCCAATGGTCTGATTTGAATATAAACCCCATCCTGTGTAGGCCGCCGAGTTTGAACCAAGATGCGCGAGCGTCAGGTATGAAATACCTCGTTGCTTGAGCAGCTCCACACGCTCAAGTTTTCTGTTCAACATATGTGCGCCTTCCACGCCCACACCAAGTACAAGCTCCCCTCGCCCCACACCTGTCGCCCAGTCCTGTCGCGAAAACGCCCTGCGCACACCAGCAACCTCACCTAACTGATCAACCACATCGATCTGCTTTTGAAGCTCCTGCCAGCCACGCTCACTCTCCCATGGCAGATAGTGCATCCCAAGACATGCCCCTCTGTAATGTGCCTCCTGCATGCGTGGCACATCACAATGCCAGAAGAGAGGTTGGCCCCTCATACCTGCACGGTGCCTTCTGTCAGGACCATATCCAAAGAGGCGTTTCTGAATCACAAAATCTACGTGTAAATCAATCATCTAACAGGATCTCTATAATACTGATATACTCCCCGCTCATCATGAGGAGGAACGAACCATGAAAAAACCGCACTTTATCATCACGGGCTTTGAGCCCTTTCTACAGCACGAGCGTAACCCTTCTGCCGAGGTTGCTCACCATACAGCAGCGCTTTTACAACAACGTTATGACCAAAAAGCGGAGCACCACACACTCCCCGTAACCTATGATATCGCTAGAGATTTCACCACCAAACTTGGTGCATCATCCGATCATATTCTTGTACACATCGGACTTGCCGCAAGCAGAACACACATCTCACTGGAGCGACGCGCGCATAACGCATGTGGCACCACCCCTGATAATGATCAGAAGCTGCCAGGCGATCTCTGGAGCGCGCCTCACGGGGGCCTTCAACAGGATGGACCACAGACCAGCGACACCCAGCTTGATCTGGAATCACTCAAACAAGAGCTTGAAGACTATCCACACATCACGCTTCCCGAGGTCAGGATTACACATGACGCGGGCACATATGTCTGCAACGCCATTTATTATCACAGCTTGCAGCATAACAAGAACAGCGTGTTCATCCACATTCCGCCGATGGAACCAAAACAGTGTATGGAGCTATCACAGGCGCTTGCTCATGCGCTCCACACGCTCACCCTTTCACAGCCCCCGCAGTCAGACCACCAATAAGATATTTCTGTAACTTGAAGAAGAGCCCCATCACAGGGAGACTCACCAGAATCGCACCTGCCGCAAAGTAACCCCACTGCGTGGAGTAGTCGCCCACAAAGCGCTGAAGTACAATCGGAATTGTAAACATCTTGTCATCGGTCAAAAAGGTCGCGGCAAGGATAAACTCATTCCAGGCGGTCATAAAACTAAACAGCGCGGTGACGACCATCGCAGGGCGAGCGAGAGGGAGCATGATTTGCGTGAAGATAAGCCACTGTGAGGCGCCGTCCATCACGGCGGCTTCCTCGAGATCGCGCGGAATCGTGTCAAAATACCCCTTGAGCATCCAGACACAAAAGGGCAGCGAACTTGTGGAATACACAAGGATTAACCCCGTCAAACTGTTTAGCAAACCAAGCTTATCAAGCAAAATGTACAACGGGATAGCCATCACCACTCCAGGGAACATCTGCGTGATCAAAAAACCCGCCATCCCCAACGTCCTGCCAGGAAAGCGAAAGCGGCTAAACGCATACGCCGCCGTGCTCGCCAAAATCACACCGATCAAGGTCGTTGCACCGCTGACGATGATCGAGTTGAGCAGCTGCCGCCAGAGCAAGCCGTCTTGCATTGTAAAGAGGTGCACAAAGTTCTGAAGCGTCACCTCTGTCGGGATTGGATTGGGCGACATGGAGAACGCCTGAGAGGGAGACAGAGCCATCTTGATGACCCATAACACGGGATAGAGCACCACAGCACAGGCACCAATCAGCGCCGCATGAGTGAGCATCACTTTTGGAAGCGAAACAGTTCGCATGGATCAGGCTCCTCTAATCGTCGAGTTTAAGCTGACCAGTCACAGCAGAATAAGCCAATAAAACAAAGAAGATAAGCACAGCATATGCGGCAGCATAACCGTACTGTTGTTGGCGAGTAAACGCCCACTTATACGACTCGGAGATAAGAATTTCAGTGGCGCCATCAGGTTCACCACCTGACACCAGGTAGATGATGTTAAACATATTGAACGTCCACACGGTGCCAAGGATCACTGCGGGCACAAGCGAGGGTTTGAGCAATGGAAACACCACATGTCGCATGCGCTGCCACCAGCTTGCACCATCAACCTCGGCGGCCTGCTCAAGATCGCGAGGGATCGCCTGAAGCGCGCCAAGAATGACCACCATCATAAAGGGAAACCCCAGCCATGTGTTGGTCGCCACATTTGCAGCAAAGGCTGTGGAGAACTGACTGAACCAGGAGACAGGTTCCAACCCAAGCGCCACCAACAGACCATTGATCGCACCAAACTGTTTATGAAACATGCCCTTCCAGATCAGCGCCGTAATGTAATTGGGGATCGCCCATGGAATGATCAATAACACACGATAGAATCCCCTCAAGCGCACCCAGGGCTCCCTGAGCAACAACGCCAACCCAAGCCCAATGGAGACGTGAAAGAAGACATTCACCGCCGTCCAGGCCACCGTCACCGCGAGCGTGAAATAGAAGCTCAAGGGATCGGTCAAGCCATACTCCCTGCTCAACAAGATGTTGAGAAAGTGCGTCAGCCCCACGTAAGTAAATTCGCCATTGTGGTGTGCAAAGAGGCTCACCATGCTGCCCACAACAAACGGCGCCACAATCAACAGAATCATTCCCACTGCGGCAGGAGCAAGGTAGAGATAAGCGGGCTTATTGGCTTTCATTTCTGCCCACAACGAACCATCACGAAACTTCATAACCGTGGTAGCAGCAAGCGCCAGCAACAGCAACGCCACACCGATTAGAAGCGGCGTCATCGGCTGCTCCTCTGGCGCAGGTTTGGTATAAAACCCGTAACGCTGCTCGGCCTGTTTCAGTGCCATGGCAGGCTCAACGGAGCCGCGCAACACTTGCCTCAATGCCTGATTGGCAGGTTCCCACACCGCGTTCATCTCGGGGCGATTGGGCATCGGCAAGGTATGATCAAGTTGCTTTCGAAAGGTCATCAACTGACCCATCTTCTGAATCTCAGGATCATCATATACCGAGAGCGTGGCCACAGGCTGGAGACCCTCACGCGCGCGGATCAACGAAGAGTCATGGTTGGAGATGTAGAGCGCAAATTGACGCGCATCTTCCTTGTGTGTACTGCGTGCCGAGACAAAAGCAGCATCCACGGTGAGGAATGGACTTGCAGGTAAGCCCGTCTTTGCAAGAGGAGGCAACGGCACCATGCCAAAATCAAGATCCTTGTCGAGCTCACCAAGGAACCATGGGCCATTGATCGCAAAGGCTGCATCGCCCGAATTAAACAGGTGCGTGACCAGTGACCCCGACGCGTCCTCGGGCACGATCTTGCGCGTGAGCACAAGATCTTCAGCAAAGGCGTACGACGCAGCTACTTCAGGGCTGTTGAGCGCAAACTTGCCCTCCTTATCAAAGACCTCACCACCAAACGCGGTAAGCCAGGGGGCATGCATGTAGAAGTTTGCCGCCTCATACACGAGGCCATAACGACCTGCTGGCGCATCTGTCACACGTTGTGCGACCTCGAGCATCTCCTCCACGCTCTCAGGAGGTTGCTTCACAAACTTGCGATGGTAAAAAAGCACAAGGCTCTTGTAGGCAAGCGGCACGCCCCATGACTTTTGCTGATACTTCACCGCATCAAGCGTCTTTGGGTGATAGCCCTGCAAGCTGTCCACAGGCCATGGCTCGATCAGAGATGATGCTGCCCACTGACCAATACGCTCATGCGCCGAGATAAACACATCGGGGCCATTGCCACGCGGGATATCGTTGTCCACCTTGGAAGCGTACACCTCGTAAGGAATAAACAGGAGCTTGAACGGTTGAGAAGGATGTTCCTCGTTCCAGCTCTCGACGAGTTTTTTGAGCGCCTTTTCCTCGGCACCGCGATAAGCATGCCAGACCACACGTTGCTCGCTCTCGGCATCCTGAGCAAACGCCACAGAGCCTGTCGCGCTCTGTCCACAGATCAGCGTGACAATCCAAAGCAAAGAGGTCAGCCAGAACGTACCTGAGAGGTTCCAGCGCCGTTGAAGTCTATCGTTGACTTGATCCATAAAAAGCCCCATGAGAGCCATCTGTAATGATGTAAACGTAAGTAGCGAGCGTATTGACGCGCCACTCTAGCACGATAAAAAGCTGATGAATACATTGTGAACGCATCGCACTTGATACTTCTTCATGCTCTGTACTAGTGTGCATCCATACACCTCAGGGCGGACGGCCCACTCCAGACACAGAGCATGGTCTGACTACACACGGAGCCTGTAAGACATTGAATACTGAGCCAAAAACACACAGCGCAGCAGTGGAAAGTGATGCCCTTGATATCCAGGCGACAACGTCCCAGGAAGAGGTTCGACTGTGGCCCATCATCAAGCAAACGCTGATTGCCATGCTGGTGTTATTTATTCTTGTGGGGTTGGCTGCGTATTTCTTTAAAGATCCACTGACCAATGCGGCGACATGGCTCATCGAGAAATTTGGGCTCTGGGGATTGGTCGCTGTAGTTCCCCTGTCTGATGTCCTGAGCTTGCCCGTTCCCCCTGAAGTTGCGCTCTTTATCGCGATGGCAACGCAACAACCCGTGGCACTGACGATCACATTACTCAGCATTGCCAGCGTGTTATGTGGCAGTATTTCGTTCAAACTTGGGCCGCTGCTCACAAAGATCGATTTTATTGGTGCACGCATTGAGAAATGGCGAGTGCGAGGCGAAGCGCTCTTTCGCCACTGGGGTGTGTGGACCGTGGCGATTGGAGCAATCTCCCCGGTCCCCTATGCGATGACCTGCTGGTTTGCAGGGATTTACAACATGCGCTACTCACGTTTCTTTCTGGCGACGCTCTTTCGCATCCCCAGATTTATCGCCTACTATTACCTCTTCCAGCTAGGTTGGATCAGCGCTCCCGTCTAAATTTGATCGGTATTTCGTACCGTTAAAACACTGACTGACAAAAAATCATCAAAAAAAACAATAAATATTGTGACTCAGCTTGCCGCTAGATCGTCTTAGGGGAAGTGCATGGAGGTTTGTGCAACATCACCATACATGCGTTGTAGCGCTCGCGTTTCCTCAGAGGAAACACAGTATCCTGACAAATCATACCCGATAACTTTGGTTATCAGGCGTGTTGCCTCTGTACAAAGTGTTGTGTGTGCCGAATAATTGTCTATGGCCACGAGCAAAGCCGCATAAACAGCGGTTGTGTGGCAGCCTGTAACCAAAAGACCTACAAACTCTGAGACTCGTCATGACATCGAATCGAAATACATTTCGACGCACCGAACACAGCAGCAAAACGCTCAAGCCCACAGGGGGAGAGATGTTGCTTGGTTCGTTTGAGATAGAAAGCAAACTTGGGGTTGGTTCATACGCGACAGCTTATCTGGCAACGCAGAAAGGGACTGACCGCAAGGCTGTAGTTAAAATTGCGCACCCTCACCTGCTTGATGGCCCCCACGGAGAAGCGATCCGTAAAAGGTTCGAGGTTGAGCTACGCGCATCCACGCGTGTACAGCACCCCAATATCATCACAATCTACACCGCTGGAGAGCTACCCAACGGCACACCCGCCATCGCCATGGAATACGTGCGTGGTGAGAGCCTTGAGTCATGGCTTGAGAAAAACGCCCCTGTATCTCCTGAAGAGTTTAACATCGTGTTCCACCAACTTGCGAGCGCACTCCAAGCGCTGCATGACGCAGGTATCGTGCACAGGGATCTCTCTCCACGAAACATGATCATCAACTTCAAGGGTACAAACGCTGTCCCTCACGTGACGATCCTCGACTTTGGTATCGCCCAGCT
The DNA here is from genome assembly GCA_950059285.1 of uncultured Pseudomonadota bacterium. Lineage (GTDB taxonomy): Bacteria > Myxococcota_A > Bradymonadia > Bradymonadales > Bradymonadaceae > CATLTV01. The sequence continues at coordinate 13,951 of CATLTV010000102.1, read as the reverse complement.
TGATGGCATCACACACATGACCGCAGGCCCTATCGGCACGCCCCAATTTATGGCTCCCGAACAGCTTCGCGGCGAGACATCAAAAGCGTCCGATATCTTCGCGTTCGGACAGGTGATGTGGTGGGCCATGTCAGGCAATCCACTCCTTGATGACTGCACCACACAGATGGAAGTCTTCAAGTACCTTGCGAGCATGACCAGCGCCCCAAAACCGCTGCCAAGCATGAGGGCCTACCCTCCTACCATCGTGGAGATGCTCCGCCGCATCCTCTCGCCCGATCCGCTCAAGCGTCCATCGGCCGATGAGATCGCAGCCAACCTCTCCCATCACACAGGCCTCCCAGGCGATAGCTCCGAGTGGTTCGCGGTGACTCGCCATGGCACAGGACAGTTCCAGGCACCTCAGAAAGCCAACCTGTTTATCTTCACACACCCCGATGTGGTCTCACTCACCACGGGAGACATCCTCCCACAAGCGCTGTGTGATATCACCATGGCTCCCCAGGATCACTGGGAGCGACACCACGCAAGCATCAGCTCAAGTGATATCGTACTCGTGCCCATCCCTGATGACAGCGTCGTATCACGACAACTCACGAGCACATTGGCACAGTTCATCGAACAATTGCCCAACAAACCAAAGCTCCTCACCTACCGAGAAGGCCCTGCCCTGCGAGGAGCATGGCTCTCACTCGGAGCACAGGATGTGTTGTGCTTGCCCCAGGATAGAGCACGACTTCAACAACATATTCGACGTGTCATTGATGAGAACTCCAAGAAGCGTCCTGTCAACGTGACCGCACCCGAAACCTTTAACCCCAACCCATTGCGCAACTCCCTGCAAGAAAATCAGATGCTCACACAGGAGCTGATTGAAACCTTCATCGGACACATGCCCGAATGGCTCCTTGAGCTTGAAGAACATCTTGAAGACGCCAACCAACAAGGCGTGCTCAAGATCGCAGGTCTACTCAGCTCTCACGCCATGAGCATCGGGGCCGAACGTATCGTCCAGATCTGTCGTACACTGTGTAACTCCCCCACAGCATACGATCTCGACCACGCCATGCACTGGATCGAAGAACTTGAACGTGAGTACAAGAAACTCTTTCAAGAACTCGTGACATTGCGCCGACGTGTATAACGATACGCCACAACTCTCTTCCATATGCCAGGACCTACAACACAGGAGGTCAACACCATGACTATCGAAACCATCCAACTTGACTGGAGAGGGCTACGCTGCCCCGAACCCATCCTTAAAACCGCTCGCCAAGTCCGTAAACTTCGCGACGGCCAGGATCACCGCATTCAAATTTACGCCGATGATGACGCCTTCCCCATGGACATCAAGAGCTGGTGCTCAAGCTCTGGCGTCACGCTCATGGCGATCGAAGAACGTGACGGCTACTACGAAGCGATCCTCCAGCTCCAGCCCGATGCTTCAGCAGAGAAAAAAGCAGCCGCCAGTGCTCCCGCCATTCCTACACCACAGGCACCGCCCGCTGCCATGGTTACACCTGTGCTCCCCAAAGCAAGCGCACAACAGCTTGACTGCGTTGGCATGGCATGTCCTGAGCCCATCCTCAAGCTTGCCAGAGCCTACCGCAAACTTGATGATGGCCAGGAACTCCAGATCACTGCCGATGATGATGCGTTCCCCGTGGATATCCAGAGCTGGCTTAAAAGCTCGGGCGCCACACTCGTATCCATGCAAGATACTGGCTCACCCTTTGTCGCGACCATCAAAAAACCAGGCGCGGCTCAACCTGTTACAGCTCCAGCAAGCGCACCACCTACACCAGCCCAACCTGTCGTGGCACAGGCCACTCCTGCTCCCGTGCAACAGGTCATCGCCGCACCACAACAGGTCGGCACCTCCACACTCAAGCTCTCGCTGGCTGGACTTAGCTGGGAAGATAGCGAAGCTCGACTCACAAGCATGACAGGCCCCGCATGGACAGGGGAAACCCTCGATGTCCTCTGTGCTGACGCCGCAAAACTTCAGAAGGTCGTCTCCTGGCTTGGTGCTAATGGTCATGAACTTGTCCACTTTGATGCTGCACAGGGATTGCTCACACTTCGCGTGGGCGCACAAACTAGCACCAGCACTGCGCTTGTCCCCACAACCAAAAAAGACACCGATGTCAAACGCGCCACATACCTCGTAATTCACAATGATTTTGAATCACTTATGGCCGCGCTTATGGTCGCAAACACCTCTGCGGTACAAAACATCGAAACCTCGATCTTCTTCTCATTCTGGGGCGTCAACCTCCTGAGAAGCGATAACATCAGGACCAATGAACCTCAGAAACCTCTGAGCTTCATTCACCGCATGTTCCGCATGATGATGCCCAGCGGCCCCTCAAAACAACCTCTGAGCAAGATGCACTTTGGCGGCATGGGCAAGCAAATGATGCTCGCCTCCATGAAGCAGCAAAACGTCATGAGCCTTGAGCGCCTCATGGAGGCTGCCATCGAAAATGGCGTCAAGTTCACCGTGTGCACCATGAGCATGGGTATCATGGGCATCCAGAAGCGTGATATCATGGACCGCCCAAATATCGAGTTCGCAGGCGTCGCCTCCTTTGTGGCTGACTCTGCTAGCTCCGATGTCAGCATGGTCTTCTAATATCCGACAAAAAGAGGACAAAACAGACAAAGAGTGGCATGCATGCCACTCTTTGTCTGTTTTGTCCTCTTGACCTGCTCTCTGTGTCACGACTACAATTACAGGTGCCTGAACTGGCTTATCATACCCAATTACAACACCTCTCCACCAAGGACGCGCCATGTCCTATAAGAATATTGACGCTGTCAGCCTCCTGAATAAGCGTAACTTACACCTGATCGACGTAAGGACCGCTGACGAGCGAAGCAGTGAGCTTGGCTTCATCCCAGGCTCGCTCTTCTCCCCTGACGGCGCACACCTCGCTGAACTGCTGGAACTTCTCCCAGAAAACGAGCCCGTTGCACTCTGCTGCATGAGCGGTAGACGAAGCAAAGAACTGTGTGAAAAGTACTCCACGCTCACAGATCGCGTCTTCTATAACGTTGAAGGTGGCCTTCTAAGCTGGCAAGCCCACAAGTTCCCTATCGCTACATACCAACCCGACACCCCCGATGAATTTGCATTTGATGGTGAGGCTGAAGACTTCTTTATCAAGATGCGTTCCTGCTTCATCGGTGAAGTTGTGGAGGTCATCGTGGAACGCGACCTCGATCTCAACCCACTTGAGCTGCTTCAAACAAGCACACAACTCGCACAACTTTACCACAACGGCGCTCCCTTTGAGGAACGCCTCGTGGACTTCGCAGGTTATGTCTCATGGCATATCGGCACCGACATTGAGCACATCGCCACCAACATGACCTGGGCACTTGCAAATCGCAATTACCTCAAGTCCCCTGAGCATCAGGCCAAATTAAGCTGGTAACACATCGTACCCAACTTACAGCCCCCTCACCTCACGCCATGCATTCTGCATGGCGTTTTTTAATGGCGTGCGCTCAAGCTGTGGAAACAGCTCATACAACTGTGTGTTTTCAATCAACAGATCGATGTTTAACCCCTCCGCAAGCGCCGTAATCAACGCATAGGGCAGGCCTGAACTCACAGAAATATATGTCGCGGCAACCTTGTGAGGAATCCATGGTACCTCCACGAATTTGATCTCCCTGCCAGCACCACGACAAAACTCCTTGATGATATCAAAATAGCTCACAACCTCTGTGCTCCCCACCTCGAAACACTTGCCCGCCGTCTCCTCGGGATGCTCCAAACATAACACAAGCGCATCGATCACATCGTGCACAAACGCTGGCTGTGTCCTGTGCTTGAGCTCACTGGAGATCATCATCGTGCTCATGTTCGACACAATCCCACTCAACATCTTGAACCCCGCTGACTCGGGGCCAATAATAAATCCTGCTCGCAGCACCGTCACAGGCACACCATCCGTGGCAAGATACCTCTCCACATCATTACGGCTGCGCAAATGCTTGGAGATCTCTTCACAGGGCTCAATCCCACTTAAATAAATGATCTGCTTTACGCCTGCATGGCGTGCCGCACTTGAGAAGTTCAACGCTGCACGCTTATCACGCTCGATAAACGCATCCTCATCGCCCACCCCACCTTCCATCGAGTGAATCAAATAATACGCAACCTCGATCCCCTCCAACATCGCATCAAGATCCTGGACATTGAGCGCATCGCCCTGAACGATCTCAAGGTTATCGTGCTCTGGTAGATTGAGCTTGTGAGCAGGTCGTCGAGACACGGCCCTCACCTTGTGACCACCATCAAGGAGCCTTGTCAGCACCCTCTGACCAATAAAACCTGTCGCTCCTGTCAACAACACCGAACGGCCCTGTGTCACATCTTCACTCACTCTTCTTCTCCCTGTTCTTTGGTACGTTTCTTACGCGCAGATGGCTTCTCATACACACTGATCAATGGAACACCCTCTACCTCATGGACATAAGATGGCGCGCGTACACCATAGATGCGCCAAAGTTCGTGACGGATGTAATGAAATGCCTTTTGCTGCTCAAACAAAGCATAGTCCGAGTTGTAGCGATTGCCTACCTTCAGATCATCTCTGACCAGACCTTCGCGCTGCAATTCTTGCCATGCCCAACCTGTCGTATTCTGCGGATCAATGCGGCTTTTTTGAGGTGCGTTTTCATTCACCCATGGCAACGTCTGCCTTGAGGCATAGCCCCAAAACTGACGTAACATCCCTGCATCTGCTGCTCCCTGATAAGACCCAATCAACTCGTTGTAATACGCAATTCCCTGTGGGTGACTTCGATACAACTCACCACCTGCAGGAAACAACACCACAACAAAAGCAAGTAAAAACAAAACCTTAGACACAACACCAGTTTGTACATCCTCGTCACTATCTCGACGAACACGCCACCACTCCAGCGCATAATGCACCGCGAGCATCACACCAAAACCTGCCATCATCGCCATAAACGGCATCGATGGAATCCAGTGCTTTGTCCCACCAAACACGGGCGTCCCAGGCTGTGCAATCACGGCAATGGGCACCAGGAAGTTCAGAAATAACAACAATCCTGTCGCTCGCCATGCCACGGATGCCTCTGGCAACTGACGCGCCTTCAAACTGCTTGCCACCACCTTCATCCGTTCAAACACACCACTCTTCCAGACATAAAAACCTGCACCCAATGTGCTCGCAAAGAGAATCGTCGCGGGCACAGTGACAAGCGTCATCCCCACAGGGAAAGACACGGGGAAAGGTGGTCGAATCAGGTTCTGACCAAAATAGCGCGCAAAGTAATGCACATGCTCAAGGTGGAACATCATGTACCACTTCACACGAGCAAATGTGTCGAACCAGATATATGGCCAGTGTAAATAGAAAATGAGCGGACCAAGCAACGCCATCGCGACCAGAGCCCAGGGCATCTGTGGAAATCCAATCCGCAAGCCCGATTCCTTACTTCGGCTCAACCTCCACTGAGGCCATGTCGCGACCAACCAGTGCAACACAAACACAATAGGAATGAAAAACGCGTTAAGCTTGGTCGCCAACGCAAGCCCCCAGAACACACCCGTCAATACAGCCCAGCGCTTGCTCTCAAAGCTCTTCCAGTACGCATAGACGGTCAAAAACCACATCGCACCAATGGGCGCATCAAAGCACGCCAGGTGTGCGTCGAAAAAGAACCTTGGCTGCAAAATCAAGGCGCACGCTGCAACCACACCCGCAAAACGACCAAATAACTGACGCGCAAAAAGAAACACACCCGAACACAGCATCGCGCTCAGCGCAGCCGTGGGTAACCGCATCGCCGTGGAGCTTTCCATCCACCCAAGCTTTCGGTGAAATAACGCATCACTCAGCGCAAACAGAGTCTTCATCAACACCGGGTGCTCGTGATTGTAACTCCAGTGCTTGTCGATGGTTGCCTTGGTAAAGCTCTCGCGCCAGGTGCCTTTTGCGATCCCATCAAACAACCCGTCAAACCAACGGATGTAATCACGCGCTGCATGAAAATAAAAGCTCTCATCACGCGTAAAGCCAATGTCCATCGTGGCGAGCAACAGCGCCAGAACCAACACAAAGATGCCTAATGCAATAGCCCAGTCTTTCTTTTCCAACGGACTACCACATGCGTTTATCACGCCCAATGTTTTATTACTCATGAACTTGCGCCTTTATCACCACTCAAAGTCAATGCGGCCTCTAAACAGGGAGTAACGCTCCGAGAGCTGCTCATCCACAACCGATCGAAACGCCTTGCCAGGCACAAATACACCAGCCTCGCCGCGCACCGCCATAAATAAACGCCCGCTCAATAACGAAGCCCTGTACTGCAACGATGCATCAACCTCCCAACCAAGATCGTTAAGCTCCGTGGTATTGCCCTGAATCCCGACAGGTTCCCCACCCTGCGCAAACGTTGAATAAGGATCAAACCAGGGCTGAGGACTCCACGCCACCAACGCCCCTAGACCAAGCAAGGCCCCCTCATTCTCCCGCCCAAGGCTCAATCGAGGGTTGAGGTAATAGGCGTTCTCAATGGCACCATCATTGATCAGATTCTCGGCGCCTCGTGGAGGTTCGCCCTGCTCCTCGGGAGCAATGGCTCTCTGATGATACGCTCGCGTCACTGCGGGCAAAAACTGATCAAACAGAATCAAACCCACATTGTAGTTCGGATCAAAACGCAACCTGTACAATGTGCCATCATCTGGGTTTCCATCCCCAGATGCGCCCCCTGCAAGAATGTGTGTCCCGAGCATGGTCTTGTTGTGATAACCATGAAACTCAATTGCCATCCCGCGCCCAAGCACACCCATGGTGTCCGATTCGTCGTAAGGATATACGCGATCAGTCTCACCTGCGAGCACCACACCTTCCACCGCAAGATGCGCATCAAGCGTGGGGTGCTCGGAGAAAAATGGCAGCTTGAAAGAACCATCAAACGCAGTCACATCAAGCCTTGAACCATCCGCGTCATATTGACGTCGACGTGCAGCATATACACCTGCAAACGCCTCCTCGGTCTGGTAAAAAATACTCCCGATCACCTGGTACGCGCGATCACCGTCCAGCCAGCTCGCAAAATCATCTCGCCAGACAAGATCCCCACCAAGTGCAGTGTACACATCCGCAAGTGCATTGCCCTGTGAGCTGAATGGCTTTGTGACAAACAACAACCTCCAGACACGATCACCACCCTGTTGTCGGTCAAACAGGAGCTTTTCTCCGTCCTCATCACCCGAGTTCGCGAGCACACCAAGACCAAACTGGCTGGTCTGAAGACCCGCTTTGAGCAGACCAATGGGCGTTGTGTAACCCACGCTCAACTCGCGTGGGTCAAGCGCTGCACCAAGACCATCCCACGCCTGACGATCAAGCTGTGTTCCTGTGTGCGCGCGTGCAGGGATCTGTGGTGATACGTCGCCCACAACAACACCCGAAAACACATCAGCCTCGGCGCGAATCATTAAACGCGGCATCACATCCTGCGGAGTTCCGCAGTGAGATGTGTCGTCTGATTCGCCTTTGATCTCTGTGCTGCGCTCTGATGATGCATTGTATTGCTTGTAATCAAAACGCAACCTGAACCTTGAGAACATACGTCGAGACGTTCCATCTTGCGTATTCTCATCGAATTTAAATGAGGTCGGCGCACTCTCGGCGCCCAGGCGAGCGCGTAGGAGGCTGTCCTGAAGAGAGAACGGAACAGGCTCAATACTCGTGCAGTTTTGCTCGGCAAATACATCCGCGCTCGCCAGGAGCGCACACGCTGCACACATTACACCAAGATAAACCTGAAACCCTCTTGCTCGCTTCATCACCATACCTGTCCGCCGCACAACACACTGCTGCAATTAACGCAAGCTCACAGGTGTCGTCTGTTCATTCGGGAGTTGTAAGACCACCACGTTATCCGACGGCTCCACAACAATCAACCACTCTTGACGCGTTGCAGTCACAACATCATCGTCATTCAGTGATGCGTCATAGAGTCTCTGGAATAACATCTGTGTGGGTGCAGGCGTTGCAGGGTTAAACGTCGACCCGGAAGGAAGTGACGCAGAGCTAAACTGACGGCCAATATCCATCGCATAGCTCATACCACGCACAGGCTCAAGCTCACCCTCTGTCATAAAGAAGCTGATTTGAGGTCCAACATAACGCTCGCCGCGGTTAACTCGCGAGCTCACGCGAGGCGCATCACCACCGTTTCCTGGCACACAAATACCATCATGCTCCACCATGCCACTCGCAGTACCGCTTGAACTTCCTGTCACAACCCATTCATCTGTCACGCGAATTTCGTAGCTCAAACCACGAGTAAAACACTCGGGGGAAGGGAACTCTTGCACAGTACCGTTCTCTTCAGGCAACACACCAAGCACGATCTGGTCAGCATACACGCTCACGACCTCATACTCGCGCCACGCCTGTTCAGAAGACGCATCAGGGGTCTCAAAACCCGTGCACGCTGCTGGCACACCACCTGTCTCGGTGCCTGGCTCGGAGAGCAACACCAGATGATCACCAGGCTGCACCCCTGCAAGACATGGGTTCAATGGACCAATGTTAAAGCTCCCCTCTGCATCCACAATACCATCGTTGCGACGTGTTCCAGGCAATACACCTTCATATGTGACAGTCCAGGTCTCCTCCCTCACGAGGAAGTCCTCTGTGTTCACCACCAACTGCTCGGTGACTGTTCCATCCTCACCCATTACAAGGCGAAGATCACGACGCTCCAATAGATCGACACGCTGTGCTCCACCATAATCAAGCTCGGCGCTTGAACCAGAGGTCAGCACCGTGGTGCTCAGAGGTTGCGGGAACAATGGCGAACCACAGCCAGACACAAGAGAAGCACCAGGATTATCAATCACATACTGGTCCACTTCTGCCAACAATTCTTCAGGCAACACACACTGCGCTCGCCCTTCCTGTGCTGATGTCGAAGAAGTTGCCGCATCTTCCACAGCAAAGTGGGGATTTACAAGGCGCAACACATCATCATTTTCCTGCCTTCTACTTTCAAGCAGACAGACATCCTGAGCCTGCTCCAACTCACTGATATCACCGTAGAAATTACACGGAGCGCATGATTCAAAAGCCGCATCGGTGTCTCCTGCTGCACGTATGCAGTTTCGACACAGGATCATCTCCTCACATGTAGGCGCGATATCCACATGATCCGTGTCAAACGTGTCTGGGAGTCGAAGACAGTTGGCCTCTTTGAAGTCCGCGAGTTTTGTCGGCTCCATATAGAACGCAGTCTCACTCATCAGACCATCATCTTCAGTCACCTCACACGCGATCTCCATCGCATCAATGTAGAAGACAAACCCGTTGTCGCCAGTCACATACACACCAAGATCATAATTAATCACAGCATGTAAATCGGACTGCTCCTCACGAGGATCTAACGTCAAACGTCGACGAATATCTGCATCAAGCGCAGTAGGTGCGACCCTCCTGCTGATGGGCACACCAAGATACTCCACAAAAGGATCGGTCACAGAGGCTGTGGAGCGTGCAGGCAACAAACGTCGGCCCTGAAGATCCACGATCAACACTTCATTGTTTCCTGGATGCGTCACATAACCAAGTACGCCATGCTCATCCACGCTCAACTGACCAAAGCCAGGAGAAACAATGGCCTCTTCGCTTTGTCCCTGAGCCCCATAACAATCAGGATCAGCAAGGTCACTCAATCCATCCCCGTCATTATCCAGACCATCCGCACATGCCGTGAGCGATGTATCATAGTCAGGAACAAGCTCACCGCCTTCCGCACCCTGAGATGCCGTGCGACAGGCAGGATCGTCGCGATCCACCAGACCATCATTATCGTTATCAAGACCATCAGCACAGGCACCTGTCACACGCACGCCAACGCCATCGGCTGACTCCGCACCAAGCGGACTGAAGCACTGCGGATCATCCTGATCTGCGAGGCCATCGCCATCATTGTCAAGACCATCAGAACAGCCATAGGTCAGACCAACTCGATCCACCTCACAGGGCGCAGTGGTTGAACCATCAAGACAGACCTCACCTGCGGAAAGCTCTGCGTCAGAGAGCGCTACCACAGACATCCACGCCGCATCACGATAGAGCACATAAGCAAGTTCACGCTTGGGATCGAGCTTGAGCTCCTTGACCTTCGCAGGAAGCACAAACTCCTGCCAACTCTCTTCCATACCTGTACAACCCTGATCAGGATCATGCTCACCCACCTCAAGAGGGAACGCCATCGTGGGTGTCTCACAGGTCACACCTGTGTGAAGTTGCAGGCTAGACTGCGCACCATTCACACCCACAACAACCTGTCCTGACTGGTCGTGTACATCCAGCGCAGCTGGCACACCAGGCAACTCAAGGCGCTCACTCAACGCATCAAGGCTCCAGAGGTTGAGCACGGAGACATCCTGATCAAGCTCATTTAACACATACGCAACCTCCCCGGAGGGAGACGTATCAATCGCCACGGGGCGTTTTCCTACCGTGATGTGGTTCACACCAGGAGTGGACAGATCAAGATCAATCAGAGAAGGCGTGGCGCGATCCAGCGCCACAACCGAGACGCGAGCCTCATTCACATTGGTAAGAAGACCAATCGCACCACGGCTCCTGACCGCGCTATCATCAGAATCGACCAAATTATTACAGATATTGATCTGTGTGCTCAAAAGCCCCGTGTCAGAGTCCGTGGTCACCAGCAGGCATACATCCCCCTGAGACACAGCCATTGCGACTGGCCCTCCCAGACTCGCAGGCAGAATAATCTGCGGGTCCTGACAACTTGTTGCAAGCAACACCAGACCACCAAGCGCAACATAAGCAGCAAGGGACAGCACGGAAGAGACTTGCCTCTTTGGAACACACATAAAAAATCTCACAAAAGAAAATAAAGTTCAAAAACTTACGCAACCAAATCGCCTAGCGAATTTTGGCGATAACCTGCAAATAACGGTCGCTTGCGGGATCAAGTTCGATCACAGCAACAGAACCACACCCTGACCCTGTATCATCACATGATGTGGATAATTCAGGAGAGTCAGAGAAGAGCGACACATAGCCTCGACAGCTCTCTCCAGGTACGCCACAGCGCCCGCTTACGCTGGCCTCAGAGATGAAGTCATAGGGCGCTTCATCAAGTTCGATCACGGCCCTGACCGAACCAAGCTCGGGATCAACAACCTGAATGTTATTGTCATCATAACAGGGCACAAAGATCAGCTCTTCGTTGCTACCTGGAACACGATGCACATGCACATCCGAGGGCTGACTGTCCAGAATCACCACGTCACGAAGCTCATGCTTGAGCCCTGAACCATCTTCAAGATCGGTGGGCACAAGATCAAAGATATGAAGCGCATCAGGTCGACGTGTGCTCACATACAAACGCTTGCCATTACTTCCAAAAGCAAGGCCGCGTGAATCCACCGTGGTGGCAAGTGTATTGAGCGTCACAGTGCGCCTTGAGAAGATCGCCTCTGCCGTCCCATCTGCATTGATATAAGGAGTAAAGACCGCGACCTGATTTGTGGAACGACCTGCGACATACATCTCAAGAGTGCCAGGTCGACGCGCGATTTGATTGCCTCCCTGTAAAAGTGGAGCGCTTGTCATTGACGCAGCTTCTCGGCTCTGACCAGGCAGGGCGACCGCACTTACAAGGTTGTCGGTCAAGTAGCTGATTGCAGCCACATCCACCAGAACACCACCTCGCTCCACGGTCACGACCTCAAGACCAAAGGGATCACTATCAAGTTCTGGAGACCCCTTGGTGTCAGGAATACGATGCAGTGCACATGCGCTGCTGTCTGCTGAGGCCGCACCATCCTCATTGGGACAGGTCAACGCGCTCCCTGCAGAGAGCCCCTTTGCGGTCTGCACATCCAACACCACGAGGTTATCACCACTACGTGTTGTGATATATGCCTTGGTCGCCGAGTCGTTTAGCTTGATGCTTCCGCCAAAAGAAGGAATGAACGGAGACTGAGCAGGTAGAAGCTCAAAAGTGTCCGTGTCCACCACGCTTACCGTACCACCCTGCTCGGGTGAGTAACGGGAGTCAAAGTTGGAGTTCACCACGTAGAGGTATTTACCTGCAGGGTGTAGCTCCAAACCAATGGGGAAATTCAGCCTATCTCGACGCGGTAATGGCTCCTCATAGGGCTCACAGCCACCAAGAGACACCAACATCCCAACCACACAAAGGCCCATGCTATATTTAAGCATCTGTCTCAACTCATCGCTCCTTATTCCTGTCGCTCCTGCAACACATTTACGATCACCACGTCATCGACGACCATACTCACAATATCATCAACATAAAGCAAACCGTTGATGTCGATTTGATTTCCATATCATCTCACAAAAGTGACCGTAACTTTCGTGAACTTGCAGGATTGACGCATCCTCCTGCTCCATTATCATTTGCGCCATGAGTGAGCAACCTCACCATACTAAAATGAGTTATGTTATGCTCACGATTTGGCCTACCTGGGAACATTTATGCTCAGACGTAGTCTATCAAGACCAACCTCCACAGCAGAAATGCATGTGAAGATCACCATGTTTATCATGTGACATACAACCACACGTTGTGGCCTATACAATGGAGTTATCCCCATATGAACACATCTCTTTACAAGACATTCGCATTATCACTGGCAGCGATCACTGTAACCACTAGCACCGCCTACGCCACAGATGCCGCCCTCTATGAAACCAACAATCCAGACGCACCACTCATGGTCGTCAGCGATCAGGGCATCATCTTCTTGCACAAGGACGGCACCCCATATCGCGCATACAAGGTCTCAAAAAACACCGAATTGCATGTCACCGAGCTCAACCAGGATGGAAAACCTGACATCATTGGCATCGGCAAGCCCACCTTTGCTATCGGCGGCGATGCCGACACACAATGGTTTGATGCCAAGGGCTGCCGCTACGGGGCACTCGCAGATATAGTCGCAGACAGTAAACTGGATCTTGCATGCAACACGGGAAAAGAGCTCAAGGTCCTCACCTATGACAACCAGTTTGTCTGGTCCCTGAGCATCGGTCGCCCCCTTAAACAGTGTTATGCCGGCGACACAAACGGCGATCAAAAAGCCGAGGTTGAATGCAAAACCAGCGGCAAAAAATACGCTCGATTTGAGTCCACAGGCAAGCTCATCGATGCCAACATCTCCGAGCCCATGATCGACCAGGAAGGCGTCGCCTACGACCCCACCACACCTCTTGATGCATCCGTACTTGAGAGCAAACAAACCTTTGACTTTGACCTTGATGGAACCCCTGAAGAATACATCCTGATGGATGATAAGTTACTGGTTATCAAATCAAAATCCCGTCCAAAGCCACTCGCCATGCTGGAGCTTGACGCCGCCCCCAAAGCCTTGTTTATCAATGACATGGATGGTGACAAGGTGCAGGAAGTTGTCGCGCTCACAGACAAAAAACTCTACCTGCTCTCTGTCGATGGCAAGCGCAACGCGAGCTACTCGCTCAAGGCATCCTCCTACAAGCGCAAGCCATTGGCTGATCTTCAAAGCGTCTACGCCAATGGTTTTGCTGATAATGAAGCCGCCAAAAAAGCGATCACTGACGTGCAAGACAAGCTCTCATCCTGCTATGCGGGACAGCTCAAAAAAACCCAGTTCGCTGGCTCAGGAAAGATGCTCATCCAGCTCAAGGTCGATCAGGATGGCAAACTCACCAACACCGATCTCATGCACTCTGAAATCGCCGATAAAAAAGTTGGCCAGTGTGCGATCAAGAACCTGAAGAAAGCATCCTTCCCCAAAGCAAGCGCCGACTCCGCATCAATCAACCTCACCATTTATTACACCTTCCGCGATAATTAATCTGAAAGGCCAAAAAGAGATGGGGCGAGCGTTGCTTAAGCAACG
>CATLTV010000101.1 GCA_950059285.1 uncultured Pseudomonadota bacterium | reverse complement strand
CCGCCCCTCTTTTTATGCCTTGTTAATGACTCATTAGAACCCTCCAGGAGGGCCTCCTGGACCTCCCATCATGCCGCCACCGCCAGCACCTGACATGGTACACGAGGAGTCACTGCTGCTTTGCAACACAATCGTTTTGCTCGCCAGCATCACGCCATCTTCCATTTTTTCAATGTCCAGAATGTAGGGGCTTGGATCATCCTCACCACCCACCACGTTATCCGTATCAAGCTGTGTATCAGGAAGCCCGTACTCCTTGTACTTCTCGTGCTCTGTAAAGATCTCGGAGTTCAGCTCATCGGTGAAGAACAGCTGTGAAATAACCTCGGCGGTGGCACTATCCGACGCATCATAATCACCTGTCATAATCCTGAAGTGAATATGCACCACGCGGCTTGTGTACCATCCAGGGTAACAGGTATTGAAGTACACCCTGCCATCGGCGTCTGTACGCTGATAACCTCTGAAGAACAACAGTGGTTTGTATTCCTCCACGTCGTTACACATGTCGGTAATATCACCTGAATAAATGCCTTCATGGTTGGTGTGCCAGATTTCAAGGATCACACCTTCAACAGGTTCACACTCTTCGTTTACGACTCTGAGGGCAAGCCTTACAGGGAGGCCATCCCAACCATCGCTGACATCGACTTGCTCGGGAGATGTGGTGTGACATGGTCCAATGGTTGCTGCACATGTAAGCGTACAGGTTGACGCACTCTCGGACGCAAATGGGTCTGGATAATTGGCGAGCGCCACCATGGCTGCTGTGCCGCCAGTGGCCCAACCCACGCCTGATACCTCGCCTTGATCCTGACCTGCATCGTCACCACTTCCCATATCCGCAGCAGCGTTCATATCTTCCGAGGACATGTCAGTGGCAGAGGATGTACCGTCTTCCTTGCCACAACCAAGCAGGTGCAAGGCAGGAATGGCCATGGCGCTCAGACCCAGAGATTGAATCACTTTGCGACGAGTAAGCTTCTTATTGTGTTGTTTCATTGGGGACTCTTTTGATGATTGATTATGAGGTTATTCTGCTTCCGCAGGTTTGGGGCCTACCCACGACTCCAAACCAAGGTAAATGAAATGTATTTCTGCAACGTGTAATAAATATTGCAGAATGTTTCAGATGCTGTGTTCTCGGGTTCCCACGTTGTGCCGATGTGCAAAAGTGTCTACAGATTAGGAGGTGAGTTATTACAACTCTCCCCGTGAAGTTGACATATGCACGGTGCCCCCAAATCATCGGCTCAGATAGTATATAGTTAAAGGAATTTCCATGAGTGCAGAACTAGAAAACTCAATTATTAGCGTTCTTTATATTGAGGATGATGTCCGATTATCTGCATTGACCACAACTTACTTGCGAAGCCACGGCTTGACCATCAACCCCGTATCCTCTGGCGAAAGCGCGCTTGAATCTTTGAACGACCACGTGCCCGATGTTGTGCTGCTAGACCTGATGTTGCCAGGTAAAAACGGTCACGAGCTATGCAAAATTATCCGTAAAAAACATGACATCCCCATCATCATGGTCACCGCGCTTGATGAAGAAGCCGAACGTGTACTTGGTCTTGAAGAAGGGGCTGACGATTACGTCGTGAAACCCTTCTCTTCTCGCGAACTACTGGCCAGAATTCGTGCGCAGGTTCGACGTGCTCGCGGCAAATTACAACGTAAATCCGTGCAGTTAAATATTGGCCCTTTGACTCTTGATGAAACCACATACAGGGTCACCTTGCATGACGAGGAAATTGTCATGACCTCATATGAGTTCTCACTGTTGCGCACGTTGATGAGCAGTCCCGGACGAGTATTTTCAAGAGAGCAGTTGATCATGCATACTCGTGATCATGGTGATGAAATCTTTGAACGTGCCATCGATGTGCAAATCTCTCGCTTGAGACAAAAGCTTGGCGATGATCCCAAGAAACCCTTCTGGATCAAGACCGTACGTGGTGTGGGCTATATGATCGTGGCAAAAGCATGAAAAAGAACCACTCCAAACGTTTTAACCTGTCTATCAGGCAGTGGCTCATCGCCTTCTCCACAGTACAAGCCATACTTGTCATTGTGGCTGCTGTCGTGATCGCATGGTTTACTATTCCACACCGTCATCGCCACCATCATAAAAATCACCACGCCCCTCCTCCTCACCAGTGTGAACAAAGTAACACGCAGTCTTCTGACAACACACCGCATCAACCCGAGCAATGTGCTCCTGACAAAGATCAGCACAACGCAGAAAATGATGATGAGGAATTTGATAGCCGTAAAATTGGCCCTGCCCTCACGCTTTTATCCACGCTCCTCATTTTGCTCGCCTGCGGCTACTTCACATCCAGCAGATTCCTTCCTATTATTGAGGAGTTACGACGTACCGCACACAGGCTCGGTGAAGGGAACCTCGATGCGCGCGCTGATATTGACAGAAATGATGAGTTTGGCGAGCTTGCCCGCACGCTCAATCACATGGCCAGTCGTCAACAAAGCATGATCGCTTCAGAGCGACAAATGGTCGCCAATATCTCCCATGAATTGCGCACTCCTCTGGCTCGTCTGAGGGTCGCGCTGGAACTTCTGGAAGAAGGCAGCGGCGATGTCCATGAGGTAGCGCTCCCAAGTATTTACCAGGATATTGCCGAAATCGAATCACTGCTAGATGATATCTTCGCCTCGGCAAGGCTGCAAAATACCATCGGAGATGGGCTGTTATTACCTCCCGAATCTCGCAAGCCCATCGATCCTGTCAACATTCTCAATCAAGCGATTCGTCGCTGTCAGATGCGCTACCCTCAACGCGATATTCATGTGCAGTACATCGATCCTGACCTCCCCATCATCGAAGCTCACCCCATCTTGTTTCGACGTGCACTGGAGAATATTCTTGAAAATGCACATAAATACAGCCTGAACAAGAGTGATCGTGTGGAGGTCTACTGCCAGTATGATGTCGCCCGAGATCACGTCGTCTTCAAGGTCCTGAACACAGGCTATAACTTCTCTGAAGAAGAACGGCAGATGCTCATGCAACCGTTTTATCGCGCAGAACATACCTCTTCCACGGCTTCTGGACTTGGACTCGGGCTCGCTCTTGTCAAACGTATCGCTGAAGCTCACCACGGGGAAATTTCTCTTGAAGGACGCGAAGATACATGGACTGAAGTCTCGCTGTCTATCCCTCCTGCTTGAACAAATGTGCAAAAAGGGCGGCGGTGTTTTCACACCGCCGCCCTTTTTTGCACATTTGTTCAATTCCACTGAAGCGCTGGAAATGGGTTTGGCAACGTCGCCCATAACTCGGTGCTCTCAAGAAGCTCCTCCTCAAGAAGGCACCCCTCCAGTCGATTCAGGATATACTCCCTGTCCATGTCCTGACCAATGAACACAAGCTGCTGCATTCTGTCTCCAAAACGAGCATCCCACTCGGGCATATCATCGGGACGTTGCCCTTCAGGATGATGCCACTTCTCCTTGGGTACAGCAGCCCACCACATCCCCACAGGATCAACGCTGCTCACCTGACCTGCCTGACCCCAGGCATACGCTATCTGATGTGCAGCAGCCACCCAGAAGAACCCTTTTGACCTCAACACTCCTCGCCAAATATTATCGTCCTGCAAAAATGCATACAGGCGTTCTGCATGAAAAGGTCTGTGCGTTTTGTACACAAAACTTGAAATTCCATACTCCTCGGACTCGGGCGTATGCTCCCCTGAAAGCTCACGAATCCAACCCGCGCTGTTTGATGCCTGCTCAAAATCAAACAAGCCCGTGTTCAAGATCGCCTCCGAAGGCACATTACCCCTGGATGTCATAAAAATCTTTGCGCCTGGATTGATCGCCTTCAAAATAGCCTCGACTTCCAACGCTTCCTGGTTCGTCACAAGGTCAATCTTGTTCAATACAATCACATCCGCAAACTCCACCTGCTCCACCATCAGGTCTGATACAGTACGCTGATCCTCCTCCCCAAGTGATTCACCAAACGCCGCCAGAGGCAATGATGCCTTGTACTGCGTCAGGAAGTTCTTGGCATCCACCACCGTGGTCATGGTGTCCAGACGTGCCACCTTGGAAAGGCTACTCCCCTCCTGATCCTCAAAGGTAAACGTCTGCGCCACAGGAATAGGCTCGGAGATGCCTGTCGATTCAATCAACAAATAATCAAACCTATCTTCCCTCGCCAAACGTGACACTTCGGCCAAAAGATCGTCGCGCAAAGTGCAACAAATACAACCATTTGAGAGTTCTACGAGTTGTTCATCTGTGCGCGATAATTCAGCCCCACCTCGCTCCACCATATCCGCGTCAATGTTCACCTCGCTCATGTCATTGACAATCACGGCGACGCGCAAATGATCTCGATTGTTAAGAATATGATTTAAAACCGTCGTTTTCCCCGCCCCAAGAAACCCCGACAACACTGTCACGGGTAAACGCTCAAATGCTTTGTGTGTGCTCAAAGACATGACTTCCTCACTACATGATTCGCTGATGTAATTCACTATTAATGCGCAAGCAATTTGTAATTGCAAGTTGCTTGCAATTACAAATTGCTTGCGCATTAATAGTGAAACACACACCACAACGCAAGAGGTTTTCTTCAAGAGCCAAAAATAAAAAGAGCGGGAGCCTGTCTTGACAGGCTCCCGCTCTTTTTATTTTTGGCTCTCTTATGTCTTACGCTGCTAACCACCATATCGCCACATGACGGGTGATAAAGGCACCTACCCAGGCGACCACAAACATGTACGTGAACGCAATGACAGGCCACTTCCAGGATGCCGTCTCGCGACGAATAATCGCCAGCGTCGACACACACTGCAAGGCATAAACAAAGAAGACCATCAGCGCCAACACCGTGGGCAAATCATACGTCTTTGAACCATCCTCATTGGTCGCGTTCTGAAGTCTGCTTCCAAGACCTTCGATGTCCTCCTCATTTCCTTCAAAGGAATAAATCTGAGCCATCGTCGAGACAATCACCTCACGTGCTGCAAGGCTTGCCACAAGGCCAATGCCAATCTTCCAATCAAAACCAAGCGGCCTGATCGCAGGTTCAATCGCTTTACCCACTGTAGCTGCTGCGCTGTGCTCAAGCTGATAAGAGCGCTCCGCCACAGGGTTGTCTTTCAGGTGCTCTGGAGCCTCGACCTGAGGGAATGTCAACATCCCCCACAGCAACATCGACGCCACCAAAATAATCCCACCCGCCTTCTTCATAAACGCCTTCACTCCTCGCCAAACATAGCTCGCCACAACCCTCCAGGATGGCATCCTGTACGGTGGTAACTCCATGTAGAAAGGATAGGTCTTGCCCTTGAGCAACCCACGCTTGAAGATCCATCCTGCGATCAATGCGCTGAATGACCCAAGCAAGTAAAGTGCAAATAAAACAATACCTTGTAGGCTAAAAATACCAGCCACTGTGGTCTGCGGAATGAACGCGCCAATCAACAACGCATACACAGGCAAGCGCGCCGAACAGGTCATAAAGGGTGCAACCATGATCGTCGCCAGACGACTCTGAGGATCGGGCACCGCACGTGTCGCCATGATGCCAGGAATTGCACAGGCATAGGAGGACAACAACGCAATAAAGCATCGCCCTTCAAGCCCTGCCCAACCCATCACACGGTCAATCACAAACGCCGCGCGTGACATGTAACCGCTCCCCTCAAGGATCGCGATCAACAACATCAACAACGCAATCTGAGGAATGAAGACGACCACGCCCCCCACACCCGCAATCAAACCGTCCACGAGCAAGCTCTTGAACAATCCATCGCTTAACAACCCTGCCACGAGCACACCAATCTGTGTCACGCCCCCTTCCATCAAATCCTGCAATGGCGCTGCCACTGTAAAGATAATCTGGAAGAACAGGAACATGATCACAGCAAAGGATACAATCCCCAACACAGGGTGCAGCAACAACTTGTCGACCTTGTCCGACCAACCACGCTCTGTACTTGGCTCGGTCAACGCCTCTTCAAGAATGCCATCGGCCCAGACAAATCGACGCGCCTGATCTGGCGGGATCGCAATATCGGGGTCCGACACTCGCCAGTTCTGGTAGTCCTCAAGCTCGCCCTTGAGATCGTCCATCCCAAGGCCCTTGTTCCCCACCACACCGATGACCTTGACACCAAGCTCTCGCTGCAACACACCAAGCTTTAAACCACCACCACGCGCCTTGAGCTCATCGATCATCGTCAGCACAACCAACGATGGCAAACCAAGACGCAGCGCCTCTCCAATAAAGGGGAGCGCTCTTGGTAAGGTCGTCGCATCAGCCACAATAATCACACCCTCGGGTGCGCCATGATCAAGCAACTTTCCATTCAACGCATTATGCGTCACTTGCTCATCAGGACTCAGCGGAATCAACGAATACGTGCCTGGCAAGTCCAGTAATGTTACCTTACCTTGCTCAAGATCATACTCGCCTGCCGCTACATCCACAGTCACACCAGGATAGTTTGCGATCTTTTGAGTTAGACCTGTAAGCGCATTAAATAGCGTTGTTTTTCCGCAGTTTGGGCTACCAAGTAGCGCGATGCGCGGCGTATAACTTTCTTGCTCGGGAGGGCGCTCAGCAGGTGGAGCACTCACCGGAGATGCATTGATACTCATAACCTCAGCTCACTCCCCTTCCTCGACCAGCTCATTCAAAATAATCGCGCTCGCCTCAGTCTTCCGCAGACTGATTCGCGTCCCACGAAGCTCATATTCTGTAGGGTCACCCAGTGGCGCCCTTCTGAGCGCGCTCACCCTGGTTCCTGGCACAAAACCAAGCGCCATTAAACGCTCTGTAATATGGCTTTCTGCATCTGTACACAGCGCCCAGATCGTCGCTTTTTGACCTGGCTTGAGCGAGTCCAAACGTATTGAATTGGATAAATCTTTAATCATAAAACCTCGTCATATTGAGGTGCTCGAAACAGGCGCTCTGACCTGCCTCCAGTCACGTAAAGACATTGCTTCACAACAACATCTCATCCGTTGCTATCGTACTTGAGAATCATTTTCAACTAAGAACTAGTTTCGGATACACCACCCCAGAACACACCTCCAAATAGACCCCAACACGAGCGTCCGTGACGTCAACATCAATCTTTAAAATGATCGCAATAGTATCAATTACATACTGGACTTGCGTCTCATTTTGCTCGATCTTCAAGGTTCTTTCGAACATACAGCGGTTGAGATACATGCTGATGATAACTCAATTGAAAATGGAGACACCATGAATTGGAATGATAAACTTGAGCATTTAAAAACACTTATCCCGGGCCTAAAAATGTCGCTGGCAGAGTTCACCACGCGTGAGGGGGTCTCGGACGACGAGATTGCACGTGTACATGACGCGCTTGGGTTTGAACTTGCCCCTGAGTTCCTCGCCTACTTCAAGGCCACAAACGGTTGGACCATCAAGTGGGTCAACAAGGCTGAACTCAACGAGGAAGAAGCCCTCAAGGCCTATCAGTCTGGAAGCGCTGGAAAACGCGAAATCCATGTCCCCACACTTGAAGAACTGTTCTCTGACAGGCTCGCTTATCTCATTGGTGATGGTGATGCGAACTATACATCAAAGATACTGGGCGGAAAATTCAACGACAAGGAACTTCGTGAAAACCTGTATGTCATTACAGACCCAGGCGAAGACTACTTTAAGTTTGTAACCCTGTTTGCCCATAAAACTATCCCAAACCCAGTATGTCTTGTGGCCGATGACCATGGCGCTGCGCTTGGCGATTATCGACCTGTGCGCGCCACGACATTCTTTGAATTCCAATATGCTTACCTTGGCGTTGACAACTTCATCTACTCCAATGTGTTCGAGGCCAAAGGATTTGATGGGGACCATCCCATCATCGACATCCCCTCCTCCGAATTCACTCTTGATGCATGGCACCCTGGCGACCCCAATGAGGCACGTGTGGATCGCGCTAGCGATATGCTCAGCTACCTGCGCACCACCGCAGGTTACGACATGAGCAATAGAACTGATGCCCGCACAGACAAACCCACGCCATATTATTACAAAAGCTTTGAACCCAAATCGCGCTCAAAGCTCGCCAAGCTCGTGCCTCTTATTCAGGATCTCAACGCGTTTGACACATACACAGATGAAAAGACCGCTGCTCAATTTGAAACGGGCGAGTTTCGCTCAAGTCACGGCGCCAGCTTACGCCTAAGCCCTCCTTATGGTAAAAAATCACCCGCTGCACACCTGTATTATGGTGCTGAATTTCCAAAGGAATCTATCGATATGGTCGTCAAAACCTTACTCGACTTTGGCATGACACTCCGCCCTCATTCTGATTGAACCAAAAAAAAGAGCGCCTCCATGAAGGCGCTCTTTCTTATTGCGCTTTACAATAATTTTGAAATTTAAACGATCGTATAAGCATCATTATAAACCTGTACTTTTGCGCCACTTTGATTAGATCTTTGTATAAGGGTCCATACACATATCGTGATGCATCCCATTACACTTGCTCCGTTACATCGGTGACATCATGAGTAGCTGCATACAGGGAGACCTCTTTCTCGGGTGGGACAACAACACAACCACATCATCTGCTGACAAACCTCTTCAGTCAGATATGGAGGTTGCTGATGTGGACGTGTTTCTTGCCAAGCTCGCTGCTCAAAAACATGACCTCTCCACCGAGCAATCCAATCAACTACGCCAGCTCCTTGAGAATAAATATGGTCCTCCCCATGAGACACACGGGCGAGGATGTACATGGAGGTTTGACACCGAGGATGCTCATGGTGAAGTAGGGTTGTTGAAGGTGTTCATCCCTCACGACAACACACAGCTTGCCACAGTCTCGTTCACCCCACCCGATAAGGGCACCTGGATTGATGAGTCTGAAGACTTCTCTCAGGAGAACTTCTCCTCCCCTCCCCTCTCAAAGCCAGATGATCCCACAGGCGGAAAAGCCATCGCTCGCAAGCTGTTACAAACGATCAAAAGTAAGAGCTAAGAGAAGTTTGTGCTCCATTATATAAGAGTTCTGTAAGTTGAACATGCTCCAAATCTTCTCGTAAATTGAATGCTCAATTTTAAATTTTTGATGGAGATTTCCCATGATGAAGACACTACTTTTGACCGCACTTGCTCTGTTTATTGCCACCCCTGTTTACGCTGAAGTTGTCGGCTGTAGCATCGCCAAACAACAGGAGTTCGAGAAAAAATGTACAGATGTGCGTGGCGGTACTTTTGTCGCCAACAGCTGCACTTACAACACAAACACACGTCGTTACTCTTACTCCTGCAAGATTGATGGTGTTGTGGAAGACTTCTCCGACGCAAACACCGCAACATCAGAACCCATCAAAGTAAAATCAGGTGAATCGTCCACCACAACAACTACCAAAACCCAAACAAAATCCAGCGCCAAGTGAGGGCTGAATTTTAACACATCATCGTAGAGCAAAGAGCGCGGCGATGGAGGGCTTACAGTACTGTAAGTCCTCCATCGCCGCGCTCTTTGCATTTTTATCACATGTGCAACACACCTCTCGACATGCACATATTCTTTTGATATCGCACCAGTCTGTATGGGGGGTGTTATACTTATTTTATATGGCTTCTTGAGTTATGAAGCCACCAACAGAGGATTTATTATGCGTTACAAGTTACTGATTTCACTTATTTTTACATGCTCTTCAATGGCTGCATGTGAAGATACAAACAATGACGACAATGGTACTATCGTTATCGTTGATATGGCCGAACCTGATGCAAGCGTTGACTCCACAGATATGAGCAAAGTCCCCGATATGGTTTCAGACGTGGATATGGTGGACCAACCTTTAGATATGACACCGAATGATAATGACGATATGGACATGGCTGTAGACATGGAGGTTGAGCACGACGCACAGCCTGATCTGGACACCATGCCACAGTATCAAATGCCAACCATCGCCGATCATGAAGTCCTTGAAGACATCAACCCCGATCCTGATGTCGTGGAAGTCAACCTTGAAGCCAGGCTCACATCAGTTGACATTGGTAACGGTATTGTCCTCGATATGATGGCATACAATGGCATTGTGCCTGGTCCGTTGCTTCAGGCCAAACAAGGCGATCGTATCATCGTCAACTTCACGAACAATCTCGACGAGCCCACCACCATACACTGGCATGGACTGCGCATTCCCGATGATATGGATGGAAGTCCGCGTATTCAAAACCCCGTGCAACCAGGCGAGAGTTTCACGTATTCGTTCATCGTGCCTGATGCAGGGACATACTGGTATCACCCTCATGTGAATGCCAACGAGCAGGTCGAAAAAGGCTTGTACGCCCCTATCGTGATTCATGATCCTGCTGATCCAGAAGTCGATGTCGAGCGTATCTTCATGGTCGACGATATCTTGCTTGATGACGATGACATCGCCCCTTTCTTCCAGAGCCACATGGAATCCGTACATGGTAGAAATGGGAATACGCTGTTGATCAATGGCTCAAGTGAAATCCCTGTGGAAGCTCCCACAAATGGTGGCCTCGTTGAACGATGGCGCATCATTAACTCTGCCAACGCGCGTACGTTCTCACTGGGCATCCCCGATACTTCATTCAAGGTCATCTCCAGCGATGGTGGTGTCTTGCCCGAACCTTACGTCACCGACCGCTTACAGGTTGCCGTGGGCCAGCGTTATGATGTCGAAGTTCTCACTGAAAGAAATAAGGCACATACGTTGACCGCTTACATTCCCACGCTCAATGCTCAAAACGAGGTCGTAGAGAGCACCTTTGACATTGCAGAAACGACACGAGAAACAACACCGTTTGACTTCAGCACTCCTGAGCCACGCACCTGGCAAGGACCTGCTCTCCCTGAAGCACCTGCCACTCGCCAGGAAACCTACGTGCTGGATGGCTATAATAATGCTTTTGGACAGCTCGTCTGGACCATTAATGGCAAAGCTCACTCCATGGAACCACTCTCCACGTTCACTCGTGATGAGGTCGTCGAAATCACCATTCAAAACAATCAGGGTCCAGAGCATCCCTTCCACTTGCATGGACAGTTCTTCATCATCACTGATGATGGCTCAGGTCAAAGCGTGCCTGGTCTCAAGGACACCGTGCTTGTGCCTGGCCGTAGCACTGTAAAAATCATTGCTTACATGAGCAACCCTGGCATGTGGATGGCTCACTGCCATATTCTTGAACATGCCGAACTTGGCATGATGTCAGAGATTGAAGTGCTCGATACAATGCCATAAATCAGACACATCACCTCCCAAGAAAAGAAGCAGGAGGTAGGCGAGTGTTGCTGCGCAACACTCGCCTACCTCCTGCTTCTTTTCTTGCAAATATCATCTTAAGTCATTGATAAATAGCAATAAATCAAAATATTGAAAAATTAAAAATTTCTAATGTTCATTTAAAGTTCTTTTGTGCACGCACGTTCATACTCCTGTCAGAAAGCTGGTTTTCTCTAACCTCACTCTGACAGGCTTATTATGTGCTCTCTACGTGTCATCCTCCTCTTCACTCTGATCATCCTCTCTCCCTCCACGCTTCTGGCTGCGCAACCTCTTGGTTGGGACAACATCGCCGACGCTGCACAACAAAGCTTTGAAGACGGCCCTGAGAAGGCGCTTCGCATGGAAGTGGACAGCCTCAAGGCGCAACGCTCACTCCTCCCCAACCGTGTCATGGATGTGCACGCCAGCACTATCGCACAAATTCCGCTCACATCCTCCGCAAAACAAAACGCTCAACATCAGATTCAGGCTGGCGCATCGTTTATCCTCGGCTCCCTCCCCTCACACATGGAAACTCTGCTTGAAACGCAAATCCAAAGTGAGCAGGCCCATAACCAGTCCAAAAAACTCGCCTACTTTGAACAGCTCCTCAACGCCTACGCCTCCTGGTGGCAAGCCTCTCTGAAATACGAACACATCACACAGGACGTGCTGCGTGCACATCAGGACAGCGAACCCCTTCGACAAGCGTTTGAATCAGGCTCCTATGCTGAACTTGACTGGCTTGACCTTGAAGTCGCCCTCGCAGCTCTGAGCCGCGAAGAACTCCTCGCAAGTGACGAACAATCACTCGCGCTACAACAACTTCAGGTCCTTATTGATCAGGAATCCTGGACACCCACCATCACCGAACTCCACGAGGACAACCTCTTTACATCAAACCCCTGGGAAACCCTCCTGGAACGCGTTCAAAACCACCCCACCATCATCGCTCTCGACCATCAGGCAAGTGTGCTGCGCGCTCAGGCCAACGTTGAACAACATCTCTACCCCACCACGCTCTCTCTTGACGCTGGCTGGACGGGCATTGCCCCTTCCACGCACTGGAGCTACGTCGAAGCATCCATCAGCATACCGCTCTCCAACCCTGGAAAAGCTGAAGCCGCGCGCAAACGCATTCAGGCCAACTCCGTTGAACAGGAAAAACTCTGGCAAATTGAACTGCTGCGCCGTGAAATCCTCTCTCAAATCACGCGCTATAACACACTCCTCCACAACCTCGAACAACTCACGCAAGGTGAGCTGGCCACTCTCCATAAACGCCAGACCTTACTCGAAGATGGCTTTAAACAAAAACAGGTCACGCTCGCTCGCGTACTTCAAGGCCGTCGCGATCTTCATGAAGCTAGCCACCATAAACTTGAACTCCTCTTACAACTTCAAGTTCACACCATCCTTGCGACGCAGCTCAACACCTGGATTACATCAGCACAGATAAAATAATAAATTAATCAATAAAATCAGATAAATACAACCATAACAACAAGAGGTTAAAACGATGAAACCTGCTCTACTAAATCTGGGAATACTCATCTTCATGGGTGTCCTTTCTGGTTGCTCAAAACCCACATCCACACACGCAAGCTCCGTGGCCCCCGCAGCTCATCACAAGGATCAAACCTACATTCAAACCACCACTGTGACACAGGCATCGCAAGAATACCTTGGCTCATGGTTTGCCGAGGTCAAACTCATCTCGGGCTCCACACGCACGCTCGGCCCTCCTGTTGAAGGCCGCCTCACACAATGGCTCGTCAAACCTGGCCAGACACTTTTGCCCAACACCCCAATTGCCACCCTGATTTCAGAAGAAATCTCGGATCTCGACCTCACCTATCAAGAGTTACGGCGACAAATTCAACTCCAGGAAGAGTTGTTAACAAGCAAGAAGGCGCAGCTTAATGCAGGTGTCGCAACTCAACATGACGTGCAAGAACTCCAGACCTCGCTTGAAATGAACCGCGCTCGCGCCAAAACACTTCAACGCCAACGCTCCGTGCGCATGTCTAGCCTCACCAAAACAACCAACAATCAAATCATCTGGGAAAGCTCCACATCAGGTGAAATCACTCGCCTCTCCTGCACCGAAGGCGATCGTATCCCCACAGGTAGCCAGTGTCTCACTCTGATCAACAAGGACCACCCCGAAGTCATCGTCTACATCCCCCAAAAAGACCTCGCGGCGATCAATCAAGTCACCAACGCCACGTTCACCTCCGAAAGCGGCCTCGATTCTTTCACCGTCTCATTTGATCGCTACGATCCTGTCGTTGATGAGGACCACCGCATGATCAGAAGTTACTGGACCATACCTCATGACAAGGCCACCTCGCACACACTGCTCTCCAACATGACTGGACGACTTCAACTCAACCAAAAAGCCAGCTTGGATACACTCACTTTACCACGACTCGCACTCACACAACTTGATGGCAAGGACGTCGTCTTCAAGAAGGACTCAAAGGGCTGGACACCCGTGCGCGTCAACGTATTGCGAGAGGTCAATCACGAGGTTCTTGTACAAAGCAAGGATCTAAACCCCGAAGATAAAATTGTAAGTCAGGGCGTATTTGCTGTGAAAGGTCAATACCTTATGGGCAGTGAAGGAGGTGAGTAATGTCAGGTTTTATTCATGCACTCATTGCCGCAAGTGTAAGAAATCGCGGCCTCGTCTTGATCATGACCATCCTCTTTGCCGTGGTAGGCGTCGCTGCGCTCAATCGCCTGAAGTTTGACGCTTTTCCCGATTTAACCAATGTTCAAGTTCAGGTTGTCACCGCATCTCCAGGTATGGACTCCATTGAGGTTGAGCAGCTCATCACAACCCCCATTGAGCGCTCTCTTGGTGGCGTCCCTGGCATGGATGAATTACGCAGCATCTCCAGAACAGGCGTCTCATCGATCACCGTGGTATTTGAAGATGGCACCTCCATCTGGCACGCCCGACAGCTCGTCAAGGAACGTCTCGACTCGGCTCGTGAAGACATCCCTGACACTGCGGGTACGCCCGAGCTGGCGCCACCATCCACAGGACTTGGCGAGGTATATCAATTTATGCTCAGGAGCCCCAGGCATCGTCTCCCCGAACTGTACAGAATCTTTGAGGAAGACATCACACCACGACTTCGCAACGTTGATGGCGTCGTTGAAGTCAACGCATGGGGTGGCGGACAACCTCAACTGGATGTACGCCTTGATCAGGATCAAATGGCTGCACACAAGATCACGCTTGATGAGGTGGAGTCCAGAATTTCAGAACAGGTCGGACGAGCCAGCGGTGGTGCGCAACGACACGGCGAGGAACAGATTCTTGTGCGTGCGCTGCTTAACCCGACGACGCCTGAAGAGTTTGAGGAGATGGTGCTTCGCCCTGCCACATCCGCGCGCCCTCCCCTGCTGCTTGGCGACATCGCGGTGGTCCGAGAGTCAGGCTCCATGACCGTGGGTCTTGGTAGTGCAGATGCTCGCGGTGAGGCCATCTTTGTGATGGTACAATTGTTGGCTGGTGCTGATGCGTTAAAGACCGTGGATGGCATCCGAGCCAGGGTCGATGACATTGAGAAATCACTCCCTGAAGGTGTCGAGCTTGAACCCATTTATGCGCGTGATAAACTCGTAGAAAATGCGCTCTCCACAGTGGAAAAATCCTTGCTTGAGGGTGGTCTTCTTGTCATTTTTATCCTGTTGATTTTACTGGGAGATTTTCGTGCAGGAATCATTGTAGCCTCGGTCATTCCACTCTCACTGCTTGGCGCATTCATGGGGCTTCACATCTTTGGTTATTCAGGCAATCTGATGAGCCTTGGCGCGATTGATTTTGGCCTTGTGGTAGATGGCTCGATTGTGATTGTTGAAAGCATTGTCGCGCTGGAGCTTGCCAAACATGAGGATCTCAAGGGCGCGATTGTACAACGCACACAAAGCGTCGCAAAACCTGTGCTCTTTGCCATCGGGATCTTGCTCGTGGTGTACATGCCTATTCTGATGCTCTCGGGCACAGAAGGAAAGCTCTTCAGACCAATGAGCCTCACTGTATTGTTTGCTCTTGGCACAGCGCTTGTTCTTTCTTTTACCTATGTGCCTGCGCTGGCAACCTATCTTGTGAAACCTCATGGCGACCACCAGACAAGGCTGATGCAGTGGGTTCAAAACCTCTACCGCCCTTCCCTCACCTGGATGATGAGCCATGTGATGGTCATGGCAGCCCTCGTCCTTGCTGCGCTTACAGGCAGCATCGCGCTCGCCATGTCACTTGGCGTCGAGTTTGTCCCACGTCTTGAAGAAGGTGACCTCGTGGTCCAGACCACAAAGCTTCCCTCCATCAGCGCGGATGAAGCGTTGCGATCCTCAAGCATGGTGGAGGCAACCTTGCGTCAGTTCCCTGAAGTTGAGGCTGTGGGCAGCAGGACAGGTTCTCCTGCTGTCGCCACAGATCCCATGGGCATGGAAGAGGCTGATATTCTGGTGCGACTCGCGCCACGAGACACCTGGACTACAGCCACCACCACAGAAGGGCTGGTGCAGGCCATGGATGATAAATTGAGCGCCGCGCTCCCTGACACACAGCTCAACTTCACACAACCTATCGAGATGCGTTTTAATGAGATGCTTGAAGGCATTCCATCCGATGTGGGCATCAAAATCTATGGTCCTGATAGCCAGAAACTCCTTGAACTTGCCGATCAAATCGCCCAGAAACTTGAACAGGTCCCTGGTGCCTCGGACGTCTCCAGACCATCACTTGAAGGTGTACCAAGCCTTGAGCTGATTCCCACCACAGAGGCGATGCGCACACAACATATCGCCCCAGAGGAGCTCATGCGATGGGTTGAGCTTGAACAGCGTGGACGCTCCGTGACCGAGGTTGTACGTGGCACATTCCGAGACCCTGTGGTTTTAAAACTCTCCGAAAAAACGCTCGCTATCCCTCTTGAGCAACGCGTGATCTGGAACGACACCGCAGGCGCTGTTCCCGTGGGTGCGCTGGCAAGCGTGCATCAAAAACAGGTCCCCGCTCGTATTGACCATGAATCGGGAAGTCGTCGTGTGATTGTACAAAGCAACGTACGTGGACGTGACCTCGGGAGCTTCGTACAAGAGGCACAAAAAGTCACCGATAGCGTGGATTTGCCTCCTGGTTACTGGATCGAATGGGGCGGAAAATATGAACAATTAAAGGCAGCTAGCACACAGATGATGATCCTTATCCCGACGGTGATCCTCATTATTCTTGGTCTGCTCTACATGGCGTTTGGACACTGGAAGTATGTTGTGCTAATCGCGCTCAATGTCCCCGTCGCCATCAGTGGTGGGCTGGTGATTTTATGGGCACGAGGCATGCCGCTTTCCATCTCGGCGTTGATCGGATGCGTGGCGTTGCTTGGCATCGCCGTCATGAACGGCATCGTGATGTTGAGCCGAATCAAGGAGCTTCACATCAGGGAACACAGCGCACACAAGGCTGCTTTTAGCGCCGCGCTGGAGCGTCTTCGTCCCGTCTTAACCACAGCGCTCGTCGCTGGACTTGGTTTCGTACCCATGGCGCTCGCCAGTGGCGTCGGCGCAGAGGTTCAAAGACCACTTGCGACCGTGGTCATTGGAGGTCTTGTAAGCTGTACAACCTTGACGTTGTTTGCACTCCCCGTGTTTTATGGTTACTGGTTTGGTTCCGACGATCTCGACGAGATGGAACTTCACGACAATGAAACCTTTGAGCCTTGAACCCTTTCAGGAGCACCAGTCGATGTATATTTTGGTCGTTGAAGATGACGCGAGCGTGGCACGATTCCTTGTACGAGGTTTACGTGAAGAGGGATACACCGTGGATCTGTGTGACAATGGCGCTGATGCGCTGTCACAAGGGGCACGTCAGAGCTACGATCTTTACATTGTCGACTGGATGCTCCCTGACCTTGACGGCGTCTCGGTCATTCGCGGCTTACGCGAGCGAGGCGTTCACAGGCCCATCCTGATGTTGACTGCCAGAGAGAGCACCAACTCCATTGTCACTGCACTTGATGCGGGTGCCGATGATTACATGAGCAAACCATTTAGTTTCGAGGAACTTCTGGCAAGAATGCGGGCACTGGTACGAAGGAGCACAAAAGCGGAGGATGTACACGCCGGAAGAGTCGAGATTGGATCGTCTTACTTGCGCATTCGCGAGCGCTTGCTTGTGACCACGGTGGCAGAGCATGAACTGAGCAACAAGGAGTTCTCATTGCTTGATTTGCTCATTCACCACAGGGGCGAAGTTGTTGGAAGAACTCGCATTTTGGACAGAGTCTGGGGACTAAGCTCCGATCCGTCGACCAATGTGGTCGATGTCTACATTCGTTATTTGCGAAGTAAACTTCAGGAAGCCGAAGAGATCAATCTGATCGAGACTGTACGAGGTCGAGGATACAAACTCATTTCACAGCAAGAATACGAGGATCAATGTGCGGATGAACACACCTAAGCTTGGCCAACTCATCACACGCAGGCTCTTACTTGGGGCGACGCTTGCGCTCGTGATTCTAAATATTGTCATTGGGTTTGTCTCACACCAACAACTTCATGATCGCATGGACTCGATGTTGCTTGAGCTAGCTGTCATGGAAGCAAAACTCAGCTCTGCCGAGAAGGGCCCCGTACATATTCATAACTCACCGATGTACCTGCCTGGCTGGTCCGAAACCACGGTGCGAAAAGGCGTCGTGTATGATGAGCACTGCAAGATTGTGGCGTCATCATGGGTATTCAAGGACACATCCGAGGATACG
Organism: uncultured Pseudomonadota bacterium; assembly: GCA_950059285.1. Classification (GTDB taxonomy): domain Bacteria; phylum Myxococcota_A; class Bradymonadia; order Bradymonadales; family Bradymonadaceae; genus CATLTV01. The sequence goes on along the minus strand of CATLTV010000101.1, from coordinate 2,591 downwards.
ATGCCCTCTGAGTGGTGCACGCGCGAACAAATCAGCACGCACCATGTCGGGTTTATCACACTGGATGGGCTTGAGTTACGCGCTGCATCCACGACAATGATTCACTCCAAGCCTGGGACACAGCTCTCGTTTCTTGTGGGCGTGGATCACCGCATCATTGATGGCGCCGTATTTCGCCTGATTTTACTGGGCATCTTCCCTTCCCTCTTTTTATTGCTCGTCTTGTGGGGTTTGAGCAGGCAGATTATCAGCACCGTGACACGCGATCTTGAACACATAAGCTTGAGTTGTGAGAATCTTCACCCCGAGGTCATCTCTGAACTTGATGAGGAGATCCTTTCCCACAAACTTGCCGTGTCCGAACACGCCCCACAAGAGATTAAAATTCTGTCCTCCACACTGAGCGCGCTGGTGTTAAGGCTGCAACGCACCTTGCAAACACAATCACGCTTTATCGCAGAAGCGGCACACGAGCTTCGCTCTCCATTGACTGCCATGCGCGGTGAGATTGAGGTGACACTGCGACGAGAACGCGAGAATTCGGAGTACAAGGAATCACTGGAGATGCTGCTTGGCGATGTCCTTAAAATGCAGCAACTCGGTGAGCATCTGTTGACTACGGCCAAGGCTCAGGAACACCTCATCTCACTGCAAAGCATTGACTTAATTGATGTTTTAAAGAATTGTGTCACATCACTTGGCGCACAGTTTAAAGAGGTTGGCCTTACAGTCGAGCTTCCCACGCAGAACACCTTGATGGTCAAGGCCGATGCACTTTATACGCAGCGCGTGTGCATTAACCTGCTACACAATGTGTTGATGCACGCCAACGCAAGTAAGGTCAAACTATGGATCAAGGAGTATGCCGACACCAGGGTTGAACTCTTTATTGAGGACAATGGTCAAGGCATTTCAGAAGACCTGCTTCCTCATGTATTTGCTCCATTTCAGCGCAAGAGTCAGCACTCTTATGGGCTTGGACTCCATATGGCTCGCCGTTTGATGGAAGCGCAACGTGGCTCACTAAACCTGCACCAACACAACGACGGCGTAACCTGGAGACTTGAATTTGTCCAATCCGATCGTTCGTCATGACGCACCAAATATCCTGATTGAATTGTAATCGACAAGAGTTTCTTTACACTGACTCCTCCACACAACACGTCATGGAGGTTTTGGCATGAGTGACACTGCGCAATGGGGAGAGCTTCGCTCCTTCGTTCACAAGAAAACATACGACCCATATACTCTGGCCAACCTGATGGAGGACATTGAAGACAAGCCCTCTGCGTTGCACTACACGCTTGAGCTTTGGATATGCCCGCCTGACTGGGATATGTACGCGCTTGAAATCGCGCACGCCTTCACAGCACTGCTCGGGTACTCCATGGAACAACTGCTGGAGAAGGGAGATTATGTAGGATATATCAACGCCATGTTTGAATACTGTGGCCGTCATCTGTGTGAATCACCCTACTGCTTTCTTGAACCCTTCGAGGAGATCTCTGAGGAGCTCATTTCACACGTGAAAGATGACGCTGGTCCATGGAAGGCACGCATAGATTTCAGAGAGTTGAGTCTCGCCATGGATGATGTGGATGAGGATCTTTTTGATGAAATTATTGAACAGAAGGAGTCATTTACATTCAATGAGCAGTTGCTTGAAGCACTAAATGATCTTGATGATCCCGAGTTCATGGAAAAAGTCCGCACCACACCCAAGCTGCTGGTTGATGTGGTGACTTTTGTCAAGCTCTCACATTTGCTGGATGAAAAGATCATGGCGCGAGTTCCTTTTGTCGAGCTTGAAGCGCACCTTTCAGACATCACGCTCTATGAAGCGTTAAAACTTCTGTTTGGCATTAGCCCGGAGGGCTACGCTCTTGAGCAGTGTCAGGGCAATGAACCTGTGGACCCGGATTACGAGGACGCCTTTGACGAGATTCAGAACGAGGATTTGGCCGAGTATTTTGAAGTCTTCTTTGGTGAAGAAGGTCGCGCTTCCTATGCCTTTGGTCATGGTAACTGGGGCGAGAATAATCAAAACAATCCTGACCTCAAGGGCCTGACACGTATCGCCTATATTTATGACACAGAAACAAGCGGTTACGAACGCACTGTATGTAAAAAGAATTAATTTTCAACAATTAAAATCCTTTTAAAATCATAGTGTTAATCTTTTTGACCTTATAAAAATCACAGAAAATCGCTGTTTTTGTGCGACACCCCACACGTAGCCTTCGTCCTGTAAGGTAGATGAGTTTGATAAGCACTCATCTACCACAGCGCGCCCTGTTTTTTTGTAAACAAGCAACAGACAGCAGGGTAAAGGCAGGGTGCGTTGATGAAAAAGAGAGGGCGGCCATTGCTTCTGCAATGGCCGCCCTCTCTTTTTCATCTGACAACACAAAACCACTGAACAAATGCACCACCACCTTAAAAGATTTAAGGTGGTGGTGCATTTGTTCAGTGGTTTTTGACTAATAGTCAGTTAAACGTGTGAATATACATTAGCTTAGAGCTGATTTCAAAACCCTTTAAGGGCATATTTGCCAAGTTAAATCAGATGCTTAACTTCTGCGTGTAAACCC
>CATLTV010000100.1 GCA_950059285.1 uncultured Pseudomonadota bacterium | reverse complement strand
CGCTGATAAATCAGCGCGCCCATCTCCCGCGCTCGCCTTTATGATATTAGACTTCGCTCATAAAACGACGTGAGAATTTTTCAAGAACATCGATCCATCGCGGATGGTCATTCAGGCAGGGAATATAGGTAAATGTCTTACCTCCTGCGTTCAAGAAGTCCTCGCGTCCACGCATTCCAATCTCCTCCAGCGTCTCCAGACAATCAGACACAAACGCAGGGCAGATGACCGCGATATGTTTTGCTTGCTGTGTGGGGAGTTTTTCAAGTTCTTGATCTGTATAGGGTTTTAGCCAGGGGTCTCGACCTAACCTCGATTGGTAGGCCACCACATATTGGTCTTCTTCAAGCCCAGCTTTCTTGGCAAACGCCCAGGTTGTGGCAAAGGTCTGATGCCTGTAACAGAAGGCATGCGCAGGGTGCTCCCGCTTACAACAGTTCTCATAGTTAAGACAGTAACACCCTGAAGGATCAGCCTTTTTGATGTGACGCTCGGGCACACCATGGTAGCTAAACAGGATCTTGTCCACAGGTTGCTCATCGAGGTAGGGCTTTGCGACCTCGTAGAGCGCGTCGATGTAATCCTCATCATCAAAGTAGGGCGCTTCAATGGTCAGCTTCAATGAGGGGTCAACCTCACGTGCCTCTTCCTGTGCCTTGGCCACGGCTGTCTCATAGCTGGACATGGCGTAGTGAGGGTAGAGAGGAATGGCGAGTATTTCTTTGACGCCACGAGCCTTGAGACGCTGAATCGCACTCTTGGTAGAGGGGTTGCCATAACGCATACCCACTTCAACAGGGATGTTGATACGCTCCTGCAACAGCTCTGCGCAGCGATAGGTCATGACAATCAAAGGAGAGCCTTCATCGGTCCAGATCTCCTTGTATGCCTCGGCGCTCTCCTTGGGACGAAAGGGGAGGATGAACATGTTGAGGATCAGCTGTCGAATCGGACCAGGGATGTCAATGACACGCTTATCACTAAGAAATTCGCGAAGATAGCGTCTGACGTCGGGTACGCTTGTGGAGTCAGGCGAGCCAAGGTTCAACAGCAAGATACCGTGCTTGGAGTGTTCGGAAGTATTCATATGTCTACATCTTTAAAGTCAAAAGTAATCGTGCATCAGTAGAGTGATGGGGGCGAAAATTGCTGCGCAATTTTCGCCCCCATCACTCTACTGATGCACTCTCTGTTGAATAAGGTGTGCAAAGTGTCGCGCGTTTTTAACCACATCAGGGACCGCAATACCGCCTTTCCAGTTTCCGCCAAAGATGATGCCAGGAAGAGTCTCTTCCACGGCTTCAATGGCAGACAGCGTATGCTCATAACCCACCTCATATTGAGGAATGGATTTGCCCCAGTGCCTCCTGAGCACCTTGACTGGTTTTCCTTCAAGGCCAAGCAAGGTGTGCAGCTCATCAAGCAACAACGCAACTTGCTCCTCCTCGCTCCACAGCGCCGACTCGGGATGACGTGCGCCACCAATAAACGAGACGATCTGCACATGATCGCGTGGCGCGCGCTCCACAAAAATGGAGGACGCAAACAAGCTACCAAGATGTGTGAACTCCTCTTTTGAGGGGATCAATACACCAAAGCCATTGAGAGGATGTTTGAATTGATCTCGTCTAAAACCGATGCTTATCAATGAGATAGGTGGGTGGGTGATTGAGGCAAAGGCTGAGAGGTCAGTTGCCGCGTGCGTATCGGCAGGTCGAATGTCCATCTGTGCAATGACATGCGCAGGCAATGACATCAGGACCACATCATACTCGCCTGAGAGTGCTGTATCGCCTTTTGATGTGAGCTTCCAACGCCCTGACTCTTTCTCCTGAGTGAGCTTGGTGATTGGTGTGGACGTATGCAGATGCTCGCCGATTTCACGTGCCATCGCATCGGTGAGCGTTTGTGCACCACGCTTGAAGTTAATGAGTGACGCCTTGCGTTTGGGCTTGCTGTCATCGGTCTTCTTTGGACCAAACAGGGCACCCTTGAACAGTGAGCCAGACTCTTCTTCCAATTCTTTAAGGCGAGCAAGCGCGTAATGTGAGGAGAGCTGGTTGAGACGACCTGCGTATGTGCCTGCAATGAATGGATCAAGCGCGTAGTCCACGATCTCTTGCCCCAGACGACGCGTCGCGAAGTTGTAGAGGCTTTCATCAAGCTCAGGTTCAATACGAGCCTCAACAAAGGGCTCGGCAAAGAGCCTGAGCTTTGCTTGCGTTGAGAAGAGCTTGGTCTTCCACAGCGCGGCAGGACTCATCGGAAGGGCATGTGGTTGCCCATCACGCACAATAAATCGGTTCTTTGATGTGCTTGATGGGTAGACGCGCTCACTTTGCAACCCAAGCTCCTCGATCAGGTCACTAATCACGCCCTGGCGATCAAGGAGAGTATTGGGGCCAAGTTCACACACCCAGTTATCTTCAACATGTGAATGAATGGCACCGCCTGCTGTCTCTGACGCTTCAAACAGATCACAGGCGACGCCTGCGCGCTTGAGGGTATAGGCGGTTGTCAAACCACCTATACCCGCGCCAATGATGGCAACACGTGCGGTGTTTTCGGAGGATGTTACTTTTTCAGTCGCATCATTTGACGTGCTCATGGGCACTAGCTCCATGCTTTGATCGTTTCAACAAGTGCTTGAACATTCTCAGGTTTTGCAGCGGGTTCAATGCCATGGCCAAGGTTGAAGATAAACCCATCCTTGCCACGCATTTCTTCGAGCAAACGAGATGTTTCCTGCTTCACAAGCTCAGGCGTGGTGTTCATCAGAACAGGGTCAAGGTTGCCTTGAACGCCCACATGAGCGGGAAGTTTGTCGCGCACCTTGCCAAGAGATGTGGTCCAGCTCATACCAAGGATGTTGGCACCTGTGCTCACAAGTCCGTCAACATGTTCGTGCATCCCTTTGGAGAACACGATCACGGGCACATCGTCCTTGATCGCATCGACCACGCGTCGAATCCATTTCAAGGAGGCATCTTCAAAGTGATGCGCAGGGAGTACACCACCCCAGCTATCAAAGATCTGGATTGCATCTACACCAGCAGCGATTTGCATCTTGAAATAATCAATCAAGGCATCGCTGATTGTGGTGAGCAGCGCATCAAAGCGCTCTCTATGCATGTAGTACCACTGACGCGAACGCGCATAAGTCTTGGAGGATTGTCCTTCAATCATATAGGTGGCAAGTGTCCAGGGAGAACCACCAAAACCAATCAACGCACGCTCTGTGGAGAGCTCTTCACGAAGTAGTTTGATCGCACCCGAGACGTAATCCAGGCGATCCACAATACCTTCGCGGTTGAGTTTGGCGACATCCTCATCGCTCTCAAGTTTGAAGGCCATCTCAATGCCACCTTGCTCTCTGAAGAAATAATCCTGTCCCAGAGCTTCGGGGATCACGAGGATATCACTGAACAGGATCGCGGCGTCCATGCCATAACGGCGAATGGGCTGCATGGTGACTTCAAGCGCAAGCTCTGGTGTTTGAACCAGATCGTGAAAGCTGTAGGTTTCTTTGAGTTTGCGATATTCAGGAAGGTGACGACCAGCTTGCCTCATGACCCAGACAGGGGGACGATCAACAGGTTGACAACGGCAGGCGGCGAGGAATCGTTCTCTTGAGTTCATAATATAAAAACTGTCCTTGTATGAGGTTGGATGAAATGTTCAGTACGAACCAAAACCTTACGAGTGAGGGTGTATCATGGGTGTGGTTTAATCGCAAAACAAGACGGTTCACTTCATGTGTCATACAGCAGATGCAGCTCTTCAAAGAGTGTGTGCAAATCAGGTACAGATGCCTCATGCACACTCTTGAGATTCGCCTCCTCCATTGCCTTGCTCGTTGTGGGGCCAATGCTCGCCAGGGCAGGGGAGTGAGAATGATGCTTCACCACAGGAGCATAAATACGCACCGCCTTTGGGCTTGAAAATGCAATGAAATCAATGTGATGTGATTTGAGCTTTGCGCCAAGTCTGTATTCGAGGTCAGGCGTAGGATCAGTGGAGTAGGCATCGAACTGAAGGATAGCTTCAGGCTCAAGACCAAGGTCGGCAAGGAAGGGGCGGTGTGTTCCTTTGAGAGAAGGGATGATTAGTGGCGTTGTGAAGCTGCGTGTTTTGAGCAACGTAATAAGGCCACGATAGTTTTGCATTCCCTCATCAGGTGTAAGCACCAGCTCTGGTGCGATCCCTAGCGTTGTGATGGCATGTGCGCGTGTTTTCGCTCCCACACAATAGCAGTGTGTCAGGCGACGCATATCAAGGTGGAGTTTTTCCACCGAGTTGATGGCGTGTCTTGATGCAAAGATGAGGCTAAATGGGGATGACGTCGCCGCGTGAAGGGCAGTGAGCAGCTCTTGTTGTGGTGTCAGGAGCGTCGTGGTCAGGGCGGGGATATGGTGGAGGGTGTAAGGCGGCGAGCTACCTCCCTGACGCATAGCAGGGAGGTAGGTGCCTGTATAGATAATGTGTGTCATTGTGGCGATGTGGCGGACATAAGATCCCGTGCACCTTGTGTGATGAACTTGTGTGCCATGTCAGTGGCGTGTTGGACAGGATCTGTGCACTCGACGTCTTCGCGCAGGATCTTGCTTCCATCAAGCGCGCCGACCCAACCTGTAAATGTCCAGGTTGTTTCATCTTTTTTGCTACAATGTGCAGCGACAGGGGCGGAGCAACCGCCTTCAAGGACACGCATGAACGCGCGCTCAGCGCGCGCTGCTGTGGTGGTGTCTTGATCCAGAATAGGCTGGAGCAACTCAAGCAGCGCCGTGTTGGACTCGGCGATTTCGATGCCAATGGCACCCTGTCCCACGGCTGGGACAAACTTCTGTGGATTGAGCGCTTCGGTGATTTTTTCTTCAAGCTCAAGACGCTCCAGCGCGGTCGTTGCCATGATGATCGCGTCAAAGTCGAAGTCGATGAGCTTTTGCAGGCGTGTATCGATGTTTCCACGCAAGTCGCTGAACTCAAGATCTGGTCTAAGGCTCTGGAGTTGTGCTCTTCGGCGCACGCTCCCTGTTGCGACCTTTGCACCCTGAGGAAGATCTTCAAGACCGCTCCACTTTTCAGAGACAAGGCAATCGGTGGGGGTTCCTCGTTTTGGGCTACCTGCCCACATCAGACCTTCTGGCAACGCGCTGGGGAGGTCCTTGAGTGAGTGCACAGCAAGATCAAGTTCACCAGACAGGAGCTGGTCCTCAAGCTCCTGAGTGAAGAGTCCCTTTCCGCCTATCTGAGGCAGAGGGATATCACGGATTTTATCGCCTTTTGTGTCCATTTCGATGATCTGTACATCGAGTTCAGGATAAGCCTCGGAGAGGAGGGCGGCGATGTGGTGTGTTTGATAAAGGGCGAGCGCGCTGCGGCGGGTGCCGATACGAACGGAGGAGATACCAGTCATAAGAGTTCAGTCTTTGGGTTGTAGTTTATGGAGTTCAATGATCAGATCGAGCTCATCAGAGCGCAGCGAACCGTTTTCGGCAGCTTCTCTGAGGAACATAATTGGGTTGTGTTGCATTCTGCGCACGAGTCGTTTTGAGAAAGCCTCAAGAAGCTCGTATTCTTCAGGAGATACGCGGTTGACATGTTCCTTGAGTTCCTGCTCACGGATGCCCATGAAGTGCCTCGAGAGAGCGCCGATTGTGGGGATTACGCGACGCTCACGCAACCATACTTCCCAGCGCGCGATATAGCTTTCGATGATCTCCTCGGCCAGTGGGATTTGGTCCTCACGGCCACGGAGGTTCTCTGCGACGATCTTTTCCAGGTGATCGATATTAAACAAATAGACACCGTCGTGGTCCTCGACTTCGGGGGCGATATTACGAGGGTTTGAGATGTCGATCAGGAAGAGCTGTTTGTTGCGTCGTGCACGCATGATGTTATCGATCGTTTCCTTGTCGATCAGGTGCTGTTTTGAACCTGTCGCAAAGACTGCGATATCTGCACGTACACATGCATCACTCAAGCGGTGCAGGGGCATATACTCACCCCCAAGTCTTGTCGCTGCAATTTGTCCACGCTCTTCGCTGCGGTTGGCGATGATAAAGCTACGAGCGCCTGCGCCATGAAAGTGTACGGCGGCGTTCATGGCCGTTTCGCCTGCACCCACAAGGAGAATCGAGGTGCGTTTGAAGTTACCAAAGATTTTTTTGGCGAGGTCCACGCTCACAGAGCTGATGGAGACGTTGCCCTGACACAGGGTTGTGTCTGTGCGGACCTGTTTTCCAGAGCGAATTGCGAACTGAAAGAGTTGGTCCAGCATGGGGGATTTATCATCAAGCCCAAGCATCAGATCATATGCGTTTTTAACCTGCGCAAGGATCTGGTCTTCACCAAGAGCCAGTGACTCAAGCGATGCCGAGACACGTAGCAAGTGCCGAATGGCAGGGTGGCCATGGAATTGTGCTGGCTCAGGAAGGATGGACAGTGAGACACCACGCAGCTCGGCGAGGATATTTCTGCTATACTCCCACAGATGTTTTGCAAAGGGAGAGTAGGCATACAGCTCGGTCCTGTTACAGGTTGAGAGGATCGCGACCTCACCCTGCAAGATATCTCGTAGCCGTGGAAGCAGATCCTGGATCTCATGATCCGAGAGCGCAAGAAGATCGCGCTCTTCAAGCGTGGTGTTTCGGTGGCTAAAAGAGAAAGCGCCGATGTCGGAGGGTTTATAATTGCTCATGATTCACAGGTGCACGAGGAAAGGTTAACCCGGAAACGAGTGGAACGATGGAAGATAAAGGCTTGATATTGCGACAGTTAACATCAGGATGATAAATGCTGCAAGTGAGAGGTAGCCCATACGAAGTCCGCCAAGCCCTTTGAGTTTGATCGTGATCATTCCCACAATATACGCTAACCAGGCCAGATCTGTCAGGACAATTTTTGGATCCCATGGATTGACAGAGTCCAGCCCATAAAGCGCAACGATATGGCCTAACGATAATCCTATCCCCAGAAGGAAGATTCCCGTCACGGTAGCACGTTTGCTTGTCTCTTCTATTCGGATCAATGGAGGGAGTTTTTGAAAAACTAATCCCATTTCACGATTTTTTAGCGCACGAGCAAGCAAAATATACATGATCGCATCGATGGCTCCCACGGCGAGCGCAGCAAAGCCAAGGACCATGAACAGGACATGGACACCATAAATGGGGTTCTCATGCAGGATGGGGTGTGTGGTGTCCTTGATGGGGATCATCAATGCACAGGCGAAGATCTGGAACGTGGCGGTGATACCAAGGAAGAAGATCCCTGTCTGCGCATCCTCTTCATCACGTTGTGTAAAGAGCCACACGGCAAGAATACTCAACGCCAGGAGTGAGAAGAACTCGGCCTTGTTGGACAGTGGCCACGCTTGCTGCGCAAGCCCACGTAAGATCGTGTAACCCGCATGTATCGCGAGCATGATCATCAACGGGATCTTCCCAGTGATGCGCTCAAGCCATGTGGGGCGATCTTGATCCAGCGGCAACCTGAACGTACGCGCATGCACAGTCCACAACGCGAGATACGCGATGGGGAGGAACCAATCAAGCAATGTGAGTAAGGTCTGTGTCATGTGTAGCGAAGCAGGTTAAGAGTGAAACAGAAATGAGACTGCATCCCTTCTGGTGGATGCAGTCTCACCATGATTACGCGAGTAATTCAAGCGAGGAAAGCAAAATTTTACCACTCCATATCTGTGCGTTTGTGTTGCTGGCACGGGAGCCTCTGGCGAACGCGCTGCAAAAGCGAGATGTCAAGCTCGGCGGTAATGACACATTCCTTATCAGGAGCACAGGCCAGTAGACGACCCCATGGATCATAGATTGCAGATTGTCCATAGGAGTGTCGTGGACCAAAGTGATTACCCCATTGATTGGGAGCAAGCACATAACTTTGCGTCTCTATCGCCCTTGCGCGTAACAGCGCATGCCAGTGCTCTCGCCCTGTCTCCAGCGTAAACGCAGAAGGTGCGGTGATAATTTCAGCGCCACGCTGTACAAGCTTTTGATAGAGGTATGGAAAGCGCAGATCATAGCAGATGGAACTGCCCACGACCCAGTGATGATGCTCGGTGTTCAGTGTGTGTGTGACGACCTCATTTCCTGCAACGTAGCTATCGGATTCACGCAATGCAGAGCCATCAGCAAAGGTCACATCAAAGAGGTGCAGCTTCTGATAGGCGGTGATGATTTGACCTTCAGCATCAATATGAACCTGAGTGTTAAACGCCTTTTGTGGGTGAGAGGACTGTTCATGATAGCTCCCAAGCGTGATGTGCATGGAGAGTTCCTTGGCGAGCGCCTGTATGGTGGTGACGATCTCACCCTCACGAGGTTGTAGCGCGCCATCATCCAGAGCGTTTGGGCCAAGGTATGGTGCGCATTCAGGGAACAGGACCCATTGTGCGCCGCGCTCTTTTGCCTGGCGAGCGAGCGTGGCGATACGCTCCATATTTTTGTCGAGCTGTGGAGTTGAGCAGAGTTGAGCGAGCGCAACGATCATAATGGCCTCATGAGGATGTAAGAGTAAGGTGTGCTATGGATTCTTTGTCCCAAGCAAAAGTTGAGCATTGACAGAATGCTGAATCTGCATATAGTTCGCAAGTCCATCACGCAGGGCAGGTTTTTGACTTTATCTCAACACCTGCCGCAGTTTTTGCGGGATGGTGTTTGAACTTACAGTAGCCACCTTGTCAAGCTTGTCCAGGTTTGGGGTGTAAGTTCAGGTAAGGCCCTGTACATGATGCGCCCTGTGTGGAGCATGTGTACTAGCCGTGAGAAGGTCTGATGCAGGTTATGACAATAAGTTGTGATCAGGCAAATCATCACAGCAATGGAGTTAAGTGGGCCTTATAAAAGGAGGCGCCACTTTTTTTTGTGCGTCAAAGAGGTCTTGAAAGTGAGCATGGCAGCTGTGTTGTGTTGACGAAGGCATCTTGGGCGCATCGTAGTTTTTGAGATTGGGTAAGGTTTTGGCAACAGATAAAAGCACACGTCGTAGACGCAGTCCCCAGGCGGGAGACAGGAACGAAACACGTACGGTATCAGTACCTTCTGGATTGATGGATAAGATCGAGCAGTGGGCCGATGAGGCGTGCATTGCGCATGAGGTGGAGCTTGTGGATGTGGAGGTTTCGGCCTCGGGTCGTCCGTTGTTGCGCGTCTTTGCTCAGCGCCCAGGTAACCCTGCCCCAGGCAAGGGAATTACCATTGATGAGTGCGCACAAGTGAGTCGATTCCTCGAGGCGATGTTGGATGCAGAAGACACCATGCCCGAGAATTACATCCTTGAGGTCTCAAGCCCTGGTATTGAGCGCCCCTTGAAGAAGCTCAATCATTTTGAGCAGGTCAAGGGGAGCAAGGCGCGGGTTGTGCTCAAGAAGCAACGTCATGGTCAGAACGCACTTGAGGGCGAGGTCCTGGGTGCAGATCTGGAGCGTGAGGTTGTGTTGTTAAAGCTTGAAGGTCAGGAGGACGCCGAGGAGATCGGCTGGCCAGAGATCAAGAAGGCGCATGTGGTGTTCGACTTTTCGGGTTAAGCCTGAAGTCATGCACCGTATGAACGCATGTCGATATAACCTGTGGAGCAGGGCCTGGCATCAAGGTCTACTCCGTGGATAATAAATTTGGTTCAGGATTTGACTAAGGGCCAGTGCTTGCAGTCGTACAGATCCTGATACACACATGATGGAGCAAAGAGAAAGTTATGAACCTCAACCATATCATTGACCAGGTTGGCAAGGATAAGGGGATCGATCGTGAGATTTTGATCGAGACCCTCAAGTCTGCCATTTTGACAGCCGCAAGGCGCACGTATGGATCTCAGCGCGAGATCGAGGCGCACTACAACGAAGACAATGGCGAGGTTGAGCTGTACCAGATTATCACGGTTGAGGATTTCGTTGAGAACCCTTACCGCGAGGTCAGTGTGGATGAGGTTGAGGAAGCTGGTTTCAGCGCCGAGCCTGGTGATGAGCTTCTGTTCCAGATCTTCTACCGCGAAGAGGATGGTGAGAAGGCCAAGCTGCAAGACAAGCGTTATGGAAAGCTCCTCAAGCTTGATTCCTACGACTTGACCTTTGGTCGTATCGCTGCTCAGACCGCCAAGCAGGTGATTATCCAGCGCGTCCGCGAGGCCGAGCGCGACATCATCTTCAACGAGTTCAAGGACCGTATTGGTGACATGGTGACTGGTATCGTGCGTCGCTTTGAGAAGGGCAACATCATCATTGATCTTGGCCGCACTGATGCCATTCTTCCTCGTCGTGAGCAGACACCTCGTGAAAGCTACCGTCCTGGCGATCGCGTCCAGGCGATGATCAAGGAAGTGCAGCGTTCAAGCCGCGATCCCCAGGTTGTGTTGACACGCGCCGATCCTCAGTTGTTGTTCCAGTTGTTTGAGGCAGAGGTGCCCGAGATTCACGAAGGTATCGTGCGTCTTGTGGCTGTGGCTCGTGAGCCAGGTGTGCGCAGCAAGGTTGCCGTGTACAGCCGTGACTCCGACGTGGATCCCGTGGGTGCCTGTGTGGGTATGAGGGGATCTCGCGTGCAGGCTGTGGTGCAAGAGCTTCGTGGTGAGAAGATCGACATCGTGCCTTACGTGGAAGATACAGCGCGCTTTGTTTGTAATGCAATTAGCCCCGCAGAGGTGGCCAAGGTTCTGATTGATGATTTGAACATGACCATGGAGCTTATCGTTCCTGATGATCAGCTCAGCCTCGCCATTGGCCGTGGCGGTCAGAACGTGCGTCTTGCTGCGCAGCTTACAGGTTGGAACTTGGATATCATCAGTGAGACAAGGCTTCGTGCGATGATGGCCGAGACCCGAGCAAACTTGCTTGAGTTTGATGGCATCGCCGAGGACATGATCGATACGCTGTTTATGTTGGGTTACAACAAGCTTGAGCATATCTCTCAGGCTGAAGTGCCTGAACTTGCTCAGATTCCTGGTTTTAACTCCGAGTGCGCCGAGGCGATTATCCAGGCTGCACAGGAGATTCTCGACAGGCCAAAGCCTGGTACACCCGAGGCATTGACCGAGGAAGATCACGCCAAGATCCGTCTCTCGGAGCAGATCAAGGGTGTGGGGCAGAAGATCGCCGACACGATGTGGAATGCTGGGTATCGTACACCGGCAGACATCGTCTTTGAGGAAGACACTCAGGCGTTTGCTGACGCCGTGGGTGTGCCCTTCAAGAAGGCGCGTCAGCTCTGGCATGCTGCCAAGGATTACATGCGTCAGAACGAAGGTCTCACCGATGAGAACTTTGAAGAGAAGAAAGCTGAGTTCAAGCAGGCGCTTGAGCAGGGTGATTCCGAAGACGCCGCAGGCGAAGAGGAATAATTAAAGCGCGCACAGGTTATACAGAGCCATGTCACGGTAATGTGACTTGTGCGCGAGCGTAAAAATGGGCAAGGATCCAGGGAGTTTGTCTGGCTCCTTGCCCAGGTTTTGAAATTTTGCGTGCGACAGGGCAAAAACTTGAACTTTTTGCCTCCGCAGTCTGGTCAGAATGAAGAAACCTTGATAAACCATTTGTTTATAAGTTCACATAGTTAGCGTGTGATACATGATGAGGTTCATGAAGGGCTTCAAGATGTGGTCATGTTGAGTGATGTGCTTATGGTAGAGTAGGGAAAGAAGTCGTTGAAGAGAGAGCAAGAGTTACAGTCAGAGGGTGGTAGTCAGCGCACATGTGTGGGGTGCCGCGAGGTATGTGATCCTGCCGATCTTGAGCGATTTATTCTTTTTGAGGGACATCTCGTGCATGATGTACGGGGCAAGGCTCCTGGACGGGGCGCCTGGGTTATGCCGAGGCGAAGCTGTCTTGAGGGGGCATTAAAGGGAGGATTTCAGCGAGGCTTCAAGCAGAAGATTCAGATCCCCGATCTGGATGAGTTGGTTGAGCAGATGCATCAAGCCATGGCAGATCGCCTGAGGCAGGGTGTACAGGTTGGTGTGAGGGCGAGGCATTTGGCGATTGGTGCGATCGCGGTCTCCGAGTCGATGAAGGCTGGAGACGTCAAGCTTGTTTGGGTATCAAGCCAGGCAGGCAAAAGCACGCGTCAGAAGTTTATTACGAACGCTGATCGTAAAGATATTCCCGTGGTCGATGATCTTGATGGTCATGAGCTTGGCACATGGTTAGGGCGAGAGTTTGTCTCGGTTTTAGGTGTGTGTGACAAGGGTCGCGCCGAGAGGATGATGCGGGATTTGAAGAATTTAAGAGATCTTGTAGCGTTTAAGGGTTGAATCTCGGAGCGCTACGCGTTATGAGCACACAGCGCGTGTTGTGTGCATCAAAACTTTTTTGGTGAGGTTGGATTTATAGACCTGACTTCACCACTACAAGGTATTCAGGAATTAATGGAAACTGCCTTGTGGTCATGGAAGCAAGAGATGGCCTCATGTGTGCGCCAATCATAGTTAGAGGCGTGATACACACAGTGGTACTGAGTCTCACGGTTAGTTTTCAAGGATCATAGGTAGAGCGGAGAATGCATGTCAAAAGAACGTCGAGTTCGTCAATTAGCCAAAGAACTGGGATATCAGCCTCAAGAATTGGTGACCAAGATTATTGAGCTTGGCATCATGCAGGCGGGCTCTGTCAATGTAATGACAAAGCTCAATGAGGATGAGGTCTCGCAGGTGAAACGCGATCTCAAGAAGAGTAGCAAGTCCAGTAAGTCGAGCGCCAGCGAATCAAAAGCTAGCGCAGATGAGGCTTCGTCTTCGGCCGAAGCTGCTGATGTTGTCGCGCCCGTAAAGCGTCGCAAATCAGAGAAGAAGGACGCACCTGTGTCAATTAGCGCAGGTGAAGAGACTGAGAGCGTCGGGCCTGTGATGATTCGCCGCAGCAAGTCGCGTACTCGTCACGTGTCAAGCGGCTCGAGTGAGGAGATCACCCGAGAGAGCGCCAAGGCATCTCAGCCTGCTGAGCCCGAAGCGTCCACGCCTGCTCAGGTCGAAGCTGCCAAGCCCGAGGCTTCTCAGGAAGTCAAGGAGTCAGCACCTTCACCCAAGGACCTTGCGACACCTGTGGCTACACCCGAGTCCAGCAAGCCTGCTGAGCCCACCAAAAAAGAAGAGCCTCCTGCTGCTCCTGTGAAGGAGACCAAGGATGAGCCTGTCGCAGCCAAAGAGAAGGTTGAGGAACCTGCTCAAGCCAAGGTTGTTGAGACCAAGGAAGCTCCTGTCAAGACTCCCGAGGCGGATACTCCTCCCCAGAAGGAAGAGGTCGCAGCCAAGGCCGAGCCCGAAGCCAAGAAAGCCGATGCTCCCGCTCCAAAAGAGCGTGACAATGGACCCTCAAAGTCCAAGGCCAAGGTGTTGGGTACAATCGACCTTGAAAGAAAAGCGCCTGCTCCAGCACCCGCTGCGAGGAAGGCTCCTGCAAAGAGCGCGGCCAAGGACAATGGTTCTGGCGCACAGGTGCTCGGGGTCATCGATCTGGACACCATGAACAGCCGCCTCGGTGATCGCGTCTTTGATGCGCCCGATGCAGCCAACGCTGAAAAGAACGATCGTCGTGAGCGTCGCAATAAGAAGCGTCGTGACCGCGAGACCTTCGACCGCAGCGATGCGCGTCGTGGTAAGAAGGGCAAGGGTGGTCGCGAAGTGCGCACCATGGACTCCCTCTACGTCGATCGTCGCAACAAGCGAAACAAGAGAAAGCAGCAGAAGAAGACCGAGATTACAACCGCCGCTGAACACAAGCGTGTGGTGCGTATCGAGGACACCATCACCGTCGGCGAACTTGGCCGTCAGATGGGTGTTAAAGCAGGTATGCTTGCTCTCAAACTCATGGAAATGGGTATGATGGCAAACGTGAACACCACGCTTGACTTCGAGACAGCACAGCTTCTCGCCATGGAGTTCAACCACACGGTGGAGAACGTCGCGTTCGATATCGCGAACTTCTACGACACATCGCCCGATCCTGAAGAGACCCTTCAGGCAAGGCCTCCTGTCGTTACCGTCATGGGTCACGTTGACCATGGTAAAACCTCGTTGCTTGATGCCATCCGCTCTGAGGATGTGACCTCAACCGAGGCGGGTGGTATTACCCAGCACATTGGTGCGTACACCGTACATACCAAGCAGGGCGGTTTGATTACCTTCCTTGATACTCCTGGTCACGAGGCGTTCACCGCGCTCCGTGCACGTGGTGCTCAGGCTACCGACATTGTGGTCCTCGTCGTTGCTGCTGATGATGGCGTCATGCCTCAGACTGTGGAAGCGATCAACCACTCCAGAGACGCTGGTGTTGAGATCATTGTCGCGGTCAACAAGATCGATAAGCCTGCGGCTAACGTGATGCGCATCAAACAAGCTTTGATGGAGTATGAACTCATCGCAGAAGATTACGGTGGAGACACTCCTTTTGTGGAAGTGAGCGCCAAGCAAGGCACAAACATCGCCAGCTTGATCGAAGAGATCGCGCTGCGCGCTGAAATCGCCGAGCTTTCCGCGAACCCCGACCGTAACGCCCAGGGTATCGTGATTGAATCACAGCTCGATGTGGGTCGTGGTCCTCTCGCAACTGTCCTCGTGCAACGTGGTACACTCAAGACGGGTGACATCGTTGTTATCGGTGAGCACTATGGTCGCGTGCGTACCATGAACGATCACCATCACCAGACTCAGGAAGAGGCTGGCCCAAGTATTCCCGTCGAGATCACTGGTCTTGATGGTGTGCCCGAGGCTGGAGAACCCTTCTTCGTGGTCAAGGAAGAGCGCATCGCCAAGAACATTACCAACAACGTGGCAGAGCAGCGTCGTCAAAAACGTATGGCCGCTCTCTCCAAGTCTGGTATGGAAAAACTTCTCTCCACACTCAGTTCTGAAGGTGACTCCAAGCGCAAGCTCAAGGTCATCATCAAGGCCGATGTGCAGGGTTCCATCGAAGCGCTCAAGCAGTCCTTTGAGAAGATCGGTAACGATGAAGTCAGCGTGGAAGCAATTCACTCCGCCGTCGGTGGTATCACCAACAACGATGTGAACCTCGCCGCGTCCTCTGATGATGTCGTCGTGATTATCGGCTTCAACGTACGCCCCGATCCAAGGGCTTCCGAGACTGCCGAGAAGTACGATGTCCAGATCATGACATTCACCATCATCTACGATGCGATTGACCAGATTCGTGGCCTCGTCGAAGGTATGCTCACTCCTATCCAGGAAGAGAAGACCCTCGGTCAGGCGGAAGTTCGCGAGACCTTCCAGGCTCCGAAAGTCGGCACCATCGCTGGTTGCTATGTCACCTCTGGTATCCTTCGCAGGAACGCCAAGGCGAGACTCTGGAGAGATGGTAAACTCGTATACGAGTCCACCCTCGGTTCTCTTCGCCGCTTCAAGGATAATGTCACAGAGGTCAAGAGTGGCTTCGAATGTGGTACGTCCCTTGAGAACTACAATGACATCAAGATCGGCGACGTGATCGAAGCTTACGAGATCATTGAAGTCGCAGCGAAACTCTAATACCATTAGATGTCCGCTCTGGAGCCAGGTTTACTCATGGAGTAAACCTGGCTCTTGTTCGTTCTGGAGCACCATGCTCCATCCCTTACTCCCCACTTCAAATCCCTCGTTTACATGCAATACCGCGAACTTCTCATCATCCTGACTGCACTTGTGTTCATGCCTCTGGTTGCTTGCGAGCAAAACACATCGTCATCAGGTACATCCACATCTCAGCACACCACTGCTGACGAAAGCCAGGCACCCCAAAACTCAAGCGCTGTTTCCATCTGCTCAAGCTGGCAAGAGTTTCAGTCCGAAGGCAGCGCCTGTTGCTGGAAAGGACAAACGATGTCCAATGGCTCATGCCAGGGAACTCCTACACAATGTCCTGAACCTCTGCTGCTGTTTCCCCCTTCCAATCGTTGTGATCCTTGTGCAGGTGCACCTTCTTGCACGGAGGCGCTCAAGGATTGTAAGGAAGGTGGACAGGCATGTTTTGTTGCTGCTACCAAATATGCCAGCAATAGCAATGGCTTGAAGGAGGACCTTCTGCGCTCAACCTCGCTCTTTCTTGAAGCATGTAATCAGGGTCACCTCGTCGCGTGTAATAATGCGGCGATTCACTTTGAGCAGGGCGTAGGTGTCTCCTTTGATCTGGACAGGGCGCTGGAGCTGTTCAAAAAATCATGTCCTGAGAAAGAAAAAGAAGCCCCAGGGTGTAAAAACCTTGCACGTATTTATCAGTACCAAGGAAAATCCAAACTCGCAGTAAATCTACTGGAGTCTCGATGTGATGCGTTCTCTCAACCTCATGAGTGCTCGGCTCTCTTGAACCTTCGTGTGGGTGAGAGTATGGCCTCTGGTCAAGAGCCAGACTTTAATGCGCTACTCAAGTTGGCAAATAAATCGTGTTCGGATGACTTTCAAAAGGGCTGCACCCAACTTGCGACCTTGCTTATCTCACAGCAAGGCAGTAAAGCATCTGCTCCTGTGCAGGCGGTGGATCTCCTTGAAAAAGCATGTGCAACCGAGGAGCCCTCTGCGTGTGTAGAACTGGCGACGCTCTATCAAAAGGGTTTAACTCGCGCAGGAAAGGATGATAGCAAAGCTTTTGAACTTTATGAAAAAGCTTGTAAATTGAATCAGATCAACGCGTGTGGTTCACTTTCTCTGTATTATCTTCGTCCAAATCTCCCTGCGGCAGAATCTGTCTCTGCCCAGGTGCGCAGGCAGCGTGCAGTCCAGCTCGGACAGCTTGCTTGTTCTCGTGCCGAGATGACAGGTTGCCAGACTCTGGCGATGCTTTCTAGTGGTCAAGATCAGGCTGCTACTCAGGCGCTTACGCAAATTCGACAGCAAGCAGGTATTGCGTGTGATAATCATAAAGTCCCCTCCATGTGCTCTTTACTCGGTGAACTTGAGATCCGAGGTCTTGGTGGAGAACGTAACTTACAGCAAGGCTTGAAGCGTCTTGATGATGCCTGTAAACGAGGCGTTGTCGGTGCCTGTCAACGCCGTACTCAATTCAAAAAATAATCAATCAATAACCTACTTATTCACCACTAAAATCATCAGAAAGGAACGACACTCATGGCTAGACATAACAAGCGAAGCTACGCACGTGCGGATAGAATTAATCAACAACTTCTGGAGGTTATCTCCTCTGCAATGCTCAGTGAAGTACGCGATCCACGTGTTCAACACGTGCAAATTACCGCTGTCGATACCACACCCGACTTGAGCTATGCTCGCGTCTTCTATGTGCTTCTTCAGGATCAGCGTCGTCAGGAGCAGGCTCAGGAAGCGCTCGAAAAATTGAGCGGATTCATGCGTAAGCATGTGGCGTCTGAACTTCAGATCAAGCATGTGCCTGAACTCTCATTCAAGTACGATGAGTCTATTGAGCGTGGTCGTCGCATGGAAGACCTGCTCCAGGAAGCGCTTCATGGTCAGGCTGACGAGGAAGAGCAGTAGGGCGGATGCTCGTCTGTTGGGCTGATAATTCTTGCTTTTTCACAGGATGCAGGTATTGCTTGAAGAGCATACTCTGCTTATGAAAAAATCTGCTCAGTCCGTTTGAGCGCCTGTCAGGGAGTCCCCTTATTATGCATACCTCAGAATCAGTAACCTCCCTGGACACCAGCGTGCAGGAATTCTTGAAGCTCGTGGATGAAAACGAGTCCTTCCTGGTCGTATCTCATACCTATCCCGATGGCGATGCCGTGGGATCGACTCTAGCCATGGGGCTCTTGCTGGAAAAGCTTGGTAAAAAGGTCACCTTTTATAACCAACATCCACTGCCGTTTAACTTCGGTTTTTTGCCCGCAGCAGACCGATGGGTGAATGAACTCACCGAGGCACAAAAAGATATCGACGTCACTGTGATTCTTGATTGTGCGCAGCTCCATCGCATTGGCGATGACCTGGAGACACGAGGTGTGTTGGGTAAAAAGATAGCCGTGGTTGATCACCACAAGACATGGGACTCCGACTTTGCCGAGGTCTATGTGCGTGATGTAAGCGCAGCTGCCACAGGCGAGGTGATTTACCGTATTCTTGTGGCGTCAACTGCTGAGCTTGATCTCGAGATTGCCAAATGTCTTTATTGCTGTGTACTCACGGATACAGGAAGCTTCCGCTACTCCAGCACATCACCCACAACCTTTCAGATCGCAGGCGAGTTGCTCAAGGTCGGCATCAATCCGTGGGATATGACAAGTCAGATTTATGAGAGTCAACCTGTTGAAAAGATGAAGCTTCTTGGTAAGTCTCTCTCCACGCTCAATGTCTCTGATTCTGGAAATTTGGCGAGCATTCGATTGGAGCGACAGATGTTCCGAGATGTGCTTGGTCCTGACTTTGAGTCGATGGATTTCACAAGCTTTACCGATGGTTTTATCAACCACGCACGAAGCATTGCAGGCGTTGAAATTGCGGCTCAACTCTTTGAGGAAGCCGCAACGGATGAGCAGTCCACTCCTTCGTGGAAGATCTCCTTCCGCTCTCGTGGTAGCGTCAACGCAGCTGAGCTGGCAGGTCAATTTGGTGGTGGTGGTAATCACAACGCCGCTGGATGCACCATCCTTGGCTCAGCAGATTCGGTGCATGCACAGCTTGCCGAGGCTCTTGACAGGCTAGTTGATGCACAGGGCAAGTAGTTAAGACGCCATTTGTATCCTCCAGGCTATAAAAAGCTTCGATGGGTGCGCTCACGCAACACTGCGCTTCATAACACATTTTTCATACATGTTGTGCCACGCCAGGGTGTGCATGGTATGGGCCTGAGCGCCCTGGGGCGCTCAGGCCCATACCATGCACACCCTGGCCGGGTCAGTTTACGACCTTGTGGCGTAATACAACGTATACAAGACATTCATAACAAAAAGGGTTCCTGTTTATGGGGCGAAGATCAAAACGCAACGACAGTGGTATTTCAGGGCTTTTACTCATCAACAAAGATGCTGGAATGACTAGCCATGATGTGGTGTCCAAGGTCCGATGGTTGGCGGGTACGCGCAGGGTAGGGCACACGGGGACACTTGATCCTGATGCGACTGGGCTGCTGCCCATCACACTCGGGCACTGTACCAAGCTTGCGAACTTTCTCATTCTTGATGAGAAGGTGTATGAGTTTGAGCTTGAGCTTGGCTCTGAGACAACCACGGACGATTCCAGTGGTGAGGTGATACGCACAGGTTCGGCAGAACATGTGACACGTGAAATGCTTGAGCAGGCGCTTGATGCATATCGTGGCCCGATTATGCAGCGACCTCCAAAGTATTCTGCGATTCGTATTGATGGGAAGCGTGCTCACGAACTTGCGCGCGCAGGTGTAGAGTTTGAGATTCCCGCACGACCTGTGGAGGTCAAGTCTCTGGAGTTGCTCTCTTTTGATGCGCCAAGGGCGCAGCTTAAAATGCGTTGCAGTTCAGGTACATATGTGAGGAGCGTTGTGCGAGACCTTGGGCAAGACCTTGGGAGTTTTGCACACACAACTCGTATTCACCGCGTGCAAGTGGGCTCGTTCCTGTGTGACAACGCTGTTACTCTGGAAGAGCTTGAACAACGCAAGGAGCAGGAGGAATCGTTCCCGCTTGATGTGTTGATGACACCTGCTCAGATGGTTGCATCGCTCCCCGCTTTTACGCTCACTACACAACAACTCGAGAAGATCTCGATGGGGCAAAGTGTCCTTGTGAGCTTTGATGAGGACGATGTACCCATGGGGTTTGTTGCGCTGCTTAATGGCGATGAAGAGCTTGTGGGTATCGGTATTGCGAAAGATAAAAAGGCTGACAAATTACTGGTATCACCCAAGAAAGTGTTTATTGCGAAGTAGAATTTCATGAGCGCCAAAGAAATTTAGATCCTTGTGGTGATGCGCTACGTTTCTCGTCATGTACAGTGCGTCATGCGCTTTTTGTGAAGTTGAGCAAACGGATGGAGGTTGTCTTGGTTACGAAGTTTGTGCGTGGTTTGATGGTGATGTTGTGTGTGCTCGTGTCCATGGGATGCTCCTCTGGAGGCAGGGTACATGAGTCGGCGCCGAGTGCCTATCAGTTGGAAAATAGCCCGTATGGTGGCGGTAATTACTATGATGTTGAAGCCGCATATGTACAGGCTGATGGTGTGGCTCTCGAGTCAGAGGGCACCACGATATCACGTTCAACTGGGACAACTGCGGATGTTGCACCTGCTCGTGCAAAGGTTCAGGAGTCGCCAAAGCAACCTGTTGATACTTCACGTAAATTGATTCGTAACGCGCGGCTCACGCTTGAGCTTAATGATGAGGATGACTTCCCCAGTACGGTCGAGACGATTGGTGCTCTGGCTGATGCGATGGGCGGGTATATGCAAAATGAGAGCACTGACAGCGCGACGATCCTTGTGCCTACAGACCGACTTGACGAGGCGCTTGAGGAGGTCTCCAAGCTTGGAAAAGTCTCTTCCAAGTATGTTTCGGTCGTGGATGCCACATCGCGTTATGTGGACACCCAAATCAGGATTCAAAACCTCAAAAAGATGAGGCACAGGCTCACAGAGCTCGTGAATCAGAGTACATCAGTCAAGGAAGTGCTTGAGGTCGAAAAAGAGCTCGCACGTGTGACCACCGAGCTTGAACGTATCGAAGGCCAGATGAGATTGCTGACACAGCAGACAAGCTTTGCCACAATCAATGTAAGTCTTGAGGAGCGAGTCAAGCCTGGTCCGTTGGGTTGGATTTTTTATGGCCTTGGCAAGGGTGTGAAGTGGCTCTTTATTCGTAACTAACGAACGTATGAGCACAAGAACATAAACAAGAGGCGG
>CATLTV010000099.1 GCA_950059285.1 uncultured Pseudomonadota bacterium | reverse complement strand
CCCACGCGGCGAGTAGCTGGCTAGCCAGCTACTCGCCGCGTGGGGGCTCTCTTTTTTGTGCTGGAGAATAAAGTGTTCACACCCTGAGTCTTATTATAATGTGGGGAGTTGGAGCACCAAAATTTCACAGGTTATTGGGCGTTATGATTCTTGATATCATCTTTATTAGTCTTGCTTTGATCATGGTTTACCTTGGGTGGCGTTCGGGCTTCACGGGGCAATTGCTACGCGTCGTCGCGGCGGCATGTGTGTTTGTGTTGACCGCGCCTGTCTCTGGAGTGATTCGAGAGCTTTGGTTGGAGAGGCAGGAGGTCGTGGCATCACCTGGTGTTGAGGTTGGCTCAATGATCCTTGCTGCGGTCCTTATTTACATTGGGGTCTCCATGGCGGGTAGCTTGATGATTCACCTTATGCGTAAGACAAGTGATACGTTGTCAGGTCTGGACAGGCTAGGTGGTGTGTTACTTGGTGGCGTCAAGGCGCTGTTGATTGTGTACATTCTGGCGGTATGTGTGAACTTTCTTCATGGCCCTCTGGAGAGCCTCGATCCCGAGGATCGCATGCACCTGAGGGATGGTGAGTCCACGCACTTTGTGGAGCAGTATGATGTGCTTGCGCCGTGGCGTTTTCCACATGTGAAGGAGTTGCAGGCGGCAGTGCGTGTGGCGGAGCTTGCAGGGCGTAGTGAGCCTGCACGTGTCAAGTTACGCAGTCATGCAAGCGCAGCGGACTTTATTCGTAAGGAAGACTTCAAGGCGCTGATGAAGCAAAGTCGGCTAGTGGATGCAGCGAGGCGGCAGCGTTATGCCCTGGTGTTGGCAGATGCAAGCGCGCGAGGCTTTTTGAATGAGCAAGAAAATGCCGACGCGCTCTCCAAGGTGGATTGGGAGCGTGTCGAGAAAGATCTGGGTGTGGAGGTGCTGCCTCCAGATGTGGATCTTGAGGATGTGGTCGACGAGGTCAAGTCGTCATATTCAAAGACTCAGAAAGAGAAGGAGTGAGTGTAGCGAGCATCGTTGCAGGGGTTTGCTCCTGTGTGAGGGATGCCTCGGCTTCTTCTTCTGGCGTGGTGGCGATCATGATCGCGCCGATGATGATCGCAATGACAAAGATGACGAGAGCTACGATGAGGTAGGTCTTGAATTTCTTGTCAGTGCGCTCGGCGTGCTCCATGTGGATTTCGTTATCCCACGCTTTTTCGGAGTCGCTGTTGAACCATTCATCCTCGGAGGGTTCAGCAGAGGAGGTTGGGGCGGAAGGTTGCGCATCGTCTTCCTTGGGGGCTGATGCATCTTCCTTGTCCTCTTCCGCGGAAGGGAGCGCGAGCGCTTCTTCCTTGAGGGTGTCTTCGATGATGATGGAGGACTTGCTGCTCTCTTCTTTTTTGGGCTCTTCAAGCAGGCTGCTATCAATCTCGATCTTGGCAGGGGCTTCAGATGTCTCGTCGTCCTTGCTTGTGTCAGAGGTTGAGGATGCGCCTGTGTTTTCGTCCGAAGTTGATGCGATGTTATCCACCTCATCAGAGAAGTCTTTGGAGATCACGATGGTGGAGGAGGCGTTCTCATCACTGTCATCGGTGACCTCGCTTTCAGGATCATCAATGGAGACCTGATTGCTTGTGTCGGGGAGGTCATTGGCGCTGAGCCTGATGGTGTCCTTGGACTTCTTCTTTTTCTTCTTTTTCTTTTTAAGAGGGGGTTCGGCTGCAACAGCAACGGGTTCGGCCTCTTCTTTTTTATCCTGATCGAGGATGCTGGAGTCCATTTGAAGCGTGGGCTTTTCGGAGTCCTCGACCTCTTCGACGGGGGCAGCTTCAGGGGTGCTATCCTGCGTGGCCGCGTCTTCTTTGGGTTCCTCTTTTTTTGGTTCTTCTTCAGGGGTGTTGCTCTTGTCTTCCTCGGCAGCCTTGGATGCAAGGTCGGCTTCGCGAGCCTTTTTGACATCCTCGGCAGAGATGAACAGGAGAGTCTTGTTGCCACCCGAGTCTCTGGTTGTTTGTTTTGGGGGCTCGTCGTCCTTTTTGACGTCCTCGGCAGCGGCAGCAGAGACGGTGATCGAGGTGTTACTGCTATCGCGCTCTGGCTCAGGGAAGTCCTGTGCAGAGGTGCCATCATCAAGCAGGGAGCTCAGGGCGTTGACAAGCGCACCAAGGGCCTGAAAACGCTGTTCTGGCTGTTTTGCGATCATGACATCAAGCAGATCATCAAGGGCAGGGGGGAGGGGTTCTCCCTCGTAGCTGATGGAGAGCTTGACGGGCTTCTCACGCAGGTGACGCTTGAGCGTGTCTGCGGTTTGTTGAGTCTTGTAGGGGTTCTTGCCTGTGAGCATCTCGTAGAGGAGGATGCCCAGAGAATAGATCAGGCTGCGACGATCGGCAGGGCTGCCTTCGATAACCTCGGGGGCCATGTAGGGCGCTGCCGAGATGAGGTTCCCCAGTTCGATCGCTTCAAGTGGAGCTTCCTTGTGCGCGAGCACGCCGAGCGCCCATTCGCCAAGGTGTACAGATCCTTTCTTGATGTGTGTGACGGAGATGCTGTCAGGTTGAATGCACCTGTGGAGCACACCCTGGCCATCCATCCATTCCAGCGCTCGTGCTGTGGCGCAGGTCAACTTGATGGCAGTGCGCCAGTCAAGTGTACCTCGCTCGCTCATGAGGACCTGAAGTGATGGACCGCTTGGGAGCCCTTCGATCAGGTAGGCAGGAGTGCTTTGTAAGTCCCAACTGTGTGTGGGGGCGATAGCTTTGGGGAGTGGCTCATCGAGGAGTGTTTTGGTCGTGACCAGTGAGGCGACTCTGGTTTCATCAGGCACAAACGCCTGATTAAATACAGTCACCTTTACACTTTCACCGCTGTTGAGGCGGCCAGAGTAACGTTCGCCAAAGGCGTCTTTGTAGAGTAGGTTCTCCAGTTTTACTGTGTCGTGGAGCATCTTGCCTAAAAGCTGAGCGGGCTGCTCGGCTTCAAGGAGACGTGCTCCATCGTGAGGGCAGAATGCTTCTGCTCCTGAAAACTTTGAACCGCATATTGGACACTGCTTCACCTGAGTGACCCCGTCGAGGTGGATACATTCATAATCGTAAAAATAATCCCCTGGATGCGCTTGAACTTGACGCCCAGGGGGGGCACAGCCTAAGTAGTGTGGCTTGTCGTTGATTTGTGACGTGAAGTCAAGTGACCTGTTCCAAATCAAAGGCACGCTAGCATAACGAACACTGCAACGGTTGTTAAGAGGGATTCGTCTCTTCTTCCACTTGTTGTGGCGTTTTCTTTTACAAGGACAAACCATGAACTCCGAAAACAACAACCTTATCCACCTTTATGGCTCAAAGCTTGACAGTAGTCAAAGGAAGCGTTTGAAAAGTCTTGGCCACTCGCTTCAACCTGTTGTGATGGTTGGGCAAAAAGGTGTGTCAGAGAATTTGCTCGAAAACGTTGAGAGCGCTCTGCTCGCGCACGAACTCATTAAAGTCAAGGTCCATGAAACCTCTTTCATGGAAGATACCGCCAAGGCGATCCATGACACAAACTCCGCGCAACTCGTTCAACGCATTGGTAAAATGCTTCTTTTCTACCGTGCCCACCCCGAGAAGCCAAAACTGAAAATCTAGAGTGTGATGTAACTATATATCACAATGATATCCACGTCGCCGCTCCCTCTATTCTTCGGGCTCTGTGTTGACCTTGTTGATGTCTCTCACTATAAGGTCCTGTCTTCACATGCTTTCTTATGATTTTTTAAGCATCGCTTGTGAAGGCAGGTGTTCTGAACGAGGGCGTCTTTTGATGCCAGGCTCTTCACGCGTGATGTGTGTTTGACACACATCACCTTAAATCACATGGTGTTGCTCTTATGATTCTTGAGGTAAACGCTGAGCATCCTCAGCCTCGAAAGGTAGATCGTATCATTCAGGTGCTTAAAAAGGGTGGGATTATCGCCTACCCCACAGACTCCGTGTATGCCATCGGATGTGATGTCCTGAATATGAAGGCTGTGGAGCGTCTTGAACGCCTGGTGTCCGAGATCAAGCAAGCGCCTGATCATGCGCCGCTCTCTATTATTTGCAGCAGTCTGAGCAACATCTCCGAGTATTCTCTGATCTCGGACTACGCATACAGAACCATGAGGCGTCTGCTCCCTGGTCCTTACACGTTTGTGTTGGAGGCCACCAAAAAAGCACCTCGCTCCATGCGTAAGCAGCGCAAAACCATGGGCATCAGGGTGCCAAATGCCGCCATTCCACTCTCCATTGTGGAGGCGCTTGGCTCGCCCCTGGCGACCACCAGCGCGACACTGGCTGATGGTGAGCTGATCCCCGATCCGTGGACCATCGAGGACACCTATGGGCACGCCATCGATCTGGTGATTGACGGTGGCTACCTGTTCCCCGAGCCCACCACCGTGATTGACTTCTCGGAAGACCTTCCTCGCTTGATTCGTCAGGGTAAGGGCGAGGTTGAAGGGATTGAGTTTTTTGAACCTCTGTTGTGAGGTGAAGAAGAAGACACAAAAAAGCCGCGATACTCTTGAAAGAGTATCGCGGCTTTTTTGTGTCTTCTTTGCAGGTTCAGGCGAGCAAGTCTTCGATCTTGCCAAGGAGTCGCTTGAGCTCCACGGGCTTGGTGTCGAACTCGTCGCAGCCTGCTTCAAGGGCTTTCTCACGGTCGCCTGTCATGGCATGCGCGGTGAGCGCAATGACGGGGATGTCACGTGTGGTTTCATCGGCCTTGAGCTTGCCTGTTGCTGTCCATCCATCCATGACAGGGAGGCTGAGGTCCATCAGGATAAGGTCAGGTTTATGCTCACGGGCCATGTCAAGACCTGCCTGACCGTCCACCGCAACAATAACCTCATACTCCCTACGTGCGAGACGTCGAGCCAACATATCGCGGTTCATCTCATTGTCTTCAACGAGTAATATCTTTCTCATTGAGTTATCTCCTGATTCTATATTGTATTGTATGTTTGCTGTGTGGTTCTTGAGAATTATGTCTAAATGAGGGTCTGCGTGACTCTCAACACAACTAATATCGTCACACGATTTGACATGTTGTAGGCGCTTGAACACTTTTTGGGAGGACATGTCAACGCCTCCTGTGTTTGTTTTTCACTACTCTCACTTTAGGTGGATGAGCAGTGACGTCAACCCTACTTGCGACCTTTTTGTGAAAAACACATGGTTACGATCACTTTTTAAAGAGACTCTCTAGCTGGGCCTGAATCTCTTCCATGGAGTGCATTTTATTGATGCAGTGATGTGCGCCAAGTTCGTGTGCCAGCACCTGGTCGTCAAGCGCGGCGTAGACGATCGGGGAGATGTTGTGGTGAATGGCTGCTTCACTCAGGTTGATGAGCGTTTGCCATCCATCAAAGTGGGTGTCGAGCACGTCGAGCAAGATCAGTGAGGTGGACTCATTGTCCTTGTTCTGAATCAATGGAAAGACTTCCTGGGGCTGAATCGTATTGTGAAAGCTTAGCTTTTTTGACTCTGCCCAGGTGAGCAACATTTCACGATGAATGGGATCGCTGCCAATAAAGATGATGTCTGGTGTGTGCTGCTGTGTGCTCTGCTGGCTGGCGTCCTCGTGTGCCTTGGGATAGGTTTCAGGCTCATAGGTGCTCAGGTTGTTGCTCCAGCAAATATCCTTTGTTGCACGAACTCTGATGCAAATATCTCCGCCAAGCGCCTTGATGCGCTGTTTCCCAAGGTAGTGGGGCAGGTAATCTCGCCCCCATGCAAAGGCGTCGAGTGTAAAGGACTCACTGAAGACCTTGCTCAGATGCTCAAGGGTTTGATCCTCAAATGTCGTGTTGGGAATGCTCCAGTAAATCTGGGTGACGCTGTTCCTTGTCTGCCTGATGCCAAGGCGCAATGGAGAGCCCTGTTCAATCAGGTAGTGCGCCTGATCTAGCAGTGTGGCATGCAACTTCTCTCGATCCGTGTAGACCTCGATGTCTTGCATGCGCTCTCCCCACTGAATTTCCATCGGGCTACCAAGCTCTTCTTCAAAGTCATGACACAGCTCTGCCAGCTTGACCTGCTCAAGATGCAGGTCCATGTCTTCCTCTTCATAACGGGCCAGCTCAACAAGTCGCTCGATCAGGTTGTGAAGCTGCTGTGTCGCCTGACGTACACGTAAGAGCTCCTGCGTACCCAGTCGAGCGTCGTCCTTTTTTGGACCCTCTTCATGCTCCTCAAGCAACAGCTCTACATACCCCTGGATGGTGTGGAGTGGGGTCCTGAGATCGTGGTCAAAGAGCTTGATCCTGTTACGTTGTAGCCTGTTTAACTGTGCAGTTGTACGTGCGCTGCCAAGCTCATCTTCACGGCGTGGCCTCGCCTTGCTCACACGCTTTAACTCCCCCTGGAGGCGATCTACGTCCTGCTGGAGTAAGCGCTTTTGCTCCTCCATATCTTGTATCTTTCCTACATAGGGCGTCAAATCATGTGAGACGATTAAAATGCCCGTAGGCGTCCCCTTGTCCCGAATTAAAAAACCTGCGCTGCTTAAATGCAACCAGTGGCCTTGCTTGTGTCGCCACCTGTATACCGCATTCTCCGCACGAAACCTCTGAGGCGTGCGGTACATCTGATCTAAGAGCTTGATAATGCGTGGACGATCCTCCTCATGGATGAACTCCATGGAGGACTTTCCCACATAACTCTCCGAATCCATTCCAGTGAGCTTCAGGATGCTTGGTGACTCATAACGAATCGAACCATCTGGGTTCAATATCGTCAGAATATACCCTCCCATCCTGGAGAGCCTCTTTAACATCATCTCTAATGTGATGTCCGTCGGATTTAAATCTGTGACCGTAAGATGTGAGATTGTGTCGGGCATTGGTCTCGTGAAGTTCAGGAGCCAAGATGATTGCGCTTGTTTCGTGATCGCCTGAGGATGCGCGCTTGCGCATCTTGCAACGTCTCATTCTACCAGAGTTTATGGGGGTTGAATACCGGTAAACTATCTGACTTAGACGATACATATACCTCATTTATTCAATATTTGTGTAAAAATTTAGCAATATACTGATTTTTATTCTCACGAATTGTCAAAAAGTGCCGCAACTTTCTGAATTTACATGTCTATTAATTTTTAACGATCGCTTAGCGCGGACTCGGCGGCAACTTTGCCCGAAAGTAAACAAAGTGGTACGCCCCCTCCAGGGTGCGCGCTGCCCGATGCCAAATACAGCCCCTTTATCGACTTGACTCGATTAGCTGGACGCTTGAACGCCGCTGTCTGCGTGTTGGATGCCGCCCCATAAATCGCTCCACGACTCCCTGGAAATTGCGTTGCAAGCTGTGTCGGTGTGCGCTCCCATACAATCTCTTCACCCTCCTTCATCAGCTGGAACTCTCGCATCCTTTGCGTCACAACCTCTCTGTATCTGCTCCAGTATTCATCCGTCTGTGTCCTCTCCTCCCTTGGCTCACACGGGGCATTGGCCATCACAAACACTGGCACTGTGCCATCATCCCATCCCTCTCGGCCATGCGCTTTGCTCTGATCGCACATGTATATTGTGGGCGTTTTTGGGGGCCTGTTTCGCTCAAATATATCTTCAAACTCGTCGCGGTAGCGCTCGGGAAATAACACCGTGTGTGATGCGCGATCCTCGCGAGCACGGGCCTTAAGAATCGCTGTCCACCCCGACATCGATGGGGTCAGATCTTCACCCATGCCATGGTGAACATCCTCTCCTAATAAACTCTGCTTGAGGTGTGCCACATCTGCGTTGACCACCACTTTCGTCGCCCTCACCACATCCGTATCGCCTTGTGGCGTCCTTACCTTGACGCCTTCCACGCCTCGTTTGGAGTCCACAACAATGCTCTCCACCCTGTGGCCATAATAAAACTCCACGCCAAGCCTCTTGCCCACACGCTCAAGCGCCAGCGGTAGCGCTGACATCCCTCCTCGAATGCCATAACCCCCAAGCCCCAGCTCAACCCAGGCAATACAGTTCAACGTCGCAGGTGCACTCAATGCATTTGAACCATTGTAGGTCGCATACCTCATCATCACATCGCGCAGGTGCGGCTCGCTGATGTGGCGTTCAATCCCCTGCAACATGCTGCGAAATGGATCAATGCGTGACACCTCCTTGAGCTTGGTGACGCCCAACTTCAAGATCGAGCCAAAGCTTGGCGCTTCTCCTTCTACAAAGTTTGGTAATGCCGCCTCCCAGATGTCTTTGCTGTAGCTTAAAAATGCATCAAACTCATCGAGCGCCTTGCTGCCAAAGCTCTCCCTGACATCCTGACGGGTCCTCTCTACATCTGGATACACATCAAACTTTGCACCATCCGTCCAGAGATAACGAAACCCTGGCTCATGCTCCACCAATTCAAGCTCCGCTTCCATGGTGGTGCCGCAATAGTCGAACAACTCCTCCACATGCTCGCGCATCGTGAGCAAACTTGGCCCTGTGTCAAACTCAACACCTTCAAATATAGAGGTGCCGATCTTTCCTCCTGGCCCCTCCATCGCCTCATAAACACAGACTTTTTTCCCATTCTTGGCGAGCCTCAGCGCGCTCGCCAAACCTCCAGCACCAGCGCCGATTACCACCACATCACATTGACTTTTCATCCGTTCTTTCTCTCTTCGCTTCATGCCTACTGAGACGCATACACTCGCCCGCTCCAGCGGATCTGTCCTCGCTCATACCAACGCGCTGAATTCAACGCGATGGCCATCAACCCCAGCACGCCAAACGGATGCAGTAACGCTCCCGCAAAGCTGTGTTGGTGACGCTTCGCAAGAAGTGCCCTCACCATGAGGTTATTTAAAAGTCCCAGTCGTGCTATGTTGTAAATGTCTTTGTTTATCAGTGTGTTATTGGTTTCTGTGAGGCGCTCGGCCTGATGCAACAACACCAAGACATATGGGCTCACAAAGGCCACACCATACAGCGCTAACACGCCCGCAAGCCCAACCTTGCTGGCTCCCAGTCCTGGGTAGATGTTCTTTGAGAAGCCTTCCCAGATCTCTGTCCACGAGGTGTACATTCTGCACTCTGCGATCCTGTCACCATCCGCAAATACCACGCGATAGCCCATCTTTTTGGCGCGCTTGCATAGCTCCATATCATCCACAAGCGCTGCCTTGATGGCCTCAAACCCCCCTGTCTCTTCGTATGCCTCTCGGGTGATTGCCATGACCTGGCCATTGGCCGCCAGAAAACGGTGATCCTTGCTACGCCAGGTCAAAAAGATCGGGAACCAGCTCGTGTATGTCAGGTGCAGTAACGGTAGAATGAGCTTCTCTGCCGCACCCACTGTGATTTGCCTTGGTACGGCTGTGACAATATCTGCGTCCAACTCTGCAAATAAGCTCGCAATACGTGATACTCCCTCATAATCAATGAATGTATCGGCATCAATATACAGTAGCACGTCGCCCTGTGCGGCCTTGTACAGGTTGTGGCATGCGTGTGGTTTGCCTGCCCATCCATCAGGTAGGCCCGTGCCCTGAATGACCTTCAGAGGGGCTCTATGTCTTGTCGCTGGCTCGCGTTCTTGCATGCGCTGCAAAATTTCGGTTGTGCCATCGGTGCTCTGATCATCACATACAATGACCTCTGCTACAGGATGCTCCGAATCACGTGCGGCGCGCACACACGCTTCAATGGTGTTTGATTCATTGCGTGCAGGGATCAAGATCGAGACATTGCGTCTTGATGGCATCCTGCCGCGTCGTTTTCCTCGTGGCCATGTCAGGCTGTTGACCACGGTCATGCCCAGCGCAACACCGCTCAAACACGCTCCTGCAATTGCAACTGCCTTGATCATCTTCATGGTGCGTTCCCTGGTAAGAATTGAGAAATCAGACGCTCCACGCGCCCTTGGCGTGGACCTGTAAACAGTGGCCTCCAGATTGAGTCTTGCTCAGGTTTGCCCACGCGCATCTGTACCAGCGGTCGGTGCTGTGGAAGATCAACCCTTCGGGGATCGCATGCCTCA
Source organism: uncultured Pseudomonadota bacterium (assembly GCA_950059285.1). Lineage (GTDB taxonomy): Bacteria > Myxococcota_A > Bradymonadia > Bradymonadales > Bradymonadaceae > CATLTV01. Next base: position 11,168 of record CATLTV010000099.1, on the reverse strand, counting down.
GCAATTCCTGTGTAGCTCTCGTTGTGAAACTTCGCTTCGATGAAAAAACGCAAATAAAACGGACCATTATCAACGATAGATTGCACCGTAATTTCGCCCCATTTCTCACCATCACTAAAAAGCTCCAGTGACTTGTGCCACCACATGCCTGCAAGCTCGCGTTTGCGATCATGTTGGCGAACCTCCAGATCCTCATGCAGGATCGTGGTGCCATCATCAAGGATCTCCATGCCCACACACCTTGGCTTTGCATGGTTGTGTGGCCATAAAATATAATAAATGTACTCGCGATCCTGTCCTGGAATCCTGCCCCAGATCCATCGCTTGAACCCAAGCTCATGCAATGGGTTTTCGCCCCCATTTCGGTCGTGATAGCCTCGCCCCTGAATGTGGTACTCCACTGCGCCGTGGTACAGGTCAAGCTGGCCTGATGCTGGTCCCATCAAGGGGGTCCAGTCATGCGCTGGATCATGTCCTCGCGCAAGCTCTGGCCCCTGTGTGCGTGCAATGCCCTTGAGTTTGATGTGCCCCACCAACTTGTGCATGCTGCCAGGGATCTTTTCATGAATATCGGCCTCAACCATCACGTCGTTGTCAACACGCCAGACACGCATCTGGTTTTCTCCAAATATCCATGTCTGTGCGTTTGGATCGGATTGATATTGATGTGTTTTCCAGCTTGTGTCTGAGGGCTCGTACTCTTGCAAAGTGTAACACTCAAGCTTGAAGCTCTTGTAAATCGCAATGGTCAAGCTTGGTCTTTCTTCAGGTTTAACGGGTTCGCCCTTGCGTGCGCCCGATGCAATACCAGGAAGAAATGGGAGGCCCCATGACCAGATTAACACGGCGCCATCGCCTTGATCGTTGACCAGATCCAGATACCACCACAAGAACCCTCCTTCTTTCTTCAGGAGATCCCTGCTTAATAACCTCTCGGGGTGAGATATTGTAATTAATTCGCTCATGTATGGTGTGCTCCTTGTGCCAGAACGTCAGTGTGGCGTGTCTGTGATTCTTCACTTTGATGATGCACATTGCTCGTGAGGTGCATAGTTTTTAGCGCAACTACTTTGCATGTGGTTGCATCAAACCTGTCGCTCATGCGCATATGTTGTGTGTTGTGTGAACACCACTTCAGGTAAGAATAGTGTACACCCCAAAGGGATTGGCTTATGGATTTTCAAGATTATTCAATCATCATTATCGGTGCTGGTCCTGCCGGACTTTCGCTGGCAACGGCGCTCGCCAGGCGAGCTAAGGCTGCTGGCGCAGCCAAAAAAGTGGCGCTAGTGTCTCCTGTGTGGCCAGTGGAGTGGGTGAATAACTTTGGGGTGTGGCAAGACGAGCTTGCCTTTGATGAGGAGCTGCTCGCGTGCGTCTCTCATACCTATACTCAACCACAGATTATCCTCCCGTCGGAGCAACGTCCAAGGGCGTTGGGGCGCACCTATGTGAAGGTGGACAACGCGGCGATGAGCTCACTTTTTGTGCGACGTTTTGAGGAGGCTGATGGGGTAAAGCTTGTGGGCAAGGTGACATCGGTGCGTCATGATTCGTTGTGGAGCACAGTGGAGCTGCGCTCTGATGCGGAGGGCGCTCCCCGGAATCTGCGGGCTCATCTTGTGATTGATGCGACTGGAAACGAGCCACGGTTTGTGCGTCGCCAGCCTGGTACAAATCCTGGCTATCAGATCGCGTATGGTGTGCATGCACGGGTGAAGAGCGCACCCAAAGGGTGGTTGTCATCGATGCGGTTGATGGATTGGAGGAGCGCCGCAGGCGCCAGTGCAGATGTCGATGGACTGAACGAAAAACCAAGCTTTCTCTATGGGATGCAGTTGTCCGAAGATGAGGTCTTTGTGGAGGAGACCTCGCTTGTGGCGAGGCCAGGCATGTTGATGGAGGAGTTGCAGCAGCGTTTGGAGCGCAGGTTAAAGCGAGAGGGCGTGGTGCTTGATGAGCCGCTTGCGTGTGAACGTTGTGTGATCCCCATGGGGCACAATCTCCCCGATTTTTCACAGCGCACGCTTGGGTATGGAGGGGCAGCGAGCATGGTGCATCCTGCGACAGGTTATCAGGTTGCAGGCGCGCTTTCGCGTGCGCCTGATGTGGCACATTGTCTGATGGACTTGATCGAGAAGGATGGGTTCAGGGGGATGGCGTTGTCGTCCCGTGCGTGGAAGGTGGTGTGGCCCGAGGAGGCTCGGTTAAAGCGCGAGCTTTATATGTATGGTATGGAGCTTTTGTTGGGCATGGGTTTACGTGAGCTTGATGCATTTTATCAGGCATTTTTTGAGTGGCCCGATCATCTGTGGCAAGGGTATTTGTCGGACCAGTTGAGCCATACGCAATTAATGGAGGCGATGGCGTTGATGTTGGTGCGCTTGAAAGGGCGTCACAAGCTTGAGTTGATCAAGCCTGCGTGGGTTTCGTCAGAGAACAGAGGGCACCTTGTGCGAGGTGTCTTTCAGGGGGCATTGAACTCCGTCCTGGGTGTCATGAATGACAGGGTTTGAGGTGTTATGGATAGGGTTAAATATCCTTTTGAGTTGAGGGGGATAGATTCTTTTTTTGGCGCGCTTATCGGTGTGTTGATTTTGGTTGCATGGGCAAGTTTGCTGATCAGCGCTCTTGGTGTGGTGCCATGGGGTGATGGTGTCAGCTGGGCGTATGCTCCTGTGGTTGTGATCGTGCAGATGTTTTTGTACACGGGCCTGTTTATCACAGCTCATGATGCGATGCATGGAGTGGCCTGTTGGGGGAATCAGACGGTGAACTCAATTCTTGGTCAGGTTGCGTTGTGGTGTTACGCGTTGTTTCCGTTGAGGAAGCTCAAGGCGGCCCATCAGGCCCACCATGATCATCCTGCGCGCAGTGGTGACGATCCTGACTTTCATGATGGTAAGCGTCGCGGCTTTTTTGCGTGGTATTTTAGCTTTATGTGGAACTACCTGAGCGTGGTGCAATTTGTGGGCATGGCGTTGATCTTTAATGTTCTTGCTCACCTTGTAGGCGTGTCAGAGGTCAAGTTGGTTGTGTTCTGGGTGTTGCCCTCGTTGTTGAGTACGGTGCAGTTGTTTTATTTTGGGACCTATCTGCCGCATCGAGAGGAGGGGGGGTATCCTGATGACCATCGTGCCAGGAGCAATAATTACAGCCCGTGGTTATCCTTTTTAACTTGCTATCACTTTGGATATCACCTGGAGCATCATGCTGCGCCAAGCGCGCCATGGTGGAGGTTGCCCGAGGTGCGAAAACAGGCGCTTGAAACGCGTGCTTGAGCAAGAAAAATGACCACCTCCGCACCCATTGATTGTCTGGTGCATCCTAGTTTGCGATGAGGCGCTCTGGCGGGTTGCACGTTACAGCAAGCGGTTGTTTTGTGGGAATGCATCTGTACATGAGAGTCTATCTGTTGCAAGGTGCAACTAAGTAGTTGAACGCATCAGAGTAAGCATCCAAAGAGTTCAATATTTTCAAGGTATGAGGCAGTAATAGATTGCCTTATGTGAATTTGTAAGTGCATGTGGCACGCTGTGAATGACGTGTTGTGAGTGCACATTTAAAAAGCGATAAGTGGCACATTGATGTGTGCCCATTGCGAATGAGGATAGAATGGCGAAGGTACAGCAAAAACAAGATCCTGTGGTTGTGATCGGCTCTGGCTTTGGTGGTTTGGCTGCTGCAGTCAGGTTGCGAGCGAAGGGATACCCTGTGGTTGTTCTTGAGGCGCGCGATCAGCCTGGCGGGCGAGCCAGTGTGTTTAAGAAGGATGGCTACACGTTTGATGCTGGTCCTACTGTAATCACCGCACCTTACCTGTTTGAAGAGCTCTTTGAGTTGGTGGGAAAGAACTGGGAGGATTACTACGAGGTCATGCCCGTTGACCCGTTCTATCGCGTGGAATTTAACGATGGTACGCGCTTTGATTATGTCGGTGAGGAAGAGCGTTTGACCGATCAGATCAAGGATTTTAACCCTGATGATGTGGAGGGATATCGTAAGCTTGCCGAGCACTCCCGTCGTATTTTTGAGGTGGGTTACGAGCAACTTGCGGATGTACCTTTTGATAAGCTCTCTGACATGCTCAAGGTGCTCCCGCAGATCTTCAAGCTTGAGAACTACCGCACCGTGTATGGTCTGGTGTCAAAATACATCAAGGACGAGCGTTTGCGTCAGGTGTTCACATTCCAGCCCTTGTTGGTGGGTGGCAACCCCTTCCAGACAACCTCCATTTACATGTTGATTCACTGGCTGGAGCGCAAGTGGGGCGTGCACTTTGCCAAGGGTGGTACGACCTCCATTGTGAAGGCGCTCGTGCAATTGCTTGAAGACATTGATGTCGAGGTGCGTGTGAACTCACCTGTGGAAGAGATCGAGGTGGATGAGGATGGTGTGGCGACAGGTGTTCGTCTTGAGTCAGGCGAACGTATCGCTGCTCAGTTTGTGGTGTCGAACGCGGACCCTCTGTTTACCTACCGTCATATGATTGACCCGAGGCATCGTAAGAAGCATACGGATAAGGCTGTTGAGCGTGTGAAGCCATCAATGGGCCTGTTTGTGATTTATTTTGGAACAAAGAAGACCTATCCTGATCTTGCTCACCACACGATTATTCTTGGGCCTCGTTATCGAGAGCTGCTGGATGATATCTTCAACAAGCATGTGCTTGCGGATGACTTCTCACTTTATCTGCATGCTCCGACACGTTCGGACAAGAGCATGGCACCAGAAGGTCATGAAGCGTTCTATGTGCTCTCTCCAGTGCCCAACAATCGCAGTGATATTAACTGGGAAGAGGAGAAAGAGCGTTACATGGACAAGATCCTCGACTATCTTGATGAGAAGTACATTCCAGGCTTGAAAGAGAATCTGACGGTGAAGTTCTGTGTGACTCCTGATTACTTTGAGCATGAGCTCAGAAGTATTGATGGTGCTGGATTTGGTCCAGAGCCCACGTTGTCGCAGTCAGCGTACTTCCGCTTCCATAACCGCTCTGAAGATGTGGATGGTCTGTACTTTGTGGGCGCAGGTACACACCCTGGCGCAGGTCTTCCTGGTGTGCTCTCCACGGCCAAGGTGCTTGATCATCTTGTCCCCAAATCGGAGCAGCCTGTGGAGTTGCCAAAGGCGAAGAAGAGCAAGAAGAAAGAACAACCTGCGGCAGAGTAGAGTCGTGTTGTGTGTGTTGATTTTGTAATCTTTACAAGGTTTTAAAGTGTTTTCTAGAGAGACGAAAAACGAGGAGACTATCATTCAGGACAGTCGCAAAGTGTTGGAGCAAAAGGCGCGCTCCTTCCGCTGGGCGGCGCAGTTCCTCGCTCCCGAGACGCATGATGATGCGGCGTTGTTGTATGCATTCTGTCGTCTTGTGGATGATACTGCGGATGAAGCCTCCTCGTTGGAGGAGGCTTATGGTGGTCTCTGGGCGCTGGAGTCTCAGCTCTCGGGAGAGATGGACGCGGATCCGTTTATGTCGCAGTTTCTGGAGATGTCCGAGCGTGTGGACCTCGATCTGGACGTGGCCAGAGAACTGATCATTGGCGTGCGCTCGGATCTTGATGAAGTCTGCGTTCAGGATGATGTGGAGCTGTTGCGCTACTGTTATCGTGTGGCGGGCACTGTGGGTTTGATGATGTGTTCTGTGTTGGGTGTACCTGACAGGGATGCCTTCCCATTTGCCGTCGATCTTGGCATTGGGATGCAGCTCACAAACATCTGTCGTGATGTGGCAGAGGATGCCTCCATGGGGCGTACATACTTGCCAAAAACTCGCTTGCTGCGAGAGGGCATACATCCAGAGCAGGTGTTGAATCTCGATGTGGATCGTGTGGCGCTCTCACGTGTGGTATCCGACCTGTTGGCGATGGCTGACACCTACTACGCCAGCGCAGATATGGGGCTGCATTACATTCCATCACGGAGTCGTTTTGCGATCCTTGTGGCGAGCAGGGTGTATCGTGCAATTGGCGTACAACTGCTTGAAAATGGAGCAGATCCTCTCCAGGGAAGAACCATTGTACACTGGAAAGACAAGACCCGCTGGGTCGCTCACGCAGTGCGCAGGTTTACATCGCCACATTTGCTTGGTTTGTCGGGGCCATCCTCACATGATGGTCAGCTTCACTTGCCCTTGCAGGGGCTGCCAGGTACACGACCTCAGAGTATGATTTATCAATCAAGAATCTAACAGATCTTGCGTACTTCGCACGTGTTGTGAATAGTAAGAAGGAGGATAGGAGCGCCTGTTTAAACAGGCGCTCCTATCCTCCTTCTCTTTGTTGAATATCTTGAAAAAAGCGCGACTACATCATGAATTACACTCTCTCCACCACGTTGTTTATTGTTGTATCTCTGAGCATTGTAATAATGTGCGAGAATAAGTTGTATGCCTTTGATTATCTTGAACATTCCTACTTTACAGATACGGCATGCCATCGTGCTCAAACCTTACTTGCTGCACACATCAAGGCCAACCCTCAGGATGTGTCCCTGAAGTCGCGTTACCTCGCCATGGGGATCTTTTGCCCAACCTCATGGAAACCTCAGTATTGTCAGGATGATGAGAAGCTTATCACGGGTTCTGTGCACGATCTCGATGAGCCTCCGCTTGAGAGTAAGGATGTGTCGTTAACTCTCGGGGATTATTCGGCGTTGCCCGATCACTTTGCGCGTTTTGGTCCTGTGAAAAACCTGCCTCTGGCAGGAGAGGAAGGGTTGCTCGACTGGACCGCCAAGTGGATGACCATGCGTAAGGCACGTGGGGTGGGAGGGGTCGTTGAGGACGTCGCTGAAGATGCCTGCGAAACCAATGATTTGCCCAACTGGGAGCACATTGAAGAGGACATTAACCTTTATCTGAAGCGTGCTGCCAATACACCTGCTGCGGTGCCCGAGGCGCTGTTATCACCGCTTTCTCGAGCACCTGTTCCTCGTGGACCATCTGATCCAGCGGGTGCGTATAGCTTTGATAATCCTCATTATTTGGACCTCGTTTTACGCAATCATAATCACTTTGGTGTGCAAGCTTACAGCTCGTGGCTGGGTTTTCATGGCGCAGGCATTGAGATCAGTGGCCGCACCTGTGAGGAGACAATTGCGCTTGATGACTGGCGCTTGCGCCGCATGGCAAAGCGCATTCCTGGCTTTGAAGAGATTGACTTTGATGAGCTGCCCGAGGATGAGCGTGCGAGCAAGGCATGCGCGCTGCTTGGTGAGGTTGTCAGGGAGCGTTTGAGGGCCTGGCAAGCCAACGCAGATAGTGCATTGATTGCTCCCGTGAAGGAAGAGCTTGAGCTGTTACTTCACGATGAGGGCGCGACAGGCCCCGATGCTACATCCTCGCCAATTGAGCCTTCACGCGCGTTGTTGGCTGGACGATTGCTTGCTGCGACGTCCTCCTCGGTGATGGGTCTGGTGTTTGAAGGAAGTGGGCTGCACTTCTTACAGGACGGGCTTGCTGCGGGGCATATGAGGACGATTCGTACACGAGGCGGGCTCCAGGAGGCTCGTTACGATCATGACCTTGATAACCGCCATGGTGTGGTGGCGATCTTCCGAACAAGAGCAGGGGAGTTTCCTCTTGTTGCGTTTGGTGATTCATTTTTGTTGGGACCGCAATCAGAGGAAGCTCCCGAGGTGTGTGATGGGTTTGAGTCCTTGCTTGTACATGGTGAGCAGCCCGATAAAAACAAGGTGAGCATGTGTCTGATTCAGCATCAGCGTGGTTTGCTTGCTGCCTCAAGTATGGCCAGTTTGTTGGATTGGGCGCTGGGGGGTACATTGTATGGTGTACAGTCTGGAGACGAGGTTGTGCAGGCGGCGGCTAGTGAAAGTGATTTGAAATCAGGTGTTTGTGATGGGTTGTCTGATGTGCAAAAGTTCATCTGTGTCAACTTACCATCGCGTGCAACCTTTGTGGCAGGTGAGGAGTTGCCCGTGGGGGTTTATGGCGATGTGATGCATCAGGGTTCGTTGCCCGTGCCTCCGCCACCGTTTTCTTACGAGGCCCTCTCGACGCGTATTGGCTTTGATATTCAGGGGAGAGCACCACAGGTCAATGTGAGCTTTACGTTGCTCTCTGAGCTTGATGATCTGGCCAACTGGCTCACGAGTTATCGCGTGGGGTTAACCACCTCGCTTGGTGAGGGCGTGGCGCAGCAAGGTTTTATGGACTTTACATACAGCTTTCACTGGAGGTGGGCTGCGAGGTTCCTGATTGATGGTGGTATGTCCACCTATGCAGGATTCAGGGACTTTGATTCAGATGCGCAGTTCTTCACAGGTGTGAGTCCTGTGATGGGGCTGACGGTGTTGCCCGAAGGATGGATCAAGATCCCGCTTGAGATCAGTTTCTCGTACCGATTGCCCGTGAACGTGTTTGTCGCGCGTCAGGGCTTTTTCAAGCGTCCTGTACTTGATGGTCACTGGGTGTATGTGGGCTTTGGTTTGGCGTTTATGCAGTAATGCTTTGGAATGATTGGTTAAGATAAGGTGATTGATTATGAGGATGCATCAAACATTTGGGGCAAGTGTACCTGTTCCGTCATCTGCGATGAGGAGGGGGAGAGATGTCTTTGTGCAAGAGTTGAGTGTGTTGTTATGTCAGTCATTCGAGGGTTGCTCGTATGAGTACACGCAGATGGGCGCTAACAGGGGCGTGACTCTTTTTGGTGTGATGGGACGTCTGGATGTGTCAACCGATTCCAACATTATTTATGCGGAGTTATCTGCATGTCATAACTTTGTGATCAGAAGGAGGACGATCAAAGGGCTCTTGTTTCTCTTCTTGATGGTGGTGTTGGGGGTGGGGTTAGGTTTGGCGACATCCAGTGTGTGGTTTGGTTTGGCAGGTGTTGTTGCGACGCCAGTGCTCATGGCGATTGGAGGATCACTGATCGATGAGTATCAGTGGCGCCGCAGTGAGTTTGGGAGCAAGGTCTTGGCGTTGTCATCAGAGCAATGGCAGTTAAGAGTGGAGCGCGCAGTAGAGGCGATTCATAACGAGAGCAAGTAGGCGATGAGGTCGTCGATTTGCTCGGGGGTGAGATGGCTTGTTTTTCCGTGCTTGTCCAGTGGGTTATGTGTTGTGAGTACATCGAGCAGTGATAATGCTGAGCCATCATGAAGGTAGGGGGCGCTGTTCCACAATTCATGCAGTGTAGGGGTGTCAATACCATCGAGAGTGTCGCCAAGGCGAGCGCCTGAGGAAGGTTTGAGCGTGCCAACATCGTGCAGGAGAGGGCTGCCAGGGGTGAGGAATTGACTGTCTGTGAGGCGCTCGCCTTGGTGGCATGTAGCGCATTGCGCTTCGCTGGACTCAAAGATCGCCTGGCCACGAGAGAGTTGTGCGGGTGTGCTCTGGTAGGGACTTTGTGGGAAGGTATCCAGAGATGTCATGTACGCAGCGAGCGCATCGAGGTCGGAGTTAAGCCCTGCTTTTTGGGAGCCAAGTGATGTGGACATGGCGTATTGTTCATCGGTGAGAAAGCCTGTGCCACCAAAGTGTTCTCGAATATCATGTTCAAAGTCCTGGGGTTCATCAAAGTTGCCACTCCAGTGGATGGGGCCATGTGCAGCGCCACCTCGACCAATCAGGCTCGTGGTATTACGTAACCCTTCGCCTCGGTCGGTGAAGTCCCAGACGATATGGTCACTCTCTCCTTCCATGTGGCAGTGTGCGCAGGCGACGTATCCATCGGCGGTGAGGCGTCGATCAAAGGAGTTATTAAAGAGCTGTTTTCCAAGCAGTAACTCGGGTGAAAGTGGTTCTTCATCGACAAGACTCAGGCGTATGTCAGGGATAGGTTGCCTTGCCAAAGTGGTGGTGTTGTAGATGACGGCTTCGCGAGAAAGTGAAGCGTTTACAATGAGATATTTGCCATCACTGCTCAATGCGAGCGCGTCGGGTGTGTGACCAACCTCAAAGAGTGTGCCTGCATCAGCGCCTCCATCAAGGATGTCGATGATCTCGATTGTGCGAGAGCCACGCATGGCGACATAGAGGTAATCTCCGCGTGGTGAGAAGAGCGCTGCGCTTGCGAGGCCACGGCCATCAAATTGAATGCGTTGCTCGACAGAGGTTTCTCCTGTGGAGGGATTGATCTCCGAGACGACGGCGCGAAGGACGGTGTCGTGTTCAGGGTCCACGTTGTTAAGGAAGAGTCCTTCGACCATGTTGGCCTGAGTGGAGGGGATCATGATGCGATCTTCTGTGGGTGAGAGCGCAGGATGGTCAAGGTAGTTGGGGACGCCGCTGCTCTCGGTGTCCGAGGATGGTCTTGTATCCACGGGGAGCATCCATGTGTTGGTGACATTGAGCGTGGATGGGTCCACGGTGACAATGCGAGCGACATGGTGTGTGGCGCGCCATTGTGTGGCGAGCATCTGACCGTTGGGGAGCAGTGAAAGGCTGCGAATGTCGGGGGTGATGAATGCGGTGCGAACATCCTGAGGTGTGGCGGTTATGGGATCAAGTGTGATGCTCTGGATGGAGCCCGTGCCCTGAAGTGCGACATGGAGGGTGTCATCAATCGTGATGAGTCCGTGTGGTCGGCTATGGGGCGGGAGATCGATGGTGTGGTGTATGCTTGTGTCCGAGAGTGAGAAGAGTTCAAGTTGTGCGGGAGCGCGCGTGGAGACGACTAACCAGTCCTGAAGGTGTGTGATCTGTCGTGGAGAGCCTGTGGTGTGCAGGCGTTTGGTGAGGGTGAATGTGTCGTGGTCGCGGTGGATGATGGAGACACTTTTTGCGTCTTCGTTGAGGATTGCGATGGTGTCTTGAGATGAGTTCTCGGAGGGGATGACTGCGATTGAGCTTGATGTGTTGGGCGTGTTTTTGGGTTTGTAAGTGACTGATATAATTTTTGAATCTGTTCTTTTTTTGCCGCTGTCATCGATGGCTGTGAGCACGACACGGTAGCGACCTGGAGTGTCGTATGTGTAGGTTGTGGTGGGGGATGAAGAGGGTGGAAGAGGATCGAGGTTACTACCTGGGGACCACTGATAGGAGGTTGCGCCCGTGGAGGCGGAGCCATCAAGGGTGACGGGTTCGTTGACAAAGGCGTAGACGCTTTCACCTGCGTGTGCAGAGAGGCTGACCTCGTCGGGCATGTCAGCGGGCGAGCTTGAGAGATCGGCGGTGGCATCCGCCTGATCGAGGTCGGGAG
>CATLTV010000098.1 GCA_950059285.1 uncultured Pseudomonadota bacterium | reverse complement strand
TGATGCGAACGCGTTGACGGCATTTGATGTTGATGAAGTTGTAGAGAGTTTGTCCCTCGACGTACTCCATGGTGAGGTAAGGTGTGGTGGAGTCCATACCCAGATCGAAGGTACGGGCGACGTTGGGGTGTGTGACCTTGCGTGCGAGTTTGACCTCGCGTTTGAAGCGACTGAGCGCCAGGACGTTTTGGTTCAGTGAGGGGTGGAGGGTTTTGAGCGCCACGGTTTCGTCAAGCACAAGATCACGGACCTTGTACACGTTTCCCATGCCACCTGATCCAATCAGGCCAATGATCTCATAACGCGAGGCGATTTGTTGGGCTGGTGAAATCGCAGGAAATGAGTCAGATGGAGGAATGGTCTTGTTGATGAGGTTTTGATCCCCAAACTCAAGAGTTGCACCATCAATGGTGTCGTCCATAAGGTACTCGGACGATTTTGGTGTTTTTTCGTTGGTCATAGTGTGTATGGGGCGCAGGAGGACGTGATAAGGTCACATCCTTCGCATGTTGTATTTAATAGTCCTGCGATGCAAGACCTTTTCTGGGGATAAACAAGGAACAGGCATCAAAAAACTTCACGTTAAGGTTTTTTGAAACACAATGTAATGCATTTGTACTTTTCTGAAATGGAACCGCGTTATTTGACCTGAGTATTGTAGGTCGCTTGGCAGGTTTGTGTGCAGGCTTTGAAGTCGGTGGAGCATTGTTGCTCTTCCTGTTCGATGATGCTTTCACACAGACCTTGCCATGAGGCCTTGTTGATATCATTGGGAAGGCAGACCTCATTGATGCACTGGTGATAGGGGAGCTGTTCCACGGAGGTGCAGCGTTCAATACACTTTTCGTTTTGTTTTTGCACACACTGATCTTGTGTAGAGCGTGATTTTTGACATGAGGTTTGTGTGTCATTGCAGGCGACCATACAGCCTTGCATAAGTTTTTTTGCGCGCAGCTTTTTTGTGGCGATTTCCTGTTGTTTTACAAGGTTTTGTGTTTTTGGTTGTGTGTTCTTTTGTGCTTTGTTTTCCTGAGGTTCGGTCGCCTTTTTTGCCGCTGGCTTTGAGGTGGACTTTGTAATCTGAACGCAGTCTCCTACGGGGTAGCCCGCCTTGGTCTTTGTGGCGCGGGCGATTTCACATTCAGCTTTGTGTGCGTAGCTCTCGGGGCTGTTGTGCCAGACAGGAGGATCACCTGCGAAGTAGGTGAAGTTCCATTGACCATTAGATTGTGCCTGAGCTTGTGATGAGAGCAAGAACAGACCAAGCAATGCGCTGGTGCAAAGAATGAATGATTTGAGTGAAGTGTTGAACATCAGGGAACCTTGTGGAAATAAAGTGCACATATGAGCCAAGATGGGCTCATACCTTTGAGCTTGTGTCAGGCTAACTCATTTGGTGGAGCAGAGGAAGAACGCTTGAAATGGAGTCAGGAGTCAACATGGATGGAAGTACATTAATGATTGGGGCGGGGATACTCCTTGGACTTCTTGCTGTCCTTGGATGGGTTATGGTCCTGACCAAAGTGATCACGCATGAGGGTATTGGAAAGAGCATTGTGCTTGGTTTTTTGTGTGGTCCCTACGCGTGGCTTTGGGGATGGCGTCATCGTCACATATACCAGATGACATCACTCATGTATGCATGGAGCGTGGTGCTTTGTGTGAACAGTGTGTTGCACATCGTACAGCTTTTGATCACGGAGCCTATCACCTGATAGCGTTCAAGGTTGGCTGTTGTACCAGTCAGCCCAGAGCTTTTGGCCATCTTTGATGGAGACGGCTGGTGTGTAGCCAAGGTCACGTTTGGCAGGTTCCATGGAGTACCACTGGTCCGTACACATTTTCAGGACAACAAACTCGGATACGGGTGGCTCCGAGGCGAGTCCGAGCATGGACCATAAGGTATCAAATGCTCGCCCGATGAGGGCGGCGACGGGCTTGGGGATTGATCCAGATTTGAGCGCGGGTTCGTTGGCCATGGCGAGCATCTGGGGGATAAAGTCCCAGATATGAACGGGCTCGTCGTTGGAGATGAAGTAGATCTTTCCGCCAGGGTTTGTGGGATCGTCAGGTTTTTTGTCGAGCGCATCCAACGCGTCAAGATGTGCCTGCGCTGCGTTGCTGACAAAAGTGGCGTCAATAAGTGTTTTTGCGTCACCAATCTGCCTGAGTTTGCCTGCGCGCGCGCGCTTGATAATCAGAGGGAGGAGGTGAGGATCTCCAGGTCCCCACATGAGCTGTGGTCGCAGTGATACCGTGCGTAACCCATCGGCATCGTGCGCTTCCTTGACGAGTTTTTCGCTCAACGCCTTGGTCTCGCCATAGGGCGATGGGAAGCGGTCAGGGTAGGGTGTGTCAGGCATGGCGTTGACAAGTGGTGTGCCGTCAAACACGACGCTGGGTGAACTCGTGAAAACAAAGCGTGTGATGCCTGCCTTTTTTGCCTCTTCAAGCAGAATCTCTGTGCCTGTGACATTGGCTCTATAAAAGGCGTCCTTGTCTCCCCATGGGTTGACCATGGCTGCGGTGTGAATGATAGCATCGTAATCTTTGAGGACGCGCTGAACGTCATCGCGGTTGGAGATATCGCCCTTGTGTGTCTGTACACCCAGCGCTTCAAGTTCGGGCTGTGCCGAGCGTGTCATGCTGCCCACCACGGTGTCCTCGCGTTCGAGGAGTGCGCGCACAATGTATCCGCCTAAAAATCCGCCGCCGCCAGTCACGAGAATGCGTTGACTCATGATGCTTCCTTGTCTTTGTGATTGAGGTGCATGTGAAGATGCACCTCTTGGGGGTTATTCTGCATAAAGATTCTGGAGATATATGATCGGTCTCCTCTGGAGATGCGTAATGTTCTATGGATGCCAGGATGGGAAGGTCAATAGAAGTTTTGGTATTGGACTCAAAAATATGTGCATTTTGAGGATCTGTTTCATCGTATCTCGTGTGGGGTTTGATGGAGTGGCTTCTCTGGAATTTGCATTGTGTTCAGGCCCCAAACCATGTACATGGTTTGGGGGTATATGTTCATATCTTGCATGAAGATATAAAGGATACATGGTCACCTGGTGAGATGATGCCAGTGTGTTTTTACAGAGATTGCGTCACGGTTTAGAGCCTGTGTGATGCATGTGATAGATGATGATAAGTGCGTGTTTTTTATCACGTATTTGCAAGGAGTAATAAGGTCATGACAATTGATCTTTCAATCAATCAAGGGACACACTGCTCAAAGAAGGCAGTGGAGGTCTTGCGTACCTATGATAATAACACGAGCCTTCGCGAGTACACCGATCCAGAGAACAGGGATCTGCTCGAGACACTGGCCAGGATCAACCAGGTTCGCGTGGAGAACATCTATGTAGACAATGGCACGGGTCCTATCTTGCGTACTGCATTGTATGAGATCTTGCGTCAACGTACCCAGTCTTCCATCAAGGGGATTGTCAAATACCTTCTCTTCAAGAAGCTTGATACACCTCTTATTACCCCCCGATTTACCTACAAAAAGATTCCACCAAACGCGGCCAAAAACGGTATTCCTGTGGCGTACATCCCACTTGGTCCCGAGACAAACTTCCGCATCAATCCTGCGGATGTGTCTGCTGCGATCGAGGCCAATGGCGATGGTATCGTGTACATCGTCAACCCCAACAACCCCACGGGCAACATCATGCTGTCTCACGATGAGATCGCGACCCTTGTGGCCAAGCACCCTGACTCACTCTTCTGGATTGATGAGGCGTACCACGAGTATGTTGATCCTGATGACTACCAGACTGTGGCTCACCTCGTGAGACGTCACGATAACCTTATCGTGTCTCGTTCTTTCTCCTTTGCGTGGGGGCTTGCGAGCTTGCGTATCGGCTTCTTTATGGCCGACCCCAAGTGGGTTCAGTTGATCGAAAAAACAACCGTGCCTTACCGTATTGGTAAACTCCAGCAGGACGTCGCTCTTGCCAGCGTGACTGATGAGGAGTTCCTTCCCTCCATCCGCGAGTTTGCCGCCAAGGAGCGTACAAAGCTCACCGAGGCGCTTGAGGCATACGATAACATTGAGGTGTTCCCATCTCAGGTGAACTATCTCTTCTGTCGTTTCAAGGATGGCCGTAGCTCCTTGCCATTTGCGGATAAACTCCGCGAACTTGGCCTGTTGATCAAGCGTGAGACCCCACACGGTGGCATGCGCTTTGAGGAGTACTTCCGCGTGTCGGTTGGCCTTGAAGACGAGAACGATGCATTCATCGCCAAGCTCGATGAGGCTCTGTCTGTCTACCCCGATCACAAGCCCTTGAGTGAAAAGGGTGAGAAGAAGAAGGGTAAAAAAGATAAAAATATCAAGCTTGTGGGTTAGTCATTATCACAAGCAGCAGAAGATACAAGGAGGCGCCTGTTGAGCAATCAACAGGCGCCTCCTTGTATCTTCTGCTGCTTGTTCATTTCACTCAAGCGGGTACTCATCGTTGTTTTGCGCGCTCCATTCCCACATGGAGCCTGCGTAGTTTCTGACCTGTGTAAACCCAAGCTCCTTGAGAACCACCACAAGCCATGCCGAGCGTATGCCTCCTGTGCAGTAGGCGATGATCTCCTTGTCTGGTGTGATGCCCTGTGTTTTCAACATGGCGAGGAGTGTGGAGGATGGTTTGAGGTTTCCTTCTGTGGTTAGTAAGTCCTTGAAGTATATGTGTTTTGCGCCAGGGATATGGCCGCCGCGCTGCTCGCCATAGGGCGTTTCTCCTGCATATTCGCGCGCTTCTCGTGTGTCGATGAGCACAACCTCTCCTGTCTGAACGCGCTCAAGCATATCGTGGACGTGCTCATGTGTGGCAGTGAGTTCAGTGTTGGGTTGGAGTGATAAATCAGGTTGTGTTTGCGGTTGTTCTGAAGTGTGCTTGAGCCAGTTTTCTACAAGTGTATGATTGGATTCATGCATATGTTCTGGAGCCATGATCAGGTGGCTTTTTGTATGTCCAAGCGCACGGAGCATCCACAACAGTCTCCCTCCTTCGCCCCAGCCTGTGAGCGGATCATCCAAAATCAGGACAGTATGTTGTGAGGAGACTCTTCGCGCGCTTATGCGTTCGGCAAGAAGCTGGAGGTCATCAAGCAACAAGCCTTGAAGAGGCGGATCTGGATGCGAAAACTCCTGCCATGTGACCGCTTCAAGGCTTGGGTCAGGTTCAAGGCGTGCATCCCACAGCATGATATGATGGTCTGCTGTAAAGAGCGCGTTGGCCTCGGTGTGTGTGATGATCCAGTCCTGATCTGTGTTGCCTGATGAAGGCGGCGGTTCATCGTAAGTAAACTGCATGCAGCCTGTGAGCAGGAGTGAAATGCAGAACATCATGAAATGAGTTTTGAGCATGACAATGATGGCGTCGTGTCAGGTGATATCCTCTGGAAGAGGATGCCTTGGAAGCGTGACCGTGAAGGTCGTTCCCTTGTGTAGTGTGCTTGAGACCTCAATGGTGCCATCAAGTGCATGCGTGAGCTGCTGTGTGATGTGCAATCCAAGCCCCGTTCCTGTGTAGTCATGGTGATGTTCAAGCCTGTGAAAGGATTCAAAGATCTGGAGTTGTTGCTCCTCCGAGATGCCTTCGCCTGTATCATGCACATGCCAGACGAAGTGTGAGTCTGACGGTTTCAGCTCAAGCGTGATCGAGCCTTGTTTGGTGTACTTGATGGCGTTGGAGAGGAGGTTGATGAGGATCTGTTTTAGCTTGATGACATCTTCATGCAGCACAATGTTTTCGCCAAGGTTCTCCTGGTAGGAGAGATTTGGTTTTTGAGAGAGGAGAGGAGACAGGGTGTAGTGAAGCTCCTGTGAGAGCTTTGAGGTGGACACGTTTTTTCGCACAATCTCAACCTGTCCCGCCTCGATTTTGGAGAGGTCCAGCAAGGTGTTGATCATGTGAAGCAGGTTGATGCTTGCGTGGTGGATGTGCTGCACATCCTCGAGACAGAAATTGGGTGTGCTGGCGAGTTCTGCATCGTCCATCTCATTGAGATCTTCAAGGATCAACTCTGCGTAGCCAATGATACCACTCAGGGGAGTGCGCAGCTCGTGACTCATGTGGGCAAGGAATGTGCTCTTGGTGTGATTTGCTTGAATGGCGGCATCACGTGCCTGTTGTAGTTCGATGTTAAGTTGTGAAAGTTGCTCGGCTTTTTTCTGGAGCTCTGTGTCAGACTTCTCTTTGAGCAGATCATACATCTGACGCATTTCTTCGGAGGACACCTCAAGGGAGCGCTCCAGAAGATAACGATCCTCGTCGTGTTGTTGATAGACTCTGTTGATGCGATCAAGCAGCTCTTTCCATTGTTCTGGAGAGGGTGGTGTATCTTGATCCAACTTCAGGCGTCGAAGCTGTCGTTTGAGGAGGGTGTGCATGGGCGCGCTTTTATCAGGGGGTTCGTTCATAGATCATGGTCAGGGTCATGGTTTGGTTGTGGAGGACGCTTCGCGAGGGGGTTGTGGTGCCTGGTGCGATTTCTCCAAAAGAGTAGAATCCAGTGAGAATGCTTCCTTTTGGAAGCGACTCCCATAGCAGGTCTAGCTCTTCTTCGGTGCGTTCTCCCATGACAAGTCTGCGACTTACACAGCTTACAGCAAGGACAAGCAAGGGTATGTCCTGTGGCGCGCGATCAATCAGGATTTGGCTGGCATCTTCTGCGCCCGAAATCAGGCTTTCTCGGTTGGCTTTCATGAGCCAAACTGTGCTTCCCTGAGGTATGTTTCCAGCAAAGGAGATGGAGTGCTCTTCTTCATCGACAGCAAGGATTGTGCGTACAATATGATCCTTGCAGTTTTGAGATGGTGATGTCGTGATGGCGAGCGGAAAACGCAGGCCCGATGCGGGTAAGTCTGCGGCAAGATCGCCGAGGTATTTTTTATAGAGATCCAGGGCGGGTTGCCCATCAAGCTCATAGACGGTGGCTTCTTCTGAACGTGTGACTGAGCGTAGTGGCCCAAATGTGTCCCAGCCACCTTCTGAACTCTGGACGGTAGAGAGATAGTCACCATAAATCGCCAACGCTACAACACTTCTGGAGTTGACCGTGTTGTTATGCACGACAAAGGTTTCTTCAAAACTTGCATCATCACCTGCAAGACCACCCACAATCAGGACATCGGAGGGGATTGTGGCGTTGAGTCCTTCAAGGAAGTAATCGCCATTGATGCGCACCCCCTCGGCAAGGATGTAAACCATGGCAGGTTGCTCTGATTCGCAGATTTGCTGCCCAAGTTGTTTGCCCGTGTCTCTGTCAGAGATGTCATCCTGGAGTGTGATGGAAAAGCTTTTGAGTCTGCTGCGCTCAAACTCCACACGCACAGCATGAAGGCTCTCATCGTATACATGCCCTTGAAGTATCTCGCCTGCAGTGGAGCACCCAATCAGATGAGCATCAGGGTTAAGCGTGTGAAGTTGATGCAGTGCGGTCTGATTGCGAAAGTGTGTGTGGTCACCAAAGGCAAAGATCGCGACGTGGTCAGCCTGTTGTGACAGCGTGTGTGAATCAGACCAGGTTTGGTCGTCTGGCGAATATGTGTGAGCAGATAGTATCATGGCATCGAGGGGCTAGTAGTTCATGGATACAACTCTATGATGATATCGACACATGAAGGGTGCGCGCTGTACATCATTGTGACTTTTTGCGCTAGTCGTCGTATTGCGACATGCTCTGGGCGTTTTCGATCGCTGTTTGAGCCCATGGTTCATCAATGCGCTCAAGGATGGAACACGCTGCGCGTCGAATGGCAGGGTTTGGGTTCCATACAGCTTCTTCAAGGTAGCGCAACGCGTTGCGGTCTTCGAGGTGACGACCTTCCAGATGTTCAAAGACCTCATGGCTGACAAGGATGACATGATCCAGGGATGGTTCGATGCTGGAGTCTTCCAGATCATATGTTTTAAGCGAGCCTGGAGCTCCGCTGAGTTCACATTTGCTTTTTGCTCGCCGTGCGAGGTCTTTGCCAAGTAATGAGAGTGCGTCGAGGTAGTCCTGATGCTTTTGTTTGCCTTTTGCCATATGAGGCTCCCGAGGAGAGAGGTTGAGGTGTGCTATCATTTGTGTGTATAGAAGTGAGTCTATCGGAACTTGCTAGTGAATGCATCCATTATTCTTGAGAGGTTAGCGGTGAAATCGGATAAATTAGCGGCAGAAAAGGTGCCAGTGACAATCATCTCTGGAGCGCTTGGTGTGGGGAAGACCACGGCGTTGGCCTACCTGTTAAGCGAGGTCCGTCCTGCGGATGAAAAGTGGGCCATCTTAATTAATGAGGTGGGGGAGGTTGGCCTTGATGAAGCGCTGTTGGCGGGAGCCAGCGAGGGAGCATCAGGCGAGGATGCTGTGTTTAAACAGGTTCCAGGTGGTTGTATTTGTTGTACAAATGGCATCATGTTTCAGATGCACCTGACACTCTTGCTCCAGCAGGAGAAACCTGATCGGGTGTTGATTGAGCCGACAGGCATTGCTGATGCGGGAGTCTTGATCGAGATGTTAACTGGCCGTGCCTTTGGTGAGTCGTTGGATCTTGCTGCGACGATTACACTGGTTGACCCGCGTCAGTTGTTTGCAACATCGGGTCAGCGCGTTAGTGATTATTATATGGGTCAAGTTGACGCTGCCGATGTGTTGGTGGCGAACAAGTCAGACCTGTGTGATGCAGAGCTTTTTTTGCAATTTGAATCATTTGCGCGAGGTTATTTTCCACCCAAATTGGTGGTCGCGACCACTACGCAGGGGCGTCTTGATGGGTCATGGCTTGAGCTCATGATGCCAGAGAGCAAGAGGAGCAAAGGGGTTCACGCACAAGAAACACCTGCATTTTTAAATGTTGTGATTCAAGCGCCTGTAGAAGCGCCCGCACAGACTTATGATGCCCCAAGGATCAAGAAGAGTGGTCATGTGTTATCGGTGGGGTGGCTCTTTGATGCAGAGCAGCGATTTCACGCAGGGCGTTTGCGCGCCTGGCTTGAATCGTTTTTGGACGAGGAGAGCGTACCGTTTTTACGTGTAAAAGGGGTCCTTCAGACCGAGCGAGGGTGGGTGAGTTTTAATCTCGTGACCGATTCGGAGCTTGATGCCAAGGCGAGCGCGTATCGTCGTGATGCTCGCGTGGAGGTACTGTTTCCTGTGGGGGATGCCGAGCGTGTGGATACGAATGCATTGCACGAGCAACTTGTGGCAACGTTCTGGTCGGATGAGCGTGATGTGATGCATGAATTTTGATCGCATATGAGATGATGTAGATCTTTGCAGGGGGCAGGACTTGGGTACTCTTGATGCAAGCGAGTGGACGTATGTGTATCAAGGAGGTCATCAATGTCAGCGCATCCAAGTTATATGAGTGGTCAATGGTCACAACATCAGCCGAACACCACATTGAGTAAGTTGGCTCAACAGTTACCAGGCATGGTCAGGAAAAAGACAGGCACGGTGATGTCAGAGGATACGGTCAAGAACCTGTTGAGGACGTTGAAGTTAACGGGACCAGTGTATGAATCGGGCGATCGTGTAAGTAAAAATCGCACGGTATTTTCAGGGCAGCGCGACAAGTTAAGACAGGATCTTCAACAGCTTAATGAGGATATGACTTCCGAGAGCGCATATGCTTTTGGCGATGCGTTATGGGGTTTATGGGAGGACAGCAAGTACGACATTTCGCTGGGGTGGCTTGCCTGGGGTGCTGGTTTTTTTGGTAATGATACCAAAGTGTTGGAGATGTATAAGTTTATGCAGCGCTCCTTCAAGGATGGCCGACGCGGTTATCAAATCGCCAGGTGTACTCTGGGTGCATTGATGAGCATCGACTCGCCCATGGCGAGGATGACACTGATGAGTTATGGGCGAAGTACAAGGATGAACTCCTTGCAGAAGTCGGCGCTGGAGTATGTGCAGGGGTGTGCTCGTCGAGCGGGATGTTCGCTGGAGGAGTTTGAGGATACATGTGTACCTGATTGTGGGATGGGCACCGATGGCAAGAGAATGTTTTCTTATGGAGAGAGGACATTTGAGGTGACAGTGGGTGAGAATTTTTATCCTGTGGTGAGGGACGAGCAGGGGAAGGTGCACAAGAATTTGCCACGGGCACGTAAGACGGATGATGCAGTTGCTGTGGGGGAGGCCAAGGATGCGTGGAATCATCTCAAGGGGAGTTTGATTCATACGTTTAAGATTCAATTCAAGCGGCTTGAGCGGATGATGTTATCGCAACGTACGTGGCATGTGGAGTGTTGGGAGGAGCATCTCAGAGATCATCCTGTGATGGTGTTATTTACCAAGAACTTGCTCTGGGTGGCGGAGGATCTTGATACAGGAGCGCTGACCTATTTCCGTGTGGCGGAGGACAGGACGCTGGCAAGTGAGGAGGATGAGGAGGTGAAGTTGTCGTCGCACTGTCTTGTGCGTCTTGCGCATCCTGCGCTGATGGAGGCAGGTGCAAGGCAGCGATGGGGCGATGTGTTTGTGGATTACGAGTTAATCGCGCCATTTCAACAGCTTGGCCGCCCCTTGTATGAGGATGTACAGCGAGACGAGGCTATCAAAGGGTGTATTGATGGTCTTGAACTGGATGCGAAGTGGGTGCGTATCTTTATGAAGAACAAGGAGTTTACGCGTGCTTATCAGTCTCATTCGGTGATGTTGAAGAGCTTCTCAAGGCAGCTTGTACCAGGAGAGAATGTGACCTTGTGTGTGGAGTTATCGCCAGGTCTTGATGTGGAGGATTATACGCGAGATGTGGCGCAGTCTGTGGCCTCGGTGTCATGTGTGGGGAAGGGCGGCGAGGTGATTGATGTGGATGATCTGAGCCTGATGTGTTGGGGCGAGGCGATGCAACTTCTGACATCACTGGTGCATTATGGTGAGGTCAGAGTGTGATTTATGGGGGCTTTTAAGTTATTGATGATGTTGTTTGTTTTGATGCTCCCTGTGGAGAATGCATCAGGAGCGGTGCTTTTTTGATTTGCTTACAATCCCCTGGCCCTTATGCTTGTTGCGACATGCCATGTAAACATGCGTGTAATGGTGTGTTGTCACGAGAAATAAATTTAGATGGATAACTCCAACAGGGAGGCGATATGTCAGAAGAGCAGGTAGAGCAGAGTGATGAGAGTTGGGGCGCGATAGAAGGATTGAGCGCGAGTCAAAAACGCAGTTATTTGACTAGCCTCTATATTATTGCGTGTGTGGATGGTGATTTCGATGAGAGCGAGCAGCTTTTTCTGTTCACAGTTGCCCAGCAGATGGACCTGTCTCCTGATGAGTTTGAAGCAAGCTTACCTGATGGCGAGATTGTGTTGAGCGAGGTGGCGTTGGATGCTCCTGAAGAAGAGGAGCTTCGTGTGGCTTGGTTGCGCAACATGATCTTGATGGTTGCCGCAGATGGTGTGTTGACTCCCTCGGAGTATCAGACATGCATGTACTTTGCGGACCAACTTGGCTTTGCTCCTGCCGTGGTCGATGACGTATTGATGAGTCTGAAGAAGTAAGACGAAGGAGAGAGAAGATGGGTACGACAGGTCAGTTGCAAGAGTTTGTGCAGGAGTATTATGGAAAGCTCCTGTCCAAGAGCGAGGATCTCAAGACCAATGCGTGTTGTGCGGCGGGAGCGCCGCCCGCGTGGGTTGCGTCCTGTTTGCAGAACATTCACCCTGATGTGAGCGCCA
Source organism: uncultured Pseudomonadota bacterium (assembly GCA_950059285.1). Classification (GTDB taxonomy): domain Bacteria; phylum Myxococcota_A; class Bradymonadia; order Bradymonadales; family Bradymonadaceae; genus CATLTV01. The sequence continues at coordinate 9,618 of CATLTV010000098.1, read as the reverse complement.
AGTTTTATGGCTGTGGTTTTCCATTTCCACACGCGGTCAATGCCGCGAAGGTGTTGGATCTGGGAAGTGGCTCAGGGCGAGATGTGTATGTCCTGTCTCAACTCGTCGGATGTTGTGGCAAGGTGACAGGTTTGGATATGACCGATGAGCAGCTTGAGGTTGCGCGCTCCACACAGCAGTGGCACGCGGACAAGTTTGGTCAGAAGAGCTCCAATGTGGAGTTTGTCAAAGGTTATATCGAGGATCTCAAGGGTGCAGGCGTGGAAGATGATTCACTGGATGTGATCATCTCAAACTGCGTGGTGAACCTGAGTCCTCGCAAGGATCTTGTGCTTGCCGAGGCTTATCGTGCATTGAAGGTTGGCGGTGAGCTTTACTTCAGTGATGTGTTTGTCGACAGACGTTTGCCTGAAGATGTGGCGACAGAGCCCGTGCTTTATGCAGAGTGTCTGGGTGGCGCGCTCTATGAGAACGACTTCATCAGCATGGCAAGGAAGGTTGGCTTTATTGATCTGCGTGTGGTGTCCCGTTCGGAGATTACCATTCAGAACGATGAGGTTCAGGAGCTTGTGGGCACAGCGAGGTTCACGTCTGTGACTTACAGGTTGTTCAAGTTGCCCGAGATGGATGACCAGTGTGAAGACTATGGTCAGGTTGCCGTGTACAAGGGTGGTATTCTTGGTGCCGAGAAGTTGTTCTGGCTCGATGAGAACCATGCGTTTGAAGTGGGCCGTCCCGAGCGCATTTGTGCAAACACTGCTGACATGTTGTCCCAGACACGTTATGCGAAATACTTTGATATCGCAGGTAGTAAGGACGTGCACTATGGTGAGTTTGAGTGTGGTCCAACGATGGCGGCGGCTCAGTATGGCGCAGGTTCAGTGTCCTCTGTCGGTGACTTTTCTACGGGGAGCTGCTGTTAAAACAGAGGTTGCATTGAGTTTTTCGCGACCGTAAGGGAGCGGTTAAGACAAAAGAATTGGGCGATGATTTGGCTAGCCAAATCATCGCCCAATTCTTTTGAGGTCACATCATGTTAGTACATTGCGCGTCCGAGTTTCTTTTGCCACTCGCGAGTTTTGCTGGATGTAAGGCCCATGACTTCAAAGAGTTGCACCATGGTCTTACGAGCCTTGTCATCTTCCCATTCGCGGTCACGAATCACGATGTCGAGGAGTTCGCCAAGAGCGGAGTCCAGCTCGCCTTGAGACGCGTACAGCATGGCGAGGTCGTGGCGAGCCTGGTAGTCGAGGGAGTTCGCCTTGATGGCATCTTTGAGCTCTTCTTCGGAGCGCTCGGGGGTTTCAGCATCGAGCATAAACTTGATCGCAGCGATATCGCTCTCATGCTTGGGTGTGAGAGCGTCGGCGTTAATCTGATCAAGGAGCGCACGCACGCTTGCAGTGTCCTGTTGCTGGAGTGCGATACGCGCGAGCGCAATGGATGAGTCAGGAGAGCCAGGATTTTCTTTGAGGTGTGTATTGAATGCCTCGACAGCAGCCTGAGTGTCGCCTTGTTCGAGTGCATCGTGGCCTTCTTGAATATAATCAGTGGGTGTTTCAGGGATGGAGTCAGGATCGATGAAGGTCTTGAGCCACTCATCGATCTTATCGATGGGGAGTGCACCTGTGAACTCGTTCACGAGGCGTCCCTGGAAGATCGCCTTGACGTTGGGGATGCTCTGAATCTGAAAGTATTGAGCGATGCGCGGGTTTTCCTCAGTGTTCAATTTGGCGAGGATGAAAGCGCCGTTGTAACGCGCAGTAAGTTCTTCAAGAATGGGTGTGAGGGCTTTGCATGGTCCGCACCAGTCTGCCCAGAAATCAATCACGACAGGTGTGGTCATGGAGCGTTGCACGACCTCTTCCTGGAAGTTTGCTTCGGTGACTTCAATGATGTGAGGAGAGGGTGAGGAGGAGGTTGTCATGGTAGAGCCTTTTATAAGTGAAAGATGAAAGTGAAGATGCGACAGCCGCTGAGAATACTGTGATGTATGTGCGCGGCGGTCTCATATGTCAGCCAGGGGGAAGCATAAACATGTTGTGTGAGATGTCGACCAGAAAAAATGCATTGAGTTTGACTTATTAGACCAGTGGTATAAACTTGCTGTCTTGCCTTGTTTTTGGTGAGCAATGGTGAGTGTATTTTAGAGTGAAGGAGAAGAGAGTTGAGCCCACCGTATCCGAGATTTGAGAAGCTTGATGAGGAGAAGCAGGATGCGATCCTGAGTGCTGCCATGAATGAGTTTGTGTTGCATGGTTATGATGGCGCATCGCTTAACCAGGTGATCTCACAGGCAAATATTTCAAAGGGGTCTTTTTATTATTACTTTGAAGACAAGCTTGATTTGTTAATGACCTTGATTGAGCGCAAGGTGAATTTTCGCAAGCTTTTGGATGAGAGCAAGATTCTTGAGAGCACATCAGGAGAGGAGTTTTGGGCGTGTTTTGAGCGTGTGCTTGAGCTTGGCGTGGAGATTATTGCTGAGGACCCACAGTTTGTGAAGCTGGGCCATGTGTTTGCAGGGCTCTCTCCAAATGTCAGGCAAAGTGAACGCGTGACAGGATTTATGGCGCAGAGTTCCGCTTATCTTGTGGAGATGCTTGTCAGGGGGCAAGAGATTGGCGTCATTCGTAAGGATTTACCAATGCCCATTCTGGTGCAGCTCTGGTTCTCTGTGGATCAAGTGTTTGATCACTGGGGGATGGAGGTGATTGATGCACATGGCCTTGAATCCGAGGAGGTTCAGGCGTTCTGGGCCACAGCTCTGGATATGTTCAAGCGCATGTTTGCGCCATAGATATGATGTCTTGTTTTATACATGCTTGGTCACGTGATGTGATTGAGTTATGTGGGAATCCATCGATAAAAAAGACGAAAGGGGCGAGTTTTTGTTGCAACAAAAACTCGCCCCTTTCGTCTTTTTTTATCAATGGCTTGGGGGTTTCTTAGAAGTAGAAATTGGCGAGCATGCCAGAGGTAAAGAGTCCAAGTCCGAAGTCTTCAACGACATTGATGTTGAGGCCAATGAAGCCACCGATGCTGAAGTAGTCGTAGGCAAAGAACTCGGCTCCAAGGCCACCTGCGAAACCGAAGTAGTCGTCGTTGGGTTCTTGATCGACAAACGCGAGGTTGACCTTGGCAAAGAAGTATGGAGTGACGCGGTGTCCACGTGGGAAGTAGTAACGAAGTGTGGGCGCAATCGCCAGGCCCCAGTCACCGCCGCCAATGCCCGCGTTAATCCCTGCGAGGTTGTCATCACCATCGTCAAGACGAAAGCCGAGGCTCAGGCCAAGGTTGAGTCGATCAGAGAAGAAGTAGGAGATGTTGGCGGTGTTATTTGCGTACGGGTTGTTGCCAAGTACACCGAGGGAGAGTCCCCATGTGCCTTGTGACAGTGCGGCAGGAGAGCCTCCTACCGATGTGGCAGGCGCCGAGGAGCCCTCTGTGGTTTGTGCAAATGCCTGAGCGGAGAAGCCAAGGCAGAGCAAGGTCGTGATAGCTGCAATGGTATAAAATCGTTTTATCATCATGGTTTACCTTTATGTGTGTAAGCGCAAGTATGTGGTTAAGGTGTTAAATTGCCTCTGTGGCCTGTGTGAGCCAGAGGGTCTCCTGTTCAGATTGCATAAGGGGGAGGAGGGTTTCTCTGACGGTTTGGTGGTAGGTGTTAAGCCACTGGCGTTGTGCTGTGGAGAGCATGTCGCTGACGACAAGTCGGCGATCAATAGGTGCGAGCGTCAACGTCTCAAAGGAGAGCATATCGCGCTCACCATGTTCAGGTGTGTGTGGTGGTGTGACCATGATGAGGTTTTCGATGCGAATGCCAAAGGCATCGGTCTTGTAGTATCCTGGTTCGTTGGAGAGGATCATACCAGAGAGCAGTGCTGTATCGTTGTGTACAGGTGAGATGCTCTGTGGGCCTTCATGTACAGAGAGGTAGCTACCAACGCCGTGGCCTGTGCCGTGGTTGAAGTCAAGACCTGCGCTCCAGAGGTGTTGTCGTGCGAGGGTGTCGAGTCGATGTCCTGTGGTGCCTTCCGGGAAGGTCGCCATGGAGAGGTCGATCATGCCCTGAAGGACAAGTGTGAAGGTGCGTCGCATCTCATCGGAGGGTGTGCCGATGGCAACCGTACGTGTGATGTCGGTGGTGCCATCAGGGTATTGTGCGCCCGAGTCGACGAGATAGAGGTTATTAAGTGCAAACTGCTTGTTGGTCTTTGGCGAGACGCGATAGTGCACGATGGCACCATTTGGACCAAAGCCCGAGATGGTTTCAAAGCTGGGTTCCTTGAAGTCGGGGTGTTGTGCACGAAACTCAAGGAGTTTTTGTGCGACGGTGAGTTCATCAAGTGTGTCGATATCGGTGTCGACCTGATGATCAAGCCAGCAGAGGAACCGAGAGATTGCAGCGCCATCGCGAATGTGTGCTTGACGAGAACCTTCCTGCTCGACGTCGTTCTTTTGAGCGCGGGGGATTGCGGTAGGATCTTGTGCGGGGATGACCTCTGCGCCATGTTGTTTGGCGAGTTGCACATGGTAGGCCGAACCGCGACGATTGCAGACCTGAAGTGTTTTAATGTCGTGGTCCTTGAGCTGTTCAAGGTAGTTGGGGAGTTCGGATTCAGGCACATATGTAATGTCATTCTTGGCAAGATATGTGCGTGTTGTTTCGGAGAGTTTATCGGGGTGGATAAACAGGATCGCCCTGTCTTGTGACACAAGCGCATGTGACAGGGGCAGTGGTGTAAACGGAACGTCCTCGCCGCGAATGTTGAACAGCCACGCCACAGATTCGGGGGCGCTAATGAGAGTGGCGTCCACGTTGTCCTGTTGGAGCTGCGCGCGGATGTCACTGAGTTTGTCTGTGCAGGATTTGCCAGCAAGCTCGATGGGGTGGACAGTTGCGGTAGAGCGAGGAGGTGCGGGTTGGTCGGACCAGATGGCATCGACGAGGTTGAGGGGGAGAGGTTTGAGGGTGATATTTTTCTTGGCGAACAGGTCGGAGAGCTGGTCGATCTGGCTCTGGACGTGGAGCGTGGGGTCGTAGCCAAGCACCTGACCTTCTTCAAGGTTATCGAGGAGCCATTGTTTGAAGTTTTTGGGTGGGAAGTCGACGTAATCAAAGAGGTCGCCATCGACTTCTTGACGGACCTGAATGGTGTAGCGCCCATCGGTGAGGATGGCGGCCTTGTTGAGTAGTACAGCGGCGGTGCCTGCGCTGCCATTGAACCCCGTGATCATCGCGAGGCGTTCGGCGAAGGCGGGGACATACTCTCCCTGGTACTGGTCAGCTCTGGGGATGAGGAAGCCATGGACCTGATGTGTGGAGAAGAGGTTGCGTAGCGCTGTGAGTTTGTCATGTGTGGATGATTCGGACGTGATCATGAGGGAGGTTTCCTTTGTTTGTGTGTTTGTATGTGATTGCAATTATAGGTTAATTTTTAACATCTGCCTTGAGCACATGAAGTGTGTAAGAGGCAAACTTGGGTGCGTTATAGCTGTCCAAGGATACAAGAAGGTGTTGTTCAGGTTCAAGGACAGGGTCATAGGTTGCGTTTAGGTAGGACTTATTTTTGGAGATGACATTTCCATCCTTGTCGAGGAGTCGTTTTTCGATCAGGACGAGTTGGAAAGGGCATGAGCCGTCGTTTTCAACTGCGAGTTTCAGGTGGTGTTGATAGGTCTTCGCCCCCTGATAGGTTGGCTTAAAAGAGTCGTCACGTGCGACAGCTTTCAAGGAGCAATTTTTCCCAGGAGGGGAGAGCCACTGCAAAGGGACTGTTTTATATGGCTTTTTATAGGATGGTATTGGGATGAGCGAGGGGGATGTGAGGTGGATCTGGACAGTTTTGAGGTTGTCTGTCTGGGGGATTTCCACATCAAAGTGCATGCGGTCATCGGGCAGCGCTGGAGGTTGGAAGGTTTGTTGTATGGGGGTGGAGTAGCCCTTGATGACGGCGTTGTCTTTGTCAAGGAGTTTGATGTCTGCGTGAAGTTCCTTGATGGCGGTGTCGGCGTGGTTTGTGAGTGAAAGTCCCACGTGGAACGTGTCCATGAGGCCATTTACATGGAGGGTATGATCGCCAAGCGAGATCTGTGATGGGTCAAGGCGAGTGTCATCACTGACGAGTTCCCAGGAGAGGCTTTTGAAGAGTGCGCGTTGTGCTTCTTTGGACTTGTCAAAGGGGGAGACATAGCGCGTGGGTTCAGGTGTGGGGGTGGATGTGTTGTGGTCGTCGCGATCGATTGGTGGGATGACGTGGTCGAGGGGTGGTTTACTGTCGTGATAGGGGGGCTTGGTGTCAGCCTGTCTTTGTGTGACAAGGGCGACGGTGGCACCTGCGGCGACGACGGCGACAGCGGTGAGCATCATGAGGATGACAGGTTTTGCAGCGCTTGTTTGAGGGGAAGATGTGGTTTCTTGTGTGTGTTGTGTCTGGAGGGGGTAGTTCAAATTGGCGAGCGTGTGGATGCCTGCCTCTGCGGATGGGAGGCGGTCTTCGACGTTGGGTTCTATCATGTGTTCAAGGAGGTTTTTCAGTGCATTGGAGCAGTTGAGTTTATCCTTGAAGTTGAGCTTCATGCGAGAGAGTGGGAGCTCAGAGGGGTGAATATGTGAGAGCATATGAATGGCAGTTGCGCCGAGTGCGTAGAGATCGGTGGCGGGGACAGCGTGCCCCATAAATTGCTCAGGGGACATGTAGCCTGAGGTTCCCACGATGGTGGAGCCAACCTTGCTGGACTCGGAGAGGACGGCCTGGATTGCGCCAAAGTCGATGAGACACCAGGAGCCATCAGGGCGTTGGATCAGGTTTGCTGGTTTGATATCTCTGTGGATGACAGGAGGGGAGAGCGTGTGAAGGTAGTGAAGGATGGAGAGGACATCATTGAGGAGGCGTTTGACATCATCTTCAGAGAATCGGTGTTGGTCATCGATCAGTTGTTTGAGGGTGTGCCCCTCGACGAACTCCTGGATGATGACGAATTGTTGTGCGTTATTGTGTTGGACGTGGAAGGCATCGATGTAGGAGGGGATCTGGGGGTGGTCAAGGTGTGAGAGGATACGGCCTTCGCGTTCAAAGAGTTCGACAGCTTTCCAGTTGTCAATGTGAGCCATGTGCAGTTGTTTGATGACGACCTGTTGTTGCGATGTGTTGTCGAGGGCAAGTGAAGTGGTTGCCTGTCCGCCCTGACCGAGAGGGCGGAGGATGGTGTATTTTTCTTCCAGGTTGACAGGTTGCATGTGTGACGCTCGGGAGGGGGGATGGATGTGTAAGTCGAGTTGAGTGATGTTATCGAGAGGAGAGTGAGTGTGAAAGGGTAATATGCATTGCAAGGGTTGGATAATATGGGTTACGAGATGATGAGAACAGTCACGACGAAGCGTAATGGAGGAGTTTGTGGGTAAGCAGAATAGAACTGTGGTGGATGAGATTGTTGCATCATTATGCAGGAGCATATTTCGGGGGGAGCACAAACCTGGGGACAATTTGCCACCATTGAGGCAGATGGCCAGTGAGTATGGCGTGACGTTGCCCACGATGCAGCGTGTGGTGGCGAGGATGGAAGAGTTGGGAGTGGTGTATGCGCGTCAGGGCAGTGGTGTGAAGGTGTTGGAGCCGTTGCACCATGCTGCGCCGGCGGCGATGGTGTTCTGGCTAGATGTTTTGCAGGACAGGCCAGGGGAGGCGATGGAGTTTGTGGCGAGTTTTGTACAGGTGCGTCGGGAGTTGGCGGTGAGTTATTTGTGTGAGCTGCGCGAGGCGGGCGTGAGCAAGGTCGAGGCGGAGCGCATGTTAAAGGACGTGGAGCACTTTGAGCAGAGGGTAGAGGAGGGGGTGAGCCTTGACGAGGCAATGGAGCTTGATTTTGGAGTGATGAGGGGGTGGTTAGGGCTCAGGCCGAAGGTGGCAGTGTTTGTGATTTTGAACATGTTTGAGCAGTTGGTCTCATCGACGCAGGTGATGAAGGAGGCGGTGTATGATCATCCAGAGCGCAACGTGTTGGGGTACAGGGCAGTGTATGATGCGTTTATGGACAGGGGATTAAAGCAGGAGGTATTCAAGCGTGAGGTGACAGGTTTGTTGGCGACATTTGACATGATCAGCTTGGCGCGATTTGAGGCAATGTTGGGGACAAGGAAGTGTGATGTGTGACAAGGTGTCACACCGGGTGGGGTATAGAGTTTTACAGTGTGAGGCATTTGTGTCAGCGTTGGTGGTGAGGATCGTGAAAAACCATGGAGAATAAGACTTTGGTAGTGTTGGCTTGTTTTTTGCTGTGGTAGAGTGTAGAGTGCCAACTACCACGGCCGCTCTCACAACAAGCTACGAGTTACGCATTACCTTCAGGGTGAAAGGTGGGTCGATTTTGAGGTGAACGTGGAGTGGTCTAAGGAATGGTTTTGAGTAGAATGCGATGAGAGATCTCATCACCAAACAAGAGGAATGAAATGATGAAACAAAAAGCCTCGTCTCTTTCAATGTATGTTGCTGTAGGGGCTCTGTCGTTGTCCGCTGCAGCCGCGTCATTGATCTTTAACGTATCAGATGCGCAAGCATGCGACGGCGATCCACCGCCTCCCCAGTGTGGTGTGTCTCTTGGTTGTGTTTTGGCGGCTGGTGCGACTGGCGTAGCCGACAGCGCAAACGCTGTGGATATGGACCTTCAGGCGTCGATGAACCTTGTGATTACAGGTAACGATCCTCGCTGTCCAAGTCAGACAGGCGCGCTGGACGTGGCCATTGACGGAATGTGTGTGAACTCTACAGGTGCAACCGCACCAGGTGGTACAGGTTCAAGCACCGCAACACTTGTGAACGGAATTAACAACGTAACGATTCCATTCCAGTTTGCTGCAGGTGGAGCACGTACATGTGATCTCTCTGGTACAGCGAGCGTGACACTGTCCAGTGGTCAGTCCACCTCAACAACATGTTCTGCGCAGTGTGTTGCGCTTGCAGAGCCTTCAGACGCTCAGCCTGACAAGCCCGCGGTGGAGCTTCGTTTGAAAGAGGCTGATTGGGTGACACCTGTTCCCGCAGGTTCCACATCCACAGTTGTCTATGAAGTGGTCAACAACAGCAGCACAGATTTCTCCGGTAGCGTGAATCTTCTTGTTGCTAACGCGACAGAAGAAGCTCAGGCAGGCGAGGTTCCACCTCCCACACCTGATCCCGCGAGCGTTTGTCCTTCTACTGCACCAGCCCCTGTGGCGATGCCTCAGGATTGTTCTGGCGTGCAAGACCAGCCCATCTGTGGTTGTGACGGAAACGTGTACAAGAATACCTGCTTGATGGGTAATGCTGGCGTGTCCAAGTACTCTGATGATGCGACACACCTTTACTGTAACCCCGAGTTGCCCGCTGACGTGTTCTACGTGGCAGCACCTGGTTCCAGCAGCGTGGATAGCTTCCCCTTTGCGATCCTTGATCCAGGCGATGACCTCTGTCTTGCAAGCGATGACAACAACGCTGACAGTGAGCCACTTCCTGTGACCAAGAACATCTCCGTGGCTCCTGGTGAGACTGCAGAGATCGTGGTGGGTATCAAGCCTGCGACAAACTGTGGCCTTTGCTCTGCCTCCAACGTGAGGGTTGAGCTTGAGGATACATT
>CATLTV010000097.1 GCA_950059285.1 uncultured Pseudomonadota bacterium | reverse complement strand
CACACGGTGATGCCCTTGCTCATCGCTCGTCACCAACACTGCCATCACGCGTTTATCGGCAAGCTTTGAGAGGTGTAAATCGGTCAGTGTCAACTGCTCAAGCACAGGCAAGGTTAACACACTCGTCATGCGTGCCAGACCGCTCAAAATACCACCCATGCCACGCACTGCGCTGTCCAAATCGCGGCGGTTCAAACGCTCGAACGCGTCCTGTAAAGCCTCGTCGCTGGCGGCTTTTTTGACCACACCTTCTGCGCTCAAGCTGTCCACATAAAGACGCAGGCCCTGTGGTGTTGGAATTCTGCCCGCCGAGGTGTGAGGCTGCCGAACCACATCAAGAAGCTCAAGCTCGCTCAGCACATTGCGCACCGTGGCGCTGCTCACAGACACCGACTCACACCTTGAAATCTGAGCGCTGCTCACAGGTTCGCCGCTCTCCAAGAACAGATGAACCAGTTCAAAAAGTATTGTGCGTTGGCGTTGATTTAACATCTCCTCTCCTGACCATGATGGACATTATTGCGAGCGCTTCCATGCGCTACCCACGATCCAACCAGAGTATAAAAACAAATCCCCGCATTTCCAGCATAAATACCTAGTCAACGACCTCGATCTCCTCGACTTCCTCGGTCGCTTCGCCTGACAGGGAGATCAAATGGCGAGACTCTGGATCAAACCACATCACCACAAAACCAGGCAACACGATCACCAGGAATTGAAGAATATGTACGCTGGCCGCAAATGCTGTGGCCTCCACACCAAACAACTCCATCACCACAAACAAGCTCAGCGCTCGTGTCATGAAGTACTCAAAGTTACCTGCCATCGCAGGCCCCGCAGGAATCATGATCCCGATGACCAACAACGCCATCACGGTCACCATGTCCCACAACCCCACATCAAGACCAAAACCCCAGCGTGCAAAAACCCACATCGACAGCGCGTTCGTGCCCCAGTACAAGAGCGTCAAACCCAAAAACCTGCCAATCGTATGTGCCTTCACAAGCGCCTGAAATCCCTCAATAAACGCCTCAAGCATTCCAGCCAACTTCTCGGCCAACCCCGTGGACACTAGCCCAAACAACGTGTGCACAAGCGCCACGGTTTGGCTCCTTCGCCAGTAAGCGCCAAGGCAAAAGCTCAACGCTCCCACAAACACGCCCGCACTAATTGCCCCCACACCATACGCAAAACCTGTGGCCGCTGTCCCCTGATAAGTCGCCAGAGTCACAAACAACAGCCCTGTCATCACAAGGCCATCAATAACGCGCTCCACAACCGCCGTCCCCAACAATGAAGACATGCCAAGGTTTGAGCGCCTCGACAACAGATACGGACGAATGAACTCACCTAACCTCAATGGAAGCAGCAGGATCGCAGTAAATCCCACAAGACATACCTTGTGCACCTTCATCGGCTCAATGCTCTCATCCAGTGGCTTGACCAGATCGTACCAGCGCACGATGCGCGCGCCATGACAGACAAGATAAATGGCAACAAACACCATCGACCATGTGAGCACATGCGACATATCAAGTCGCTCAAAGCCTTGCTTGAGCTCATCCATGGGGAGCTCTCTGGCAGTAAGCCACAGAAAAAATGCCCCGATCAAATTTGCCAACACAAACGAGATGACAAACTTGCGATAGGATTTCTTCTGACCAGAACCCTGAGACTCTTGTTTCGACGAGGGAAGTGACGACATCCTGTTATCCTCAATGTACACAATTCAATACACCAGCTGACATGATTCATATCAGCCATGAAGACCTCTACCCCATCCTTGAGCGAAAATAAATAGTGTCAAAAACAACGACAGGAGGGGGCGGACATTGCTGCGCAATGTCCGCCCCCTCCTGTCGTTGTTTTTGACACGCCGCCATATGACACGTCATATGGCACATACATCAGTCGCCAAACTCGCGACCGATGCGATCCTTGAGATCATCAAGGTCACGGTTTTCTTCCATTTTCCTGAATCGCTTCTCAAGCTCACTCATGCGGCTCTGACGTTCGCTATCCACACCTGAGGTGGCTGTGGCGGCCTTTCCGCCCTGTGCCGCTGCCTTGAGCTTGGCCTTCTGACTTCGTACCGTGGCAAGCTCCTGCTGCAATGGCTTTGCCTCGGAGAGATAACCGCGCAGGATCTCTTCTGCCTCTGTGGCGAGGTCTTCCTCGTTCCACTGGCGAGCAAGGTCCAGGCGAGAACGCCAGCGGTCCTGTTCTTTCTCAAGATCTGTGAGACGTCGCTCAAGCTCTCGCTCGGAGAGGATAAGCTGCGCAAGTTGCTCCTTGGCCTCAGCCTTGGAGATACCTGCATAGCTCACCTCCTGAGGAGGTGTCTGCGTGGATGCCGATGATCCGCCACCGCCACCAATAGACTCAAACGCCTGATTCTTATTATCTTTTTGCTCTCCAGAATTTTGTTCCTGCGAATCATCCTGCGAAAACACCTGATTGGCCTGCCAGGATTTGGAGCGCTCAATAATATCAAGCAGCGCCTCGGCGACCTCGGTGGAACCACCTGGCAGACCTGTTTGACTGGCCGCCTCGGTGTATTTCTCGAGCACATCATCGCGCAAAAATCGCTCAAGCTCGCCGCCAAGACGCAAGACATCGGTGACGAGGCGCCCCATATGATGACGCTCGAAGAACTCGGCTTGCTCGGCAGAGTCCTGTGTAGCACCTACCATCATCACAGGGAGGCCAAGCGCGACGATTTCAGGCATGTAAGGGTCCTGTGCCACTGTCAGCACCATATCGCCTGCCTTGAGGTAGCGCTCAAGATCATCCACTCGCCCGAACATGACTGCTTGTAATCCATACTCACTGGCGGCACGACGCAACGTGCTCGCTGCGGTGCTGTCACCATTATGATGGAAGATATAACGCACCGACCCTTCCACAAGCTTGGCCTGAAAGACGACCTTTTCGAGAGTGGGCACATCAAGCGCCTCGGCCCGTACAAAGACAATTTTCTCGCTGGCAGAGAATCCAAAGGAATGGCGCAACGCATCTTTATCGAGCTCTTTTGCAAAACCTGACTCAATCGCAGGACCAGCAACAAAGACACGCTCCGAAGGCACGCGCGCATCCTGGAGGCGCTGCCCAAGCTCCTGATGAGGCACAACAAACGCCTCAATCCCGCTCTTGATCCAGCCCTGGCTCAGGTTGTAGTCAGGCAATACGCCGACCTGAAGCATTTTGTTTTTCGCAAGCCCTTCAAGAAGCGAGAGCGCGCGCGTATGGCGAGGATTGGTCAACACGAGCATGTCGGGCTTCACGCGTGTGACTGCACCCACAAGATCTTCATCGGAGCTGCTGCCCTGAAGCGCCACACGAAGGCTCCTCAGCACGCGTTCGGCGCTGCCTGTGAACATGTCACGCGCCATGCTTCCAATGGCCTCCGTCATGGTGACGACCTCCACCTTGTGACCTTTGGCCTCAAGTTGTTCCGCGACATCTGCAAACGCCAGCGCTCGCAGAGAGTGGTCCACCATCAGCCATATTGTGGAGGGAGATGTCTTTTCAGCGTTATGATCCATTATCTTGCCTCTCGCATCATAAAATAAATTACACTCTGGCACCTGGCCTCTGAGCCCAACACCATCGAAAATGCACACGAGAACCACGCTCAAACGCAAAGCACAAAGAACAACAAATTCAGAAAGTTAGCACACACAAAAGATGCACCACAATCTCAGAGCCATGCGCTCATCTCGGGGTTCTCGACAGATACTATATACACCAAAAGACACTATAACAGCGGCCCGATAAAGAGAAGTGCCAATCACCCATCACGCTGTGCAGAAGAGAGAAGGCCCATCAAAAAGGCGGCAGCTCACATGTGAGCTGCCGCCTTTTTGATGGGCCTTCTTGTGCGTTATCCTGACGATCAATACTCGTAGAAGCGATCAATGAAGGACGCGATCTGGGTCACGTCCATGGATTTGCAGAAGTAACCATTAATATCATTCTCAATGCAGAACTCTTGAAGACGCTCGGCCTCAAGGTCGCTAAACAGCACGATCACAAGCTCTTCATACTCGGGCGTGGAGCGCAGCGTGTCGAGCAGCTCCTGCACATTCAAGCGAGGCATCTGCAGATCAAGCAACAGAATCTCAGGGCGCTCATACTCAAGCTTGGACAGAGCACCATTTGGAGAGGACAACACCACTACCTCATATCCTCCTGCCCGAAGCTGACCTTCAGCCTCCATGACATCAAGAATATTGTCATCCAATATCATCACCTTACGGCTTTCACCCATGAAACTCTCCTCAAACTCTTTGAGATTTAAACAAAGCCACCTGGCCACCTTGACACAAGGATCTCAGGAAGACTCATCTTGCCTCATCTGCCACACAGGGCCCGCACCGAACCCTGTTATAGGCGTTCATAATATTCAATCGTAGTACACACAACAGCTTTTATAGTCTTGTGTGTACTACGGAGACACACCCGAACACAAATAATTTCTACCAATACACAGGCAGAAACCCCATGCCAACCAAGGTATTGAAGCCCCTCAACAAGACTTATTCACCATACCGTGTGCGCAACCCACGCACAATTTTAAAAATGCCACGTGAAGAACACACAACTTTCGTCACATGCACGCACGACACCACCATGAAGCCATCGCTTCACAACGAACCAGAGCATTCTTAATTTTAAAGGCAGGTTGTCCTGCACCAAAGTATACTGCGCTACGAGAGCCAGAATCAACGATGAAATGAAGATTTGCTCGAAAGAGACATATGCAGACACTTAAAAACCAAGAAACAAAAAACCAGCGCCTGAGCGCTGGTTTTTTGTTTCTTGGTTTTAGAGGCCGCGACCAGATTTGAACTGGTGAATGGTGGTTTTGCAAACCACTGCCTTAGACCACTTGGCTACGCGGCCATCGCCCAAGGGAAGACTCTTATAAGCGCGTCTGGTGAATGCTGTCAATCTCTTTTTTCACACTTCACACAGACTATTTATTCAAGCATACTCTCTGCCCTGTTTCGGTGCCCTGGTGAAGTACCCCTTGCGCGCCCACTTTTATTCCTATTTATCCCAATCTTTTCAAGGAGTCTCATCGTGTTTCCATGGATCCTGGCCACCGTATTATTGGTTGTGTCCGTCCTCCTTGGGCTGCTTCTAAAAAAAAATCGCGACACCCTTGATGAAGAAAAAGCAAGGCTCGCAGCGCTCCAGTTACGCCAAAAACAAGATCTCAAGGAGATCCACGAGGAACACGCCAAAACCCTCGCACGCATCAAGCGTGAAACAGCGCAGATCAAGGCGAGCGCACATTTGCCCCTGGCAAAAGACCTGTTTGAGGGGCTGGATGCGCTCGATATGGCACTTGATAATGCTCAACACCACCCTAACACCACCAAGGAAGACCTCCTGTCTGGCCTCTCCATGGCGCAAACCTCTCTCCACAAGGCGCTCGCCAAACATGATGTCACCCCCATCAACCCCACGCCGGGCTCGGACTCCTTTGATCCAAAGCACCATGAAGCCATCAGCGTCACGGATGATGCAAACCTCCCTCCAAACTCCATCTCCAACGTGATGCGTAAAGGCTGGACGCACCCAAGCAAGGTCTTGCGCCCTGCCATGGTACAAACCACCAAATCATCCGCCCCACAACCTGTGATATCTGAACCTGATGAGCCCACCGAGCTTGACTTCACAACCGATGAGCATCAGGAGGACACATCGCTGGACTTTGAACAGGAAGAACACGCTGCTGAACACACCTCAACACAGAAGGCATGATCACAGCACGCTCAGGTCGAGGAGTCTTTGTTTTGCTCCTCTTCCTCTGCTTTTGCTTCCTCTTTGGCCGCTTCGATCGCCGCCTCTTCCTCTGTGGACTCTTCCTTCGTCGTATCATCCTCTAACGCGCTGGTGTCTCGCACAGATGCTTGCTCAAGCTCCGCAAGCGCGCCCTGATATTGCCCTGTCTCGAGCGCAGGAATCGCTCCCTTGGACTGACTCCACGCGATCAGGTTATCCACAAAGACACGCGCATCCAACACCAGCTGCTCCATCACATCCAGAGTAGGAAAGACCTCACAGTGCATGTACAGCTTTCTGTCATCCATGAAGAACGAATCTACCCTGCTCTCCAATGAACGCAGCTTCCTCAAACGAGAACCTTGCGCAAAATCTCGCGCCCTCTCCTCATCGCGTGCACGGTAAAGCATGTGCGCAGGCAACTCGTGCTCTTCAAACACAACCTGAGTCACCATCGTCTGCCTTGCGCCACCACCCTGTTCCATCAGTGCCTTGGCCTTCCCCCCTTTGACCACACTCATACCTTGACCAAGTGACGCCTTGAAGCTCACAAGCCAACGCATATACGTCATGTCTCCATGACGACCCGCCTCAAGTAACCAGGTATAACACTCCTGCTCACCCTCACTCCACAACACCTCCCCCTGAAACAAATCTCGGGAATGTGTTCGCCCCTCCAGAGCACCCAGCGATTCACACAACTTGATAAAGCGCTTCTCTTGATCCTCTCCCTCCAACAATGGACGACCATCAAGCCCATAGTAGCTCTTCCACAACCTGTACATGATCGCGGAGATCAAAAAACCCAGCACAGCCAGCCCAAGGAGCAAATAAATCAAGGTGTACCTCCCTCAACCTCTTGCCCTTCATTTGCCTGATACAAGACGGGCGGAGCCTCCTTGATCTGCAAGGAGGGCTCTGTCAAACGTAAGCCACCTCGAATGCCCTCGGACTGCACGCCGATTTGCTCAAGCACTGGAGCCTTTAACTCAAGAGCCCCCGCATCATGCTCATCCATATCGGACATGTCTGCGCCCATGTCCGACGTGGGCTCGCCCATATCCGACTCGGGAGCAGACTCCACAACCTCAGGCAACTTGGCATTTTCAGGCACAGGCATCTTCGGTGGAGCCCCCATAACATTTAAGCCAAGTGACTCCTGTAACAAGGACATTCCTTCAAACGGTTTGTCCTGCTCCAATCGACGCTCAATGCGCTGATGATGATCCTCATTCAAACGACTGCGCAACGCCACCAGAGTGTATGCTGCTCGCGTGCGCACAGCGGCCTCGGCGGACTCCAGTGCCTCGATAGCAGGCTCAATCGCTGCGCGATCCTGAGCCACCACAGAGGATACCTCACCCTCGTTTCCATTCCACAAATAGTGCTCTGCCTGAAAACCTGGCTTGAGTTCCTTGATGCAGTCCATCTGGCTTGCAACACGTGTGATCTTGTTCCTCGACTCCAGGCTCTTGTTCTCAAGCTGCTCATTCAAATGCTTGATATTGGCCTTGGTATTACACAGCATCAACAACCCACGCTTGAGTCGCTCCTGATCCTTGAGATCCTCCAACGCCTCAAGGTGAGAGTTCCTCTCGATCACAGGACCAACCACCGTAAAAATAAACGTGGTCAACGCCATGCTCGCAAGTAAAACCCCCCACCCATTAAATCGTTTGGGGAGCTGATTCACGCTCCCACCCGTATCCACTGACTTCTTCACATAACCTCATCTATCTGTGGTAAAAGCACTCTCACGAGCGTACCAGAGCCTTCTCCGCTCATGATCTCCACCTCGCCGCCATGACGCTCAACAATAGAACGCACCAGCGGAAGGCCAAGACCTGAACCACCGCGATGGCGTCGTCTCGTGTAAAAGGGTTCAAAGATACGAGACAACGTCTCGGCATCCATACCACACCCATTATCTTCTATCTCACAACAAATAAACCCTGCAGGTGCACACAACAGCCGCACATGAATCTCTCCGCCCTCTCTTCCCTCAAGCGAGGCAATCGCATTGGACAACACATTCACAAAGACCTGCGTCAACTGACCCGAGTTGCCATACACGAGCACCTTCTCTTCGGGTAGCTCCATCTGCATACTCACGCCCTGCTGCTCCAGTTGTACCGCGCACAAATAACTCGCCTGCTTGAGCACAGTTCCAATCGAAACCTTCTCGCTGTGGCTGCCATCCACGTCTGGGCGAGCGAGCAACATCAGATCGCGAATAAACAGATCCATGCGCTCAACTCCCTCGATAATACGCACTAACCTCTCGCTGTCACGTTGCTCAAAGAATTGATCCCTGTACTTCTGCAATAAATACTCGGCATAATTCAAGATGCTTGTCATCGGATTCTTCAGCTCATGCGCCACACCACTGGCAAGCTGCCCCACTTGCAACAAATGCTCGGCACGCTCCGCCTTGTGTATCGCTGAGTCCAGACTCTCCATGGAGGGCTGCATCAGGATCATAAACCCTCGCTCCTGTGCCGCACCTCCCTGTAAGGGCAACACCCTGACATTGACATCAAGCTCTGTACCTGGTGCCGCCACGGTCATCACCTCAAGATGCTCACCGCCACTTAACACCTGTGCTGCTGCTGAACGAAGCTCACCCCTGACCTCATCCTCAAAGAACTGCACCACGTCCTGTCCGACAAGCTCTGACATCCCCTTGCCCAACACATTGGAAAAGCTAAGATTGCAGCTCCTCACCAGACGACGCGCATCACACAACGCCACCGCAGCATCAAGTTGATCCAGCACAGGTGCAAGAATCGCAAAACCCTCGCCCGAGGCATCCCCCACCAACCTCTCCACAAAGAAACTTAGAACATGCACAAAGAGTCGCGCCGCCTCACGTTGCTCCACCTCAAGCGCATTACTCCTCCATGACTCAAGCTGCAAACCACAACGCATGCCACCTGGCCATCCTCCCCACACAGCAATACCTGCAAGACTCTGTGTCCAGAGGAAGTCGTCCTCCTCCAATAACCACACCCCCTCTTTACCACCTCGACCTGTCGCCTTTTTGTTCACGCTCACTGCACGTGGACCATCACCCTGACGCACACGTCCTCGCTGCACATCGCCTCGCTCCCACTCCGCAACAAGATCCCCTCCTCGCCACAGCTCCAACCGCGCCGTACACCCCACAAAAATATCATCAAGGCAGGACCCAAACAGTGGCAAGACCTCCTGAAACGCACTAAATAGCCCCACGTGCTCCATCACGCCAGAGAGTGAAGAGAAGAGCCTCGTCAACGGCGAAGACTCCTCCACGACGGACTCCACAAGTTGAACGCGGTAGCCTCCTGAGTCGAGTGAAGCAAGTGATGCCGATAACCCCTTGACGTCCAGTCCATCAAAGATCAAATCAGACAGGAAAAACTCGATCACACGACGTCCTCCACGACCTCGCGGCCCAAGCCGCCCAAGACTCATCGCAGAGAGCGTGTCCCTGTCATCAAGCACAAGCCGAACGTGCCCCACAACCTCGCGTGATGAACACCCAAGCACCTTACTCGCGGCCATGTTGCAAAACATCACGCGCCCCTCAGCATCACACACAAGAATCGGGCTCGTGAGCGTGTCAAACACCTCAAGTAACTCGTCCCCTTGCTCCGCCGTTAGATCTGCCACGTTATTCTCTCGGGTTAAGCCTTCACACAAGGCACGTCTAAGATACTCTCATCACATTATAAAAAGCCACGACGTACATCACACACAACCTCAATCATCACTCGCGCTTAAATCAAGGATGTGCATATCATCCACATATGGACGTGTCCTGTACTGCGTAATCTGTGCGACTTGACGCACAATCTCGGCGATCCTCAATGCATCACGCTCCAAAATCGCGAGCGCCTTTTTGGTCCGCACAGGATCAGCACGCTCGGGATCCTGCTGCCCTTGCTTTAAATACTCCAGATAGTTCAACATGCTCGTCAATGGTTGATTCAACTCATGCGCCGTCGCACCTGCCATCTGCGCCATCACAACCTTCTCACGCTGACTCTCAAGATCCTGTGTCACCTGCTCAAGACGCCCCTCCATATCGATGCGCTCTCGCAGATCCTTGAACAAGCTCACACTACCAAGCTCCTGATCGCCCTGCACAAGCAATGCTGCGCTCAGCTCCACGGGGATCTCCTGACCATCACGCGCGAGTAGAATCTCACGATGCCTCGAGAGCTTGCCATAACCACCCTCATCATCTGAACGCAAGCGGGTCATGATCTGACGCGCCACACCATCCTGATACAAAATGCTCACATCCTGACCAAGCGCACTATCTCGTGGCCACTCCAGGACGCGCTCCGCTGCCGAGTTCATCAAAATAATACGCCCCTTTCTATCCGCAGCAACAACCGCATCGGGGCTTGCCTCAATTATCCTGTCCAGAAAAGCTCTCCCTGGAGCATGGACCCATAGCAGGTCCGCATCAACCTCCGTGTGCTCCAGGACGTGACGTCTCTGTGCCTCGACACTCAGATCACGAAGCTCCTCCACAAACTCTACAACCCCATCGTCAAGCGCTCCATCTCCTGGCCAACACATCACGCCCAGGAGTTGCCCACCCAACAACATCGGCTGCACCCAACACCCCTGATCCGCATACTTGACCTCGGGTTCGTGACGATGCACCTTCCCCAACACGTCAAGACCTAACCAAATTCGCTCACCGTGCAATAACTTACGCCACTCGCGTTGAAGACCACTCAACTCCAACCTCGCATCCGACGCACCTTGCCAGCGCACAAGATCTTCCTGCTCACGGCAGTAAATCTCACCACCAAGCTCCTCGTGCACACACGCCTCCACCACATCCCAACACACAGATGCGCTCTGTGCCGCGAGCAGCTCCCTGGCACAACGCAACAACAACCGCTGACGCCGAGCCACCACGTGCTCAAGACTTGTTTGAGCGCTGTAGTTGAGCTGATGACGCACACGAGCCAACAACTCTGTCACATCAAAAGGCTTACGCACCACATCCGCCGCCCCGAGCTTGAACGCATTCAACAATACACTCTCGCCTGAGAGCGCTGTAATCACCACCACAGGCACATCACTGGCACAATCCACCCATTCTTTTAAAACTTCGTACCCAGATCGCCCACCAAGCATCCAATCCAGCAGCACTAACGCGGGGCGCTCCCCTTGGGCCAGACACTCAAACATATCTGCGTCATCAGAGAAGCAGTGATAATTATACCCACCTTGTGCGAGCACATCGCCCAGCAACTTCAACGCAAGCACATCATCATCCAGAACCCAGATTAAAGGACCATCCTCAAGTACCGCACTCTCATCGCTGCTCATACATAATCCTTATTCGCCTGTAGACCGCCAAGACTGACGCTCAAAAAGCTCAACTCAACGCAAAAAGAATCTTCGCTTGCTATGTAACTATGGTGTATTAGATTCCATGTCTCGACGCGCGCTCCAGCCTCGCCCCAACACCTCTTATCACCCACGTCTTCATGCCAGCACTCTATCTCTCCAAAACCATGTCAAAGACAATCACGTACGGGGCATTCATCCTGTCCGTAACGCTGCTTGGTTGCTCTGGAGCTCAAAAGAAAGACATTCAATACACTCCCCCAGGACAGACCGCCTGTAAAGTCAAAACCTTTGAGCTCAAGGGCGTCGATGTCATTGATAAAGACGAGCTCATGGAAGGTCTTGCCACCAAGGAAGATCCAGGCTGGCGTACGGGTAAAGTGGTCAAAAGAATCCCTGTGTTGGGCGCAGAATCACAGTACTACAACAGCGTTCAATTTGATCGTGACCTTGAACGCATCCTCACATTCTACAAGTCCAAGGGGTACTTCAACGCCAGCATCGCAGGTCAAACCATCTCGCGCTGCGTCCCTGGAAAGGATGTCAAAATCATCCTCACCATCGACGAAGGCACCCCCACAGGAATCGCCCAGATCAACTACGAGGGCGTGGACGGCGAGCTGCTCCAGGCCATCCAGAAAGACATCAAACTCAAGCGCGATCAGATCTTCACACAACTTGACTACCTCAAGGCCAAGGAAAGCATCGCGCAAACGCTCCGCCAACGCAGCTACGCCTACGCTCGTGTTCAGGGCCGCGTCATCATCGCGCCCAAGGAAAACCAGGCAAAGATCACGTTCTTCATCGACTCTGGCCCTTCCTCGCTGTTTGGCATGCCCGATAAAATCGAAGGCACCGAACGTGTGGATGATGAATACATCTTTGAGGCTGTCACGTTTGAGGATGGTGAGAAATACAACTCCGTCGAATTGCAACGCACTCAGGAGCAAATCTACAGCCTTGGTGTCTTTAGCCTCGTCACGGTCAAGCCTGACTTCCAAACCCAGGAAGGCAACGACGTCACACTCTCCGAACCTACTGTGCCTGGCGCGACCTCCGAACTCCTCCCCTCGGACGACCCCTCGTTTGGTGCCATGGGCATCTCGGACATTCTCAATGATGCCCAACAAGACGCCACGGAACGTAGTAATCTGTCGACCAAGGTGCCCATCAACATCAAGGTCAAGGAGGCAAAGCCCAATACAGGTCGCGTGGGTACAGGGCTCTCACTAAACTCCACACGTCAGGATATCCATGGTGCGTTCAACGCCACTAGCCGCAATGTGTTTGGCTACCTTGGCATGTTTGAACTCTTCACCACACTTGGCTACGCCCTCACTCCTGGCATCGTTCAGGTCATTGAACGACGCGCCGAAAACTCAAACCTCACCCTCGATGACTTTGGTAACCGTGGCGCGTTCTTTGATGTGATCTTGCGCTACTCCCAGCCGCAGCTCTTTGAGCGGCTCACCACTGGATTCTTACAAGCCAAGGTCACACGTGACATCCAGGAGAACTATATTGGCCTCATTCCATCGGGCGCAATTGGTCTACGCAGACAGCTCTGGACACGCAAGCTTCAGGCGGAAATCTCCTACAACGTCCTTTACATCCGCTACCAGAACTTCCCTGACGACTTCGCAAAAGAGCTTAGAATACAGGGCCTTGACCCGAACGCAAACGACGGTCGCCCTTCGCTGCTTCTTGAGTATCTTGAGCAAAAGCTCATCTACGATGGCCGAGACTCACCCATCAACCCCACCAAAGGTATTCGCGCGCAAATCTCCATGCAGGAGGCGCAACGTTACGTCGCTGGCGGACAGTACCGCTATCTCAGACCTCGCTTTGAGGTCGATGGCTACATCCCAATTGGTCAGTCTCTGGTAAGCGCTGCGCGCATTGGTCTTGGTGCAATTTATAACACAAACCCTGTGGATGATGACTCCCCACTGGGCATCCCTCTTCAGGCCAAACTCTATGGTGGTGGCAAGGGCTCCATGCGTAGCTTTGGCCCTCGTTACTTTGGTTACTTCACGGATGATCTCGTTGATCCAGGTCCGATTGGCTCCAATACATTGTTGGAAATTGGGCTTGAGCAACGCCTCCGACTCAAGAGGAACTTCTTTGATGTCGGTGACCTCTGGGGTGCGCTCTTCTTTGATATGGGCTCGTTTAACAACGCCCAGCTCTTCTTTGACACACCCGCAAACCAGGAAGGAACCATCACGCTCAAAGACCTCACCGATACCATGATCTATGGGCTTGGTCTTGGCGTGTACTGGATCACCCCTGTTGGCCCCCTTCGTGCTGACTTTGCCCTTACCCTCAATGACCTCTCTCAAGACCCAAGATTTGGTGTAGACCCCACGGTCACTGACGACCCCAACACCCTCGGGAATGAACAGATCCTTGAACAACGCTATGGCGAGGCGAGGCTCAATAAACTCAGAGGCTTTGACTTCTACATTGGTATTGGCCACTCCTTCTGAAACATTCTGACACGCACTTTCCCACCCCCAAACGATCGACAAACCATTGTGAAGTGCTTAAAACTTGCCCGATAAGCACGTTCGCAACCACCACGAGAACCCCAAGATAACTCATGTCTCAAGAGGAACCATCACAACCCAAGTCATCACTGCTGCGCACCATCGCTCGCCGCACGCTCAAGGTCCTTGCTGTCATCGCCATTCTCTTGCTGGCGCTCGTTGGGTTCTCGCAAACATCTATATTTAAAGACATTCTTCGTGAACAGGTCGTTCAAGTCACCAACGGAAGCCTCGTAGGTTCTGTGCAAATTGAAGATCTAGAAGGCAACCTCTTTACAGGTATTACGGCACACAACATCAAGGTCTTTGACAAGAGCGGTATGCTCGCTGCGTCCATCGATAGCGCCACAGCACACTACGACCTCTGGTCACTGGTTGATAATAGCCTCGTCATCACAGATCTACATCTGGAACGCCCTATTGGCATCATGCGCTACGATCAAAACGGCGATCTCAACCTCTTGCAAATCGCCGCCGAGAGCAACACGCCTGAAGACCCCAACGCGGCTCCCTTTGGCATCGATGTCAACCATATCTCGCTCAAAGGTGGCGCCCTTCTTTATGCCAACCAACCTGAGTTTGTGGACACAGAGAACGCACGCACAATCAAAGCAAGGGATGAACTCCTCACACTCCTTGGTGCGCCCGAAAAACTCACAACAAAAGACTTCTACGTCGAGTCACTACGCCCAATCCTTCGCGATACGCAGGCTCTCTCAACTGGCGATGTCCCCGTACTTGCTGCGCTCGCAGACATCTCTCTTGAGGCAAGTTTCAAGCTTGATAAACAGGAAGTCATCACGGTCACGTTGTCCGACCTTAGCTCTACACTTGATGCCAATAGCTGGGCAAAACAACAGGAACTCACGCTCAAGAGCACCGATGTCACCTACGCCTCGGACGCCGTGAACGTCGCGCTTGACCAGCTCAAGATCCTGTCCACAACAAACGACACCACACATGAATCGGGTACGCCCAAGCTGACACTTGATGTCACGCTCATCCCCACTGAAAAAGACTCAGAAACTCAGACGCCCTACCCTGAAAAGCTGGCCGCCTCGATCAAGGATCTCACGCTCACACGTAGCCTCCTGAATCAAACACTCCCCACATTACCCGTGCGCGATGGCTTCGTCGTAAACACCTCCGCCTCGGGCACACTTCAGGATCTTGCGCTTGAACTTCAAACGCACGCCATGGAACAAGGCGCGCAGGTATCCATGAAAGGGGAGCTCAAGGATGTCATCCCCACATTTCTCACAGACATGGAGTTCCCACCTGCTGCCCCCACTGCCTCCAACACCACACCAACGTATGACGTCTCCGTCGATCTGAAAGACATCAACCCCGCCGCGCTCTATGCCGACCTCCCCACCGCGTCCATCACCACCACGTTAAAACTCAATGGTGAAGGCCTCGACCCGGAGAAAGATCTCAAGGCAAACGCCGAGGTCACGGTCGAACCATCCTCCATCTATGAATGGCAGGTGCGCTCCGGAAAACTCGCTGCAATCTACGCCGATAAAACGCTCAAAATCACTGAAGGTAACCTCAAGACACCTTATGCAGATGCCACCGTAGAAGGTAGCGCCACATGGCCTGGTGAAGTTGACTTCAAAATCTCGGCGCTCACCAACGAATCACATCAGCGTGCGCTGGATCTCCCTCAGGAACAAGGGGTTTTACGCCAGAAAAAAGTCAACCTCAACGCCACAATCAAGGCCAAGACCGACATCAACAGCGATGATCCTGTCAAGGCCCTCACACGCGCAGCGATCAACGCAGACTGGGACATCAAAGGTCTTGAACAAAAAGACTTCTTCTCACTCAAGAACTCGACAGGCACACTCAAGGCGAGCCTGAATACACCTGCAAACGCCACCAACTCCCGCAACGTCTCTGTACAGCTCGACATGCTCGCCGAGGATCTGAGCAGCAAACCTGCAGATATCAGCGTGGGTTACGTCAAAGCAAAAGGATCTACACAGTTTAGAACCCCATGGCTCCCCGATGATCCGATGCAACTTCGCCACAAGATCCTTGCGGACATGGATATTGACATCAGAAACTTCCGAGGACAGGGCATCTATCTTGGCCAACTGGACGCCTCGCTTGCAACCTCACCTTCCTCAAGCGCCCTGAGCTACACACTTGATGTACGCCGCCTGTCAAACCTCTCCTATCCCGCCATGAAGCTCAAAGTTGGCGGCCTCAACACAGACCTCACTGGACAGGTTGCGCTCTCTTCCACAGGAGAACCCACATTCCTCTCTGCCAAGGGCGATGGTGTGGTACAAAACCTGAGCTACGACAAGGAAGACATCCGCCGTGCAACCTTTGAAGTTGACGTCGCAGGTGCGCCTCCTCTGCCCCGCGGCGAAGTGAAACTAAACGGCGATGATCTTGTCGTGGGCGGACAGGCCCTCAAGGAAGCCAACGTCACCGCTTCAATTCAGGACAGTGGCAACTTCTCCGTCAATGGTGAGGTCACCACAGATCCTGATAAACAGGCTGAACTTGATCAGACTCAAGCGGGGAAAGACAGCGAAGAGGACCCGTCAGAGAACGCAGACACTCCACAGATTCCCGCCATTACCACGGGCAAGAAGCCCAAAAAACTTCGTATCAATGCATCAGGAAATATCTCCGACGAGCTTGATGAGATCAAAGACCTCAACGCCGACATTTACAACCTCAACCTCGACAAAGATAAACCCGTCTGGAGCATTGAAGATGCGACCGTCTCCACACAAGGTGGCACGATCAAGGTGGATAACCTGACGCTGAAAAATGATGACCAGCGCATCTCCATTCAAGGTACATACCGTGAACGTGGCGCACAGGACCTCAAGGTCGAGGCCAAGAACGTCAACGTGGGTGAAATGATCAAGGAGCTTGCCATTGATGACATCGTCCCCGATGTCAAAGGCAAGATTGAAGAGATCGATCTCTCATTACAAGGCACCGCCGACAACCCCGAAATCACCATCGACGTTGTACTGAAAGACTTTTATTATCAGGACATTGGCCCCATAGATCTTGTGCTCAAGGGACGCTACAAAAACAGCAAACTGACGGTCAACACACTTGATGTCGACATGTTCAAACAGGACATCATCCGTGGACAGGCGCGCATCCCCATGAAGCTTGATCTGCAAGGCAACACAACCTTCTTCTGGACAGAAAACATCCTGCTCACCTTCTTTGTCGATCCTATTGATCTTGGCAAACTGTCAAAAAACCTCAAGAACTTCGACAACTACACACTCGCAGGCACGCTCATGGGCGGCGGAATCCTCAATGGCACGCTGCGCAAACCTACACTTGATGCCAATATCAACGCCCAAGAGGTCTCCTTTGAAGGCAACCTCTCGGGTCAACGTGTCAACATCAATAACTTGAGCTTTGCCAGCAGATTCCAGTACGAACCTCCTTCGGGTTCAAAAGGCGGCTTTATCGTGGACGCCTCACTGAGCCGCCAAGACCGAGACATCTTCACGCTGAAGAGCAACTCTCCACTCCCTCTTGCGGACTGGATTTATGAGACCATCGAAAAACAGCGCGACGTTGATTTTGCACGCGAAGTGGCCTCGCAAACCTTTGCAATCAAGGCGTCCTTCAACGAGCTTCAACTACATGAGCTCTCCGAAATGGGACTCACACAAAACCTTGAACTAAAAGGACTATTCGACCTCAAACTCGACGCAAACGGTACATTCTCCGAACCTTCCATGGAGTTCAAGAGCACACTCAACGACTTCGCCGTCCAGGGCTCAATGTCAGGTCAAAAGTTCGACCTCAGCAATATCAACCACACTGCATCCATCACCCTTGATGGCAGTCTTGGAAGCCTTGACCCCATGAACTTCTCCACAGAAGTTGTCTGGGATGACAGAAAAGTCTTTGACCTCAGTGGGCAAATGAAGCTGCCTCTGAACAGCTGGCTTACAAAACTCAGCCGAGGCACAGAGCTTGACTACTTCAAGGAAAGCCAAACCGTGCCTTTCAACCTCACCGCCAAACTCGACAAGTTTGATCTCTCCAAGGTTGCCATTGCACCTGTGCTCACCAAGAGCGACGCCGCTGGCGTCATCAGCATGGACCTTAGCCTTGATGGTACGCTACGCGATCCCAAGGGAGAACTTGACTTCAATGTTGGTGAACTCGAATGCAAGAGTGACCCCACACAAACCAAACCCTGTTTTGGGTTTGGATGGGATCGTTACCGAGACATTGTCATGGCAGCAAGTCTCTCCATTGAAGATGAGTTAATGACGTTGAAAGACCTCAAGGTCAACTGGGATGACAAGGACATCGCAACCGCAACAGGTAGCCTGCCACTCCCCATGGATACACTCCTTGATGGCGCGCCACTCAATGATCTTGATTACGAATTCTTGCTCAATATGCACCCTGTGCCACTCAAGAAACTGAGCGCAGTGGATTACACCTTCGCAAGCCTTACAGGCACCATCAAAGGTGCTGTCAAGCTCTCGGGTTCATTAAGAAAACCTGTCGCACAAGGATGCATGGCGTTACTTGACACCAAACTTGGTGAAGGTCGAGCAAGTACAGGTTCGATCGAACTCTCGCTGGACTCACGTGAGCAAACCACCATCGGCTCCATGAAGCTTTGCACACACGCCTCCAACAATACACAACGCGAGTACATCAATATTTGCACCCTGGAACAGGAACAAATTCCGTCATGTCCCAAGGGCGAAGTGCAGGCGAGCGTGGATATCGCAGCCCGAGCAAACACAGATATTATTAGCCTCTCTGAAGGTGCCGATCCTCTTGTCCCCACAGAAGCACGCAAGGCACGTGGCCCACTCAAGCAAGACGATGACCTCTATGTCTCCATTCACACCAGAAACAACCAACCTCTCCAGCTTGATGAGATCCTCCCCATGAACATCATCAAGAGCGTGGCCACCAACATTGAAGGCTCGCTCAAAATGGATGTGGATATTCAAGGCACATATGACACACCTGTCCCTACAGGTGAGATTGCACTTAAAGATGCAGGTCTTACACTGCCTGGTCTTGGTCGTCGCTTTGAAGAAATCAACATGGGTGTGACCATGGATGACACCACGCTTAACCTCAATAAACTTACGGTACATGAGGGCAACTCAAACATTGCCATGCGCGGTGAACTCAACCATGACAAACTCAAGCCCACCACGGTCAACGCAGAGCTTAGCTCCGAGAAATTCAATGTGGGCGCATTTGTGGGCATTCCATTCTTTGCCACGGGTGACTTCAAGATGGATGGTGACCTCAGCAAGGATCCCATGGCCTTGACCGTGGATGTCTCAAAGCTTGATATCCAGCTCACAGAGGACATTGGCTCGGACCTCCACCCCACAGAACTCGAGGGAGATATCATCGTCCTGACAAGGAATCCTGACGGTAGCCTCATGTTGGAAGGAGATATCGATAATGCAACCACCGAGCAAAGTGATGAATCCCAAGACTTCATGTCCAGCATTGCGCTGAATACACGCGTCAAGATGTCCAGAAACTGCTGGGTGCATCACCCTTATGGTGAGGTCAACCTCACAGGTGACTTCACAGCGATGCTCGATGGACCACGACTCACCATGAGTGGTGAGATTGAAGCCTTACGCGGACAGGCTGAGTTCCTTGGCAAAATCTTCCGTGTTGAGCGTGCGCTCATCACCTTTACTGGCGCAGATCCACCCGATCCTCGTTTGCAGATCGAAGCCGCCTATGAGCTTGATCAAAATATTGTGCAATCACTTGGACCAGCCTCCGATGGCAGGCCGCGCATTATGGTACTTATCAACGGTAGCGCCTACGAACCTATCTTGAAGCTCAGCAGTGATCCCACAATGAGTGAAACGGACATCATCTACGTGCTCGCCACAAACCGTCCTCCAGGCACATCTGGCGTGGGTCAGGACTCCAGCGTCGCTGCCGCTGCGCTCTCCGCAGCGAGTGGTCTTGTGGTCGGCATGCTCAAGGACGAGCTCTCGGATAGCTTGCCGCTTGACTTCTTTGATGTGCTCAACGTGGACACCTCAAACTTTGAGGTCGGCAAGTATGTCTACAATGGTAAAATCTACTTATCTTACAGGTACTTGTTCGGCAACACTGATGGCAACTCAAGCATCTACCAGTTTGATTACCACTTCCAACCTCGCTGGACACTGGAAGCACAGGGCAGTAACGGAGACTCGGGCGGAGAGCTTAACCTCAACGTCTTCTGGGACGCCTATTAATGGACAACGAGGTTCTTTGCACCGCCAGCAATAAGATGTTCCATGACGCTGATAACTAGCTGCATGGGAATCTCTGGCGATGCAGAGAACATCACAACACACTCTGCGTTAGCCTCACATAGATGACGTGATGCTTCAGAGAGCCTGTCCACACCATAGCCACTCAACCACGCAGAATATGCTGCTTGAAGCCTGTCAAATGCATACGCTTTCTGGGCACTCGCTATCTTTTCTCCAAACCGCTCAGAGAGCACATCTTCACGCGTATCAACGGGCACAAGACACGTCTCAACAGCTTTTGTGCAGGAGTCAGAGAGCTTGAATACCTTTGCGTCAGAGGCCACAAGCTCAAGGTGTGTGGGGAGGATCTTGACCTGCACCACATTATCACCCTTCAACTTTTCACTGACTTCATCAGCACTTAACACATCACTGGTGCGCCAGGGAAAAATAGCAACCTCCCCCTGAGCCAGCAGATCGTCATCACTCTTCCCAAGAAGACTCACGGCCAAATCTGAGTACTCTATCCCCTTTTGTTTGGCAATTTTGGCGAGCGTGATGAACTCGGCAAATGGTGTATCATGTCGAATATTGAGGAAAGCAGCGCTTTCATATGTGCGATTTAACAGCTTCACTTCACGTTGCTTTTGGGCGATCTGTGCGTCCACAGCAGCGCCAAGCTGCGTCTGAATCTGTGCATCAAGAGGCGTATATAAGGAGGATTTACTCAACACAGGCTGACCGTTGAGTGTGATGCCATCAGGCGAATGATGTGTCACAAGTGAGTATGCGCCCTGACGCTTGACCTTGAGCGAACGTGTGATGGGTGCGGCATGGTCAGGCTGAATGACTGAAATACCTGACTGCGCGAGCATCGTATTCACAAGCGCTGGTTCTTCAAACATCTGAAGCGTGAGCACAACTTCAGACACGTTTTTCTGAGCGTCATGCTTTGCACGAATCATGAAAGGTTGATGACGTTTTGCCTCTGGCATCACCCACTGTGAATAATGCACTTTCTCACCTGCTGACATGCGCTCAAACGATGTGTGTTGGA
Source organism: uncultured Pseudomonadota bacterium (assembly GCA_950059285.1). GTDB lineage: Bacteria > Myxococcota_A > Bradymonadia > Bradymonadales > Bradymonadaceae > CATLTV01. Next base: position 464 of record CATLTV010000097.1, on the reverse strand, counting down.
CATCAGTTTGCACATCAAGCACAGCCAGAAGATCGCTCACCTGAACAGGTGTAGTGAACACAAGGCTGACTGAATAGGGCTTGCCATCGCGACTGAACGCAGCACTACGCACATGATAATCAAGGGGTTGTGTTGAGTTGCCCTTTCGATACAGACAGGGTGGAACAAGCACCTGTTTGGTTTGAGATTTGGCGAGGATATCCTCTCCATCAAGACAGGTCTGGTCCTGTCCTTTTTCAAGTAGAGGCAAGAATTGCGCTGGTTTTTCCACAAAATATTGCCAAGAGAGCGGCCCAAAGAACTCGGGACCATCGTTCTTTTTTGACTCACACCCTGACACGAACAATCCACCAACCAACAGCACATTCACGATACGAGACTTCATTCATACTCCTTGAACCTTACCAGTGATAATCGCATCTATATCTGCGATGCCTGAAGCATTCAAGCAAGATGCAGCGGCG
>CATLTV010000096.1 GCA_950059285.1 uncultured Pseudomonadota bacterium | reverse complement strand
ATCGCCTGAAGATGCCTCTCTTCTCCTCTTTTCTTCGGGGCAAGCTCCGCGACGGGAGCTTATGTCAACAGAACCTATAGCTCAGGCAAGAAACTCGTACCAATCTCCCACTTCACGCCAAAGAAGTCAGCTATGGTTGCGCCCACATCGGCAAAGGTCTCGCGGACACCAAGATCGGCATGACCTGTCTGTCCCTTCACCAGCGCGATCACAGGCACATATTCACGCGTATGATCAGTCCCCTTGTATGTTGGGTCATTCCCATGATCAGCCGTGATAATCAGAAGATCACCATCCTGCAATGTCTCCATAAATGAGGGCAGCCACGCATCAAACTCTTCAAGCGCGTTGGCATAACCCTCGGGGTTACGACGGTGGCCAAACTTCATGTCGAAGTCCACAAGGTTGGTAAAGATGAGCCCCTTGCGATCCTCCTCCACACATGTCTTCGTGATCGCCATCCCCTCTGCATTATCATGCGTATGGAACGAGTGGTGCACACCCTGTCCTGCATAAATGTTCGAGATTTTGCCCACACCTGTGACCTCCACACCTGCCGATGACAGGGCATCAAGCGCAGTCTCTCTGACAGGAGGCAACGCCAGATCTTTTCGGTTAGCTGTCCTCGTAAAGTTCGGGAACTCACCGACAAATGGCCTCGCAATCACGCGTGACTGACCTCGCGGAATCACAATATCATACGCGATCTTACACCACTCATAGAGCGTCTCCAACGGGACCACATCCTCATGCGCAGCAATCTGGAACACGGGATCTGCCGAGGTATACACAATTGGCTTGCCCGTCCTGATGTGCTCCTCTCCAAGCTCCTGAATAATCACCGTACCACTGGCCGCCTTGTTTCCAAGCACGCCATCCACACCAATCGCCTCACAGAACTCCTTGATGATGTCCTCATCAAAACCATTGGGATATGTCTTGAACGGATCTTCCATAATCAAGCCCACAAACTCCCAGTGGCCTGTGGCGGTGTCCTTGCCCTGACTGACTTCAACCATCTTGCCAAAGCCTGCACCTGCCACGTCAACACCACCTCCCAGGTCCTCAAGGCCAGGGATGTTTCCAAGCCCCAACGCCTTCATGTGTGGCATATCAAAGCCTTCCACAGTCTGCGCAATATGGCCGAGCGTGTGTGACCCCTCATCGCCAAACTTGGCTGCATCTGGAAGCTCTCCACACCCTACACTGTCCAACACGATCAATACGGCTCGCTTGTCCTGAGACATCTATCTCTCTCCTTACATCATTTATTGTCTTGTTCCACACCCACATGCCTCTTGCTCAAGAGTCCTTTCGTGCGCTATGCACGCTCTTATTCAAGGCGTGGTGTTTCACCCCTATCAAAACCTACCTTATCATGAGGTTCTACATGTCGCGAGTCCGCCGTTACGCTTTTACCCTGTGCGCAGCACTGTCACTTTTCACATATACATCAGCAACTTATGCACAGGACACTCCGCCCACAGAGGATCAACTCACGCTCCCCTCTCAGGAGCAAACCTCTGAACATGTCGCAAAGAACCTCCTCCAGAACCCACTCTATCAGGCCGACATGTTCGCGCTTCAAGGTGACAGCTACCGCGCCATCACCGAATATGAACGCTACCTGATGACCAACCCCCCAAAGGATCAGGCTGACGCCGTTCGCCTCAAGGTCGCATGGATCTACCTCCAGGCAGACAAACTAGAGGCCTCTGCCAATGTGCTCAAGTCGATCATCGTCACTCGCCCCGCCTATGACAGGCTCTCAGTGTGGGCCAGACTCTACTATGGAAACGTGGCGGTAAAAGCTGATCAGGGAAACATCGCGATCAACACCTACACCAAGCTCCTTGAAGAATGTAATCTGCTTGTGCAAGAAGCCAACACACAAAACGCAGGAGACACAGGAATCGGACAGGGTGACTGCCAGTACATTGAAGCTTACGCACACCTTGGGCTCGCAAGCCAGTACGCCAAGGTCCACGACTTTGACCTCACAGTCCAACAGCTTAACAACATCTCCAAGGACTCACCGCTCAAACCAAAAACAGAAGAAATCGCCAACTATGTCAGCAACTTGAAGCTTCCTCGCAAGCGCCCCGTACTCGCAGGCGCGCTCTCCATCGTGCCAGGTCTGGGACACATTTACATCGAAGAATACGGCTCCGCCCTCGTCGCCGCAGTCTGGAATGGCGCGTTCATCTGGGCCTTTGTCGATTCACTTCGTTCACAAAAATATGGTCAAGCCACACTGATTGGTGTCGTTGAATTTGTATGGTACTCGGGCACAATCTTTGGTGCCGTATCGGGCGCTCACAGATTCAATCGTGACGCCAGAAGAATCGTGGAAGACGGCGTCTTACGCGACATTAGCGCCATCGAAGACCAAGAGCCCTGGATCTCAAGATTCCCTGCCGAGACCACACCCCCACTCCAGTTGAACTACAGCTGGGAATTTTAGAGCAGGCTCATACGCTCTGCTTGTGGTCTTCCTATTGTGTGATTACAATTTATTGAGCGGTTGTTCCCTCTACCAGTTCCAAAGGCGGTAAGCTATGGCAATATCTCTGATTATTTTGTTACTTCTGGTGTTTTTCGCGGGCTTCACGCTCACCACACTCATCGGGCTAGCCTTCTCGTCGACACACTCTCGACTGGCACCTTTGAGCGAAGATCCTCAAAACATTCGCAGCCAGATTACATTCAAGCCTCTACCGCGCTTTTACGATCACGCCACCCCCGCACGCATGCCCTACAGACACGCCATGGCCATGGCGCTGTTTGACCGCATGGAACAACGTGGTGTCTCCATCGACAAGATCTCCAACGTCGGTGACGCACAACGTGTAAGACTTCAATTTGATGGCGAGATCTGGGACGTCACCCTTGGCCTCTACAAGAGCCGACCTGAACAATGGCTCATCAAGGTCGATCAGATCGTCAAACGTGGACAACGCTCCGCACCACACGACATCGCCGCCTCACGCGCACTCCTCTCCATGCTTAAAACTATCCTCGAAGGCATGGACGTCTCCACCGTACGCTGGCACCAACGCCAATACTGGGACGCAGGCAAAGTCGACGTATGGAGCCATAAACCCTTTTAAAACAAGTCAAAAGAGAACGGCCATGGGGAGGATGTGCTGCGCACATCCTCCCCATGGCCGTTCTTTTTTGACTCAACTCATGCACATCACAATGCCCCAAAAGACCAAGTGCCAGGAAATTTTTTGCAAACCGAGCGTGAGCGAGGTGCAGCGAGGAATTTGATGGCACGTTTTGCAACAAAAACCTACAGAGCTGAACGGAGCGAAGCGCAGTGAAACTCCCGAGGTTTTTGGATCGCAAAACAACGCATAAAAGAGCCTCTTGCTCTCCTTAAACCTCACTCTACACCCCTTTAGAACTGAAGATATAGAGCCAAACTACTAATGCTCTTTTATTACTTCTTGGTCCCCACAACCATGTAATGCTTGGGCATCGACTCGGTCACAACCTCCACGGCAAACCCGGCAGACTCAAGCTCCTTGACGATCTCATCCGCAGTCAACCTCATCTCCATCGGAGGCCCCTGCTCAAGCGCCTGATCCTTGATAAAGTCAACGATCACAAACTTGCCGCCCACTTTCAGTCCATCAAAGACCTTGGCAGCATATGCCTCACGACCACCAATGTGATGCCATGTGTTCAATGTCATGACGGCATCCATTGTCGCTGGCTTGAGCGCAGGACTCTCCATCGACACCTTGCGGGGCAAAATCGTCGCGGGACCAAGCTCATCTTTCTTGCTCGCGATATACTTCACCATCGCCTCTTCCACATCGATCGCCTGAACCTCTCCAGACTCACCTACCGCCTTGCTCAGGTGTGCGACCATGTATCCTGTACCCGCGCCAATATCAGCCACCTTTGCACCTGGTGTGATTCCCATCGCCGCCACGATCTCCTCGGGATGCTGCCAGCTATCACGCTCAGGATCATTCCAACGCTCGGCGTACTTCTCGGGCTCATTAAACGCGTGATGATGATGGCCACCATCATGTGATCCGTGCTTGTGCATATGTTCCTCTTCCTTGTGCTCTTGTGTTATGGTTTGCTCTGCAACAACCTGTTCTTCCGAGTCCTTTGCGGCCTGTTCGGAAGGCTTCTTACACCCCACCAAAAGTGCGGCACAAAATACACCTACCAAAAACTTCTTGCCCTGGATTTCAGACTTCATATTTCATTCTCCTGAAGTTATGATCTTGACTGCTGAAACCGTATGTCATTCCTCTTACACACGATTTATAATCATGCTTAAATCCATCATTGAACATGCACTTAAACACTTTTTGACAGACAATCGTTATCACACCCTGTCTCAAACTCAAATCGAAGCCTACGCTGACCTCCTCGCGCTGGCCATGGTCATTGACCATCACATCGCTCAACAAGAGCGTGACCTCCTCACCAAAATCCTCGAACAGTTCGAGTGGCCCGCAAATCGACCCAGCGAACACTTCATCAACCAGAGCGTGCGACGCGCATGGGGACTCCTTGAAGCAGCCCAGAAAAATGCCGCTATCCTCTCGTATTGCAAAGATATTTCAACCAGACTCAAAGAAGATTGGATTCGTGAAAATGCCTTCTCATCCGTGATCAAAATCGTCCACGCTGATGACAAACTCGACGTCGAAGAATCCACCCTGATTAACTTGCTCGCAGAAGCCTTTGACCTCCCTGACGATCAAAAAGAACTCCTCATAACACGTGCTCGAATGCCTGAAAAACCCACCCCCTGATGCAGCACGCGCTCCCCACCTGGTTGATTGGTTTATGGACTCCTGCGCTTGACGTCATGCAAGCGCAGCACCCACACGCGTCCATCACAATCTCCCACACCACCATCACCACGCAACACTTCGCCCACACCATCCTTGACCGCTCATGGCCCATCCTCGATGTGCAACACAACACATCCACCATCAGCATGAACGCAGAAATCTTCCACCTCATGGAAGAACTCTACATCACCATCACGCCCCAATCTCACACAACTTCTTTGTTTGAACTCTCGGGCATAGATGTCGCCCCATGGAGCTGCTCAATCCTCATGACGAAGCAGTAGATGCTCAAAGAGCACGCTCTATATGTAGATGCTCAAAGAGCACGCTCTATATACTGTGGCTGCTCGCAAACTCCTGAACCCTTATGGGCACCAGCACTCGCGCAATATCCTCCCCAAAAAAGATCTGCTCTCCTCCCACAACGCAGCGCCTACCCCCTCGCTCTAACCAGTACAGGTCTTCCCCCTCAACCTGCCTCATCGACACTCTCCACGCACCCACCAGTACCTCTGCAATAACGCGATCCTCGGCGCGCGTGCTGTCGATATCCTCTCCCCTGACGCAACGGCGCTGAAACTCCTCCACCAGGCCATTCACAACCACCTGACTGATCTTGAAGTCCACACCATCCATCTCCCAATCCCCGCCTGCCCTATCTCGCCTGAAAGTCATCGCCGAACGTCCCTGACGTGCGATCCTCATGGCAAGCACACCAGAAGGTGTTGGATTCACTTGAAGATTTGAATAATCGTCCGAGGGTTGCTCGGAGAGCTTCTTGCCCCACCTGTCCTCAAACTGCTTGCTGCGCATGCTGAATGCAAAGACAAAACAGCTCACCAGCAATGCCACCCCTACGACTGACCTGAATGATAATGTGCCGTCCATATCTCGTTGCCCTCAACGCTAAAGCTCCTCGCTGCGTCTCCTCCTGCGCAGATACATGGCGTAACCAACGAGCAAGAAACCAAGCGGGGCAAGCATGATGTTTAGTAGTTGTACCCTGGATTGAGTCGCGGGGTGAACCTCACCCAGAAACGGTGTCAATTGACGATCCCGTAACCGTGTGAGCGCATCCTCCTGCACCAACCACTCCATACTCTGGAAGAAGAGCTGCTGCCCCTGACTGGCCAACTGCTCGTCATATCCAAACTCAGATTGGGGCAAGATGAAGTCTCCACTCCCTACTATAAGTAATCGACCCGACCCCTGCTCAACTTTATCAAACAAACCTGATGACACGCCTTCAGGCATGGTATCCCCCTTATAATAAAGCGGAAACTCACCTGAAACACTTGCCATCAATACATGCTCACCCTGCTTCCCTTGTTTAGACAACCTCTCCAACACACCTTCGTAATTCATTGTATTTAAAGGCGAATCAAATCTCATTGCGCTTGATTGCGTGCGCACCAGCTCGCGCACCTCGTGGCTGGAACGTCCATGATTTAAAACCTCCAGAGACGATGGCGCGGGCATCGTGACAAACGCCCTGTGCCTCAAGAACGACACATCCCGATCAAGTCCACTGGCCTGAAAAATAGCGGGATTCCTGGCCTGTACTCTCCCTCGAAGTGTCCTGAGCATGACATCCATGGCGGTGTCGCGATCAAGCACCAGATCTTGCCTGTGCCGCACACCATATGATGCCATCTGCTCGACCAAACCTGTGCCTGCTGGCCTCCTCAATGCAGGTAATGTGTCTGTGGGACCAAGCTGCTCGACAAGCCTTTTAATCTTCTCCTCATCAGGCACGGTCGCGGACTGATACCACGCGATTGCTCCACCATGGTGCAGATAACGATCTAGCCACACACGCTGTGTCGCGCTCACCTCCTGACTCAGGTTTAACAAGACCACAGCATCAAGTTCATCGAACTCTTTCAAGTCCTTGTCTGGATTCGAAAAATCAACTTCAACAGGCTCAATCGCATCGCCGTAAAGCGCCTCAAACACACCGCGAGCACGTGGGATAAACTTGGGAATCGATGCAGGACCACCCAGCCCCGTGACAAAGCCAATCTTTTTACTTCGCTCACGGCCAAGCGCGTATAGCGCACGTGTCACCTCAAACTCAAGGTTATCACTCCCTCGTTGCCCTGTGATCCTGAGATTGGAAATCACCTGTCGACGTGTACCATGTTTAAACACCAGGCATTTGAACACAGTCCTTACGCTGAGAAGTTCAGCAGAACGCTCTCCAAGAGCACCCTCCTCGCAACCATCCTGTCTTGCCTGCTCTGCCGCCTGACCTTCCACGCCTGACACATCTACAATATCGTAGCGCAACACACCACGGCTAACCTGCTGATACTCTTGCAAAAGATCGTCAAGACGCTCACGTGTATGATGCAATGGTGAGGGCAAATCTCGCGAAAGATACACTGTAACGACCACACCATCATCACTTTCAGCAAACAAATCAAACACTTGAGCACTCACAATATCAAGCGTGTACATTTGATTTGAAGTAAGATCGATGCGGGCATCAAACCTTGCAGCGACGATGTTCAACAGCGCCACAACGACAAACACAGGTCCAAGCACACGAATATAACGCATGGCGTGATGCATCATCCAATCCTCCGCGTGCCTTGACGTGCTGTGGTCACCGCCAGCGCGCACACCATCACGGATAAAAAGTACACGACATCTGCCATCGAGAGCAGCCCTCTTGAGATCGCCTTGAAGTGGTAGCTCGTCGAGAGGTACTGCACGCCAAGCAACGCATCACCCCCAAGCCCAAGCACCTCTCCAAGCTGGTCGCACATAAACAACGCAAAACAGAGCGCAAAGCTCACCAACACTGACACGACCTGATCACGCGTCAAGCTAGAGCCCATCACACCAATCGCGGTATACGCCCCTCCCAGTAACATCAATCCCAGATACCCTGCCAGACACTCGCCAAAATCAAGCCACACGCCTTGCTGAGAGGCCAGAATATGGAGCGTCAGCGGATAGGTCAGCGTCATGCCAAGCGCCGCAAGCAGGAGCACATACGCCGCCAGAAACTTGCCCAACACAAGCTCCACGCGTGCGATGGGCAACGTCATCATCAGCTCCAACGTGCCCGATTGCTCCTCGGAGGCAAACATGTGCATGGTCAGCGCTGGCACAAAAAAGCACAGGAACAGAGGCGCTTGCATAAAGAAGCTCCTCATTGTCACGGGGCTCACCTCTTCAAAAAATGGCACCCAAAACATCCCGCCCACAATGATAAGAAACAACACCACCACCACATACGCGACCAGCGAACCAAACAGCGCCGAAACCTCCTTCTGGAAAATCCACCAGATCCTGCTGATGCTCATGTTCACTCCTCCTCCCCACTGGCCAAAGCCACGCCCTGATGAGTGAATGTATAAAACATATGTTCTAGCTGGTCAGTCAGTGTGCATGCCCTCTCGCTTGCCATGCGCTCAAGATCTGCCCTCGCAAACTCAGCCACTAACCGACTGGAAAACAAGAACAATACACGATCACACATGGCAGCAACCTCTTGCATGACGTGTGTTGAGAACAGCACCGTGCGCCCATCTCCATGGGTTCGAATGAGCGATCGAAGCTCCAGAATTTGATTGGGGTCAAGACCCGTGGTGGGCTCATCAAGGATAAGCAAGTCAGGGTTATGCACCATCGCCTGTGCAATCCCCACACGCTGCCTGAAGCCCTTGGAGAGCTGACTTACAGGCTTGCCAAGCACCTCCTTGAGCCCCGTGCCATCAATCACCACCTGCATACGTGCATCAAGAGAGGCTTTTGTCACGCCGCGTAGACGAGCCATGTAACGCAGGTAATCCCACACGAGCATCTGCTCGTACAATGGGACACGCTCGGGGAGGTAGCCCACCCGTACACGTACATCATGTGCGTGTGTCGCGACATTGTGTCCGAGCACATGAACCTCACCCTGCGTTGCAGGCACTAGCCCCGTGAGCAGGCGCATGAGCGTGCTCTTTCCTGCTCCGTTTGGTCCAAGAAGCCCCACGACCTCACCCGTGGGGATGGAGAGGTTTATATCACGTAACGCAAGGGGAGCTTGGCGCTGATACGCGACGCTGACCTTGTGTAGGGATATGGCGTTGTAGGGAGGTGTTGAGGTCACATCAGGGCTCACGAGTAGGATTTGCACTTCTCTCCGTCAGAACATAGCGTATACTCCGAACACGCAACATGCACTTTTTTAGCGTGTTGTTCTCAAAGGTGAGGAGAGACCATGCAAGGTATATACGTTGATCACAAGACCCTCCTTGACGTGCCTCGGGATATGGACGCGCTCCTTGAGCTTATCGAGCGGCAGCGCATCACCCTGGAGTCGACACGAAAGGACAAGAACCTTGGGGAGAAGGAGCTGGCCGATCATGGCCGAGCGCTCAACAAGTTATCCGCGTCGCTGCTACTGTGCGGCACACAAGAGGCTCGTCAGGAATCGCTTGAGCTAAACAGTGAGGCAATCGCTATCTGGACCGAGTTAGGACGAGCACGCGCACTACATCTAGCAGAGATACGGCGAGTGGATGTGCTGGATGCTCTGGAGGAGTATGATGAGGCGCATGTGTTGCTTCAGAGGTTGATTCGAGAGCAGCACGAAAACCCCGACACACTCCAGCGTCCCTACTACACGTCGCTGTTGACAACACACGCCAGAGTGCTCGCCAGACAGCAGAAGCACCGCGAAGCGTCTGAAGCGATAGATAAATTAATTCAAACACTTAAAAAGCAAACCAAGAATCAATCAAGCCCCATTATCAAGCATGTGGTGGAGCTTCAAGAAGCCATTGCACAGCATCAGTAAATTGCACAAATGTGCAAAAGTGGACAGGTTACAACCTGTCCACTTTTGCACATTTGTGCAATTCATACACTTTCAACCAAACCATTTAGAAACCTAGCAAAGTTGATCATCATGCCACACTTACCGACCGCAGAAGAAAAGCACACCACATACAAGGACACGCTAGCTCGCATTGATGCGTTGCTACAGGGCGAGACGGACTGGATCGCGGCGATGGCCACAGTCGCCTGTGAACTACATCATAGCTTTGAGCACTTTCACTGGACGGGGTTTTATCGTCATGTTGAGCAAAACAACCTCATCATTGGCCCCTACCAGGGACATCATGGTTGCTTGCACATTCACTTCACACGCGGCGTGTGTGGCGCGGCTGCGCTCCAGAGAGCTACACAACTGATTGAAAATGTGCACAATATACCGCATCATATTGCATGTTCCTCCACGACAGTCTCCGAGATTGTGGTACCGCTTGTACTGCCCAATCACGACGTGCTCGCTGTTCTTGATGTGGATTCCGACGACCACGCGGCATTTGACGAGATTGATCAGCATTATCTTGAAGATCTGTGCCAAAAGCTCGTCGAACAATTTGGACACACCACACAACGTTAGATCCTTGAATCTATTCATGTGAGCACATCATGCTTGAAAAATTCTCTCCATACATCGCAACTGGCGCACTTATCCTCTCATTGATACTTGCTTTATTTTCGTATCAACAGGGCTCCACCATCGCCGAACTCCAGGATAAAGTGATGGAGCTTCAACCTGTAGACTCACCAAATAGCTCAAACAATTCAAACACTTCCTTTAACGACCAAAAACGCATCGATGCCAAGTTGGCCGCGTTAGAGGCCAAGTTCGCTCGTCAAAATCGCATGCTCCGCACACGTATAAACTCGGATGGAGACCTCGCCGATGTCGGCGAACCAGGCTCTCTTGGCACGCTCGCTGCGGCACAGGGTGGCGGCGGTGAGATCATCCCACTGGAAGTGCTGGAAGATGAGTCTCACCCGGCCCGTGAACAGCTTCGCGAGCTGCTCCGTACCGAGAATGAACGCATTCGTGAAGAGCGCCGTGAGGCCCGAAACCAGCGTCGTATGCAAGAGTTTGAAGAGGAGTTCAAGGAGTTCGCCACAAAACACAGCCTCACCCAGGCCCAACAGGATGTCATCCTCCCAAAACTCAAAGAAGAGCGCTCGCAGTTCTCCGATCTCATGCGTGCTCGCCGCGATGGAGACATGGATCGCGACGAGATTCGCTCACAGATTCAATCGATCCGCAAGGAGACCGATGAAGCTGTCATCCTTGAACTCGATGCAGAGCAACAAAAAGCATACCTCGACCAACGCCAACAGGAAGAGGAGCGCTTTGGCCGCCGTGGACGCGGTCGTGGCGGTGATCGCGCTGGAAATCAAGGCACAAGAACACCCTAAAGGTTTTCAAAAAAAGCTCTTTTAAAAGATCCCAGACAGGCGTAACCTGTGAGCATAAATCACAGGTTACGCCCGCTGTCTGGTCGCTTAACCATGAGCTTTTTTCCATGAAACATCTCCTTATTTTACTGTCACTGCTTGTGTTCAGTTGTTCCTCGTCACGTCAGGAACATGTGGCAACAAACCTTGATGTGAATGCCAAGGTGCACACCCAATCCCCTGACGCATTGCTCTGGCCCCCCGAAACTCACCTCGTCGCCACGTTTGATGTGCTGCACGAAGATGGATTGATGATCATCTTCACTCAAAGCACCCAGGCAAACTATGCTGTGGACTGGGACAATGATGGCATCTTTGATGACCACGACATCACCCAAGCAACAACCCATCATTATGGAAAACCAGGCCGATATACCCTTAGAATTGCTGGAGATTTACCTCACATTCAGTTTTGTCCTGTAACGTGGAAAGAGGCATTCATTAATCATATACAGGTCGTAGATATCTTGCAGTGGGGCAAAATTCACTGGCAATCCATGCACAAGATGTTCTCGGCATGCACCTCACTTGAAACATGGAGCGCCATAGACAAACCGATCCTCAATGAGGTCAAGGATATGAGTTACATGTTCTATGGTACGGAAGCATTTCAGCAACCTCTTGATGACTGGGATGTAAGCCACGTCACAGACATGTCCTCCATGTTTGCTCTGGGGAACTATAACCAGCCTCTTGGCCGCTGGGATGTAAGCCATGTCAGCAACATGAGTCACATGTTTTATGGTAACCACGCATTCAACCAGCCTGTTAACGACTGGAATGTAAGTCATGTCAACAACATGAGTCATATGTTCCATGATGCAGAGTCATTCAACCAGCCGCTCGATCAGTGGGATGTCAAAAACGTTGAAGATATGCGCCATATGTTTGATGTAGCGCTTGCGTTCAATCAGCCACTCCACACATGGGACATCAAAAACGTAAAATATATCAACCACATGCTTGCAGAAGCTGCGAGCTTCAATCAACCGCTTGATAGCTGGAAATTTGACAGCACCACGAGCCTTGCTGGGTTGCTGGTAGGAGCCAGTGCATTTAACCAACCCCTGGCGACCTGGGACATCAGCCACATCAAGGATACAAGCTACATGCTTGCCTATACAGAGTCCTTTGATCAGCCGCTTGATACCTGGAATGTTCAAAACGTGGAAACGATGGAGTGGATGCTGTATGACTCGGCGATGAGCACCAAAAACTATGATAAAACACTGCGCGCCTGGGCCAGGCAAAGCCCTCTGAAAGAACATGTCACACTGGATGCGCGAGGTCTTAGCTACTGTCATGCAGAGAAGGCCAGAAAGGAACTCATCACACGTTATCACTGGCAGATTCAGCATGATCAAAAGATGTGCAAATAAGTGCTTGCCACAACAGGACGTAAAAGATAAAAAGCTGCCAGAAACCTCTATCTATTAAATCAAGTATTGCCAGCTTTTTTATCGGGCACAAGACCGCACTGCAACCATGACTACACCCAAGCACATTGCGCTTCTGACATTGATTCTCTCCATGGGTTGCGGCCACAAGCAACCTGTCACACAAAGTCTTATCCAGGCACCACTCAAGACTCAACAAAAGCCTCACACGTCATCGAACTGGCCAGATGCACACCATTTCGTCGTTGAATTTCAGGTCGATGATAAATACGGCGAGCTGGTCATTGGCACAGGAGAAGGCAGCACAGACTATGCTGTGGACTGGAATAATGATGGTATTTTTGATGAGTACAACCTCACAGGAGAAGCTCGCCATCATTATGGTAAACCTGGCATCTACACTGTGCGTCTGATGGGCGAGGTTCCACATATTCAGCTCTGCACAAGAGCACTTGATGAGACGTCACATACCGTCCTGAAACAACAGGTTCTGGATATCGCACAGTGGGGCGCGATTCGCTGGAAGTCGATGCAAAGCATGTTTGCTCACTGCAATGTGCTCACGACATGGAGCGCCTCGGATCATCCGATCCTGACCGAGGTCACACATATGAGCCACATGTTTCAAGGCAGCACCGCATTCAATCAACCGCTCAATCACTGGGACACCTCGCATGTCACACATATGGACTTTATGTTCTTTGATGCGAGCGCGTTCAATCAACCGCTCAACGCATGGGACACATCACAAGTCACCACGATGAGGAGCATGTTTCACAACGCCACTACGTTTAACCAGCCGCTCGATACGTGGAACACATCAAGGGTCACGACCATGTTTGGGATGTTCCTCAAGGCAAGCGTGTTCAATCAACCGCTTAATACATGGAACACTGCGCAGGTCACCACTATGGCGGCCATGTTCCTGGATGCGACTGCGTTTGACCAGCCGCTTGCACAATGGGATGTCTCAAAGGTGGAGAGAATGGATGGCATGTTCTATCAGGCGACCTCCTTCAACCAACCGCTTAACAACTGGAAAACAAAGAGCATTCGGAACATCAATGGGATCTTTGCCAATGCACGCCAGTTCAATCAACCGCTTGATCAGTGGGATACATCAAAGGTGACTATCGCGGAATTTATGTTTGCGGGGGCGCAAGCGTTTAATCAGTCTCTGGCAAGCTGGGATGTATCAAGGGTGCAGACCATGGAGCATGCGCTCTCGGGATCAGCGATCAGCGCCGAGAATTATGACGCCACATTGCAGGCATGGTCAAAGTTGCCCGAGATACAGGAGGGGGTCAAACTTGGCGCGGAGGGCCTGAACTATTGCTATTCGGTAGATGGCAGGCAAACGCTCATCAATCAATACAAGTGGCAGATTGAGCACGATACATTTCATTGTGAATAGAGCGTCAATAAAAAGGAAGAAGGGGGCGACGTTTGCTGCGCAAACGTCGCCCCCTTCTTTCTTTTTATTGACGTTTTAAAGCTGGCCAGCGATCCAGTCCATGACCATCTTTGAGCCATCGATATTGTTGAGGCGGCTCATTTCCTGGATGCCTGTGGGGCTAGTAACGTTCACCTCGGTGAGGTAGCCACCGATGACATCAAGACCAACAAACCAGAGGCCATCGGCGCGTAAGCTCTCGGAGACAGCTTCACAGATCTCAAGATCGCGTTTGGTCAACTCGGTCTTGGCGACGCTGCCACCGACATGGATATTGCCACGGTTATCATCCTCGCGAGGAACGCGCAGGATGCCGCCCAGAGGCTTTCCATCCAGCATGATGATGCGTTTATCACCCTGACGTGCTTCGGGGACGTACTGCTGACAGATGACCTGCTCCTTGCCTTCCTTGGTGCTTACTTCAATGATGGCGTTCAGGTTTCTATCCTTGGCATCAAGCATAAAGATACCTGCACCACCATGACCATCGACAGGTTTGATGATGCACTTTCCGCCCGACTCATCGAGGAAGGACTTGATCGTCTCGGCGCTGCGCGTCACGACGGTCACAGGAGAGACATCTTCAAAGTTCAAGGCGTAGAGCTTTTCATTGGCAGCCATCAGACCGCGAGGCTTGTTGACGACAAGGCAGCCCTTTTTCTCGGCAAGCTCGAGTAAGTGGCAGGCGTGAAGGTAGGCGACATCAAAGGGAGGATCTTTACGCATAAACACTGCATCAAGTTCATGCAATGGTCCCTGCTCCACCTCACCGAGTTTATAGTGCTCGCCTTGCTTTTGTTGGACCTCACAACGTTGATAACGCGCGTATGTGGTGGAACCTCTGGCCCAGAGGTCTTGCATCTTCAGGAAGTAGACC
Source organism: uncultured Pseudomonadota bacterium (assembly GCA_950059285.1). Classification (GTDB taxonomy): domain Bacteria; phylum Myxococcota_A; class Bradymonadia; order Bradymonadales; family Bradymonadaceae; genus CATLTV01. Next base: position 6,743 of record CATLTV010000096.1, on the reverse strand, counting down.
TCATCGCCGCGCGCCTGAGCAGCGAGCATAAAGGCGAAGGTCGTATCAGCCATGACGTTGACTGCTTCAAGGGGGTCCATAATAAAACCGATCTTCATCTATCACACCTCATAATCTATTGTATAATAAAGGGTTATTTCTTTTTATCGCAATGGTTGCTTGAGTCATCTTAAACAAAAACAACATGAGGATGTGTGCTTCATGTGAGCATACATCCTCATAAGTTCATGATGCGACTCAAAATAGTGCGCACAGGGTGGGAAAAACAAGTAGTAAATGAGCAACAGAAATGGGCGCGTGGTGTTTCACACCACGCGCCCATTTCTGTTGCTCATTTTTGACGGCTAGTTACAGCCATCTTTCTGACACACACCATCATCATTGCATGAATTGCCATCTGCACAGTGTGAATCTTGCTCGCAAGGTCTATAAGGGGTGACATTACAGCTCGCTTGTTCCTGACAAGTCAAAAGACGACACAAGCCTTCCACACACACGTTGCCATCTGCGCAATGAGACTCCTGTTCACAAGGTCTATAAGGGTTAACATTACAGCTCGCTTGTTCCTGACAGGTCAGAAGACGACATAAGCCATCCACACACACGTTGCCATCTGCACAATCCGAGTCTTCGCCCAGATCACAAGGTTTATAAGGGTTAACATTACAGCTCGATTGAGCCTGTTGGCTGCGAGTCACACATTGAGCATTAACACAGACCTGTGTGTCTGAGCATGTGTCCATGCAAGGATCAACAACAGGCATGTCAGGTTCGGTGTTCATGTCATCCTGAAGCATTCCCATATCCATGGAACCAGAATCAGGATCGGACACATCACCCATATCGGGGTTCATGACGACAGGAGCAGCTGTTGGGCGAGCACCACGCTCACGCACCTGCTCGGGCGAGGCGGGTGTAATGGTGCCATCCTTGTCGATCAGGTAGTAACCTGGTTGTGGGAGCATGGTACTGGATTCATCCAAAGCACCAGTGATCTTGGTCTTCAGGGTTGCCGAGGAAGGTTCTCCTGGGACAGCAGGGATGAAGAGCTTTAATTGAGACAAAGGAGTTAAAGACTCTTGATGGCTTTGTGCAAAGAGAGAGTGTGCATACTCGAAGGAGAAGGACATGTTATGTGTTCGCTCAATCAGTTCTTTACCAGGGATCTCCATATCACCTTGCAATACAGCATACCAAAATGAGACCTCTTTTTGAGCCCATGCATCTTCAAGGTCCTGGGTTGGCCACAAGACAATGGGCCAAATCTCCAACTCTGGAGCAAATGGGATGGCTACACTCTCATCAGGGCGTTCAACTGTGGTCTCTGTTCCATGGCTAGCGATGCCAAAGAAGTTATTTTCTGGGGCATCAATATCGCCCCGTAAACCAAATCCCATCCCATTCCAATACACAGTAGTGCGTATCTGGAGAGGATAGTCGTCTGCTCTGGCAATAAAGTTAAAGTCTTGTGGTGAGTCCAACTCATGGCCACTCCAAGCATGAGATTTCAGATAACTCCCATCGGAAGCAACAATATCAATGCTTGCCACGCTCAGTGTGATCCCATCAGCAGGCATGCCATGAAAGGAACAGGTTCCCTGATCGGCCTGGAAGAACTCATCCGAGGTGGACGTGTCACGCTCCACTGTACAGGAGATCATCTGATCAAGAGCAATCGGCTCCAGAACAGGGACTTCAACCTGACCAGGAGCATCGCACTTTCCTCCTGTACAGGACGACTCGGGACGGCTTTGTTCCTCTGTAGTTACAGAGGTATTTGTGTCTTCAGCACATCCAAACACAAGGGCAATGAATCCGCACAACACGAGAGACTTTCTCATACTTAAATACCTATAAGCTGGTAGATGAAACCAATTATATATCTTGAACAGATAAACTATCTACATGTTCGTATCATTCACGTCAACACCACCAGAAAAGAAAAACCTTTAGATTCAGACATATCAATGTACCTGCGACACAAATTGTGTAATACAAAACAAAGAGAGGGCGCCTGTCATAAATGACAGGCGCCCTCTCTTTGTTTTGTATTACACGAAACCTAGAACGCGTAGACAAGACCAAGGTTCACGCTTCCATTGACAGTCGTGACTCTGAAGCTGTCATCAAGAGCATCGACCTTCTCGGCACCAAGCAGACCAATGACGCCGATGCCCGCATTCAGGGCGAGGTTGTCTTTGAGGACATAACCCCAGTCGAGGCTCAGTGTGGCGGCGCCGCCATATGTGCGGGTGCGCTCTTCCACGTTGGTGGTCGTGTTCAAAGGTGTGGAGCGCGTGCTGTTACCGATGTAGCCACCGAGCGTCACGCCAGGGATCAGGGTGAAGCGTTGTGTCAGGTGGTAGTGATAGCGTCCGCGAGCTTCCATGAGCAGGTCACGCGAGGTTGACGAGTCGCTCGCATCACGTGCGATGCGTCGCCACATGAGGCCCACGGAACCGCCCACTTCAAGGTTTGGACGGATGAAGTACCCCACGCCTGGGGAGATGCGACCAAAGAAGGTGGAGTTCTTGATCGTACCATCGGCGGCAGTTTCATTCGACGAGAATGTGGTGGAGAGCGTGGAGCGCAGGTCGAGCACGACCTGCCCCTTGCCCGTGTGGCTGTAGAGATTTGCCTCTGCTTTTTTGCAGTCACACTTGGCGGGTGCTTGCTGCACCTGGGTCGTGGTGGACTGTGTACCAGACTGTGTTTGTTCGACCTGTTTCTTGCCTTCATAAGCGTCAAATGGGCTTGGCTGCGCGGAGGCATCCGAGACATTGATCGCCATGACAGCGGCTGTAGATGCGACCATCAGACCTGCCATGCAGGAGGATCGCGTCAGAAAGTTTTGATAGTTTGACATGATTACTCTCCTTTTGTTGTCACGATGACGACTTCCACGCGGCGGTTAAGCTCGCGGCCGTCGGCGGTCTTGTTGGTTGCCACAGGATCGGCCTCTCCCCTGCCCTCGCTGGAGATCAAGTCTTGCTTGACGCCACGATCGGTGAGCGCCTTCATGACAGCCGCTGCACGCTCCTGAGAGAGCTTGAGGTTGGTCTTGTCATTGCCACGGCTATCGGTGTAGCCGACGAGCTTGACAGACTTGAGAGTGGACTCGTTTTCACGCAGAACCTGAGCAAGCTCATCCACGGAAGCGAGAGACTCGGAGACAATGGTTGTGGTGCCAGACTCGAACTTGACCTTGGGGTTCAAGATCAAGCGATTACCAGCCTGTGTGACGCGTGTAACCTTGGATGTGATCGCAAAGCTTCGTGGCTTGGCGAGCACGGTTTCATAGGTTTTGAGCGCAGCGCGGCCAAGCTCTTCGGCGCGGACGTAGTCCTTGAGTTCGAAGGATTTTTGTGCGCTTGCGAGCGTTTCATCCGCACGTACAAGTGATGCCTCATCGCGAAGCGAGCACATCTGTTTGTCGCAGAGGTCCTTTTTGATAAGACCTTCACGAATGATGTCATCTGCTGCGCGGCGTTGTTGCACCTGTGCATCTTGAGCTGCCTTATCCGCAGCAGCTTGATCGGCAGCGGCCTTGGCGGCTGCTTCCTGGTCAGCCTTTGCCTTGGCCTCGGCAGCGGCTTTTTCCTCCTTGATGCGTTGGGCGCGTTGTTCGGCGTTCTCCTTGGCGATGCGTTCCTTACGCAAGCGATCCTCTTCAGCCTTGCGTGCGGTGACAGCGTCGGCAGCCTTGTTGAAGTCGGACTTTGCAGCATCAGCAAAACGGCCCGCAGCCATGAAGTCACGAGAGTCCCATGAGCGACGTGAGCGCTCAAGGTTCTGAACGCCACGATCAAAGATGGGCTGCTCTGCATCGGAGATCATGGGCTTGACCTCATCACGGCGAATGAGTGCATCAAGCACCTTGGAGTAAGCAGGTTTCCAGCTTGGGTCGACTGTCTCACCGTTTGCCGTGGTCACGGGGCCAGCGTTGGCATCCAGACTTTTGAACGCGCCTGTAGCCTGTGTCGCGAGCCCTTCAGCACGTGCGTATTCACCCGAATCCGCAGCGCGTTGCGCCTCGGTCAGCAGTGAGTTTGCGGTGGTGTAGACATTGTTTTTGGACTGCGACTGGACCTGTGCTTTGGCGAGCTTGGCGGCGGCGATTGCACTGGATGCATCGGCGGCTTTTTGCTCGTTCAGAGCGCGTTGGGCAGCGGAATCCTGGGCAGAGGTGTCTGTCTTTGTCGTGCGGTTCTCGGCAGGTTGTTGTGATGTACCACTTTCAGTACGAATCACGACGGTTTGCGGTTCCGAGGTGGTTGATGCTGTTGCGGGCTCTGTTTTTGAAGATTTGACGATCTCTTCAAACGAGGCCAGAGACTCCTCTGCAAGGAGCTGACTTGATTCACAGTTATCATCGCGTCGCAGATCCTGAGCACGATTGAGTGTACGGATAGCGCGCTTGTAGCGGGCCTCCTCGCTCTCATCGAGCTCGGTGTTGGAGGCGCGCAACTGAGCACCCTTGACCTGTTCAATCAGGGCGTCGACCTCGCGGCAAACCTCCTGATGACGCGCTTCTTTTGCCAATTCTTCTGGTGACTTGGCAGTGGTTGTGGCTGTCGTTACCTCCTTGACCTCGGGAGCTGTGGATGCCACAGCCGTGGTGGAGGTCGTGGGTGTACCCATCTCTTCAGCGCGTTGTTTTTTGATCTCATCCATGGAGGAGATGGCACGCTTTGCGAGCGCCTCGGCCTGTGGATATGCGCGTTGATTGAACCAGCGCTCGGCAGTGGCGATCAAGATGGCGGGTTCCTTGAGGGACTCATCATCAGGAGCACCCGTGGCTTGAAGCACGGCGTAATCGCCCTGAGCAAGGCTGAGCGCGGTGGCGGCACTGTCGCGAGCTTCCTGTTCGGCGCGTTCCTCGGAGGAGGCACGGCGGGAAGCAGCAGAGGACGCCTCTTTCTTGGCGGCCTCAACCTGAGTAGTGACATCGCACTTTTTGAGACGTTCGCTGGCGCGGACGCTGAACTCAAAGGATTGAGCGTAGTCCTTGGCATCATAGCGTTGTTGAGCGAGTTCGAGGACGGCCTCGAATTCGCGGAAGCTGCCAGGGCACTCCTGATCCTTGAGTGCACCGAGGGCTTCAGCGCGTTCCAGTTGGAGCTTGACGATCTGCTCCTCGGCCAGTTTGCGCAGCCCTTTACTTGAGCCCGTTGCATACGATGCGCTGGCATCGGTCGCAGCAGGTGCGGCGGCCACAGTATTCAGCTGTGATGAGCCAAGTCCTTCGTAAAGAGCCGCGGCTTCGCTTGCTTTCTGAATTGCGCGTGAGCTCTCCTGGCGATCACGAGCCTGACGGGCAAGTTCGAGAGCATAATCACCACGTTGCATATCGGAGAGTGATGCGCCACGTGCGAGCGCTGCACCACGTGCATCTTCAGCGCGTTGAATGGCGTTGATAACTTCCTGATTAGCAGGAGCCTGAGCACCTGTTGTCTGTGTGTTATCCGGGCCAAGAGCAACGGTATCTGTGGCGATGTTCTCGTCTCTGGAGGCGGAGAGGAAGATATCACGCGCATCGTTTGATTTACGGACAGAGCCATCAAAGTCGTTATCACGGAAGCGACGTTCGGCGGACTCCAGCAGGAAGACACCCTGTTGATAGAGCGCCTGGTTTTCCTGAGGCATACGTGCGCCGATGGCGGTTGTTTGGGCCTCGGTCGCCTCATCAATCGCGGCCTGTGCTTTTTGTTGAGCTTCACCAAGCTGGACCTTGCGTTCCTGTTGTTTGGCGAGGAGTTCTTGTTCTTGCTGGCGCCTGGCTTTTGCGGATTCCTGAGCAGTTTCAATCAGTTGCTCAAACGAAGCAATCGCACGTTGAGAAGCAGATGAGCTCTCATCAAAGAGTTCGCTATCGTAAGCCTCAAGTGCATTTTCGACCTCAAGACGAGCCTCGGCATATTCCTTGGGCTCGACCATGGAGGCACCTGCACCGAGTGCTTCTGCCTGACGGCTGCGAGCCTGGAGCAAGAGTCGACGGGCCTGAGCAGCAGCGCCCTGCTGGTCTTCACGGACCTGAGCGAGTTCGCCTTTGACGGAGTTAAAGCGTTCCGCGAGTTCTTCATAGCGCGCGACTTCACGCTGTTCTGCTGCGAGTTTTTGCTCTTCCTGTTTAAGGTCTTCATTGGCCGAGGCCATGAGCGTGGAGAGCTGCTCGGAAGCATCGCGCTGAATGAGGTTACGCGCGGTGTCGTAACGTTGAACCGCGAGGTGAGCGTAGAGCTTTGCCTGTTCAAGATCACGTCGCTCGTAAGCTTGACGCGCCTTGATTTCATATTGTTTGGCCTCGCGAATCAGGCGAGGTTGAAGATCCTCGATCTCGGCAGTTTCGGTGCTCTCAATGCGGTCGCTGGCATCCTGGAGGATGCGTGGCTTGGCGGGTGTCGCGCAAGCGCTCACGAGGAGAGAGGCCGAGATCAGAAGGAGCGAGGTCGCCCTTTTGAGGGAAGGAAAGTATATATTCATCGATTTACCTCGGCATCTGAGCGTTCAAGCTGAGAAGCATTGCGGTCGCGCTGCGACTGAATTTTCTTCATGCGGGATTCATAAGAAGAGCGTGAGTCTTCCAGTCGCTTTTCAGCCTCTCTGCGAGAGAGATGCGAGCGAGCTTCAACCAGTTGACCTTCGATGGCCTGAAGTTGGAGTTCAAGGAGTTCTTCATCTTCTTCGTCGGCGATCATGCGTTCAGCGCGTGTAAGCCAGACGTCCACGAGGTCGAGTTCACG
>CATLTV010000095.1 GCA_950059285.1 uncultured Pseudomonadota bacterium | reverse complement strand
AGCCTGGACAGTCTGAATCCGTTGCACATGTGTAGATCGGGTTATCTGGCTCAGGACATCCTGTGAGTATGAGCGTGAAGAGTGTTCCCAGGATAAACTTATGTGTAGATGTCAGAGAGGTCTGCATGTTCAAAATCCTACAGTGAAGAGGAGAGAAGCTGAAGCGTTTGAGGGTGAGAACTCAGGTTGAATAAAGAACGTGTACTGTCCTCCTTCCTCTTGTTTTCTCTTTTTATTCAAGATGATGCCAGTAATGATCGCGGCTGTTCCCACGCCAAGGAGTGCGCCACCTGAAATATAGAGGTTTCGACGTTTCATGCGTGCGTCTTCTGCTTCTGTGAAGGTCAGGTTTTGGTTTTCAAGATCACTGTTGAGTTGGCTTGCAGTGACAAAACCAAAGGTCGTGAGGCCAGCACCAACAGTGGTCAAGCCGACTCCGGTGAACAAGACAGGGCGAGCGAGTTTGGCTCCTGTGGAGAGCTCCTTTTCAAGCTCGGAGATCTTGAGATCCTTGCCGACCACGATCTTGTTGGTTTGCAGACCTTTGATGGGGGTGCTGAATGTGGAGACGACCTGTCCATTTTTGGTCGTCTTGATGTCATGGTTGCCAGGCTTCAGTAGGATTGGCTGATTGCAAAGGAACTCCTTCTCGCCAGTTTGAAACTTGACCGTGAGATCAGAGCATTCCAGGACAAGTGTCCCAGAGCAAAGCTCGGCGGCCTCGTCTTTGTAGCGTAGGATCTTCTTCATAACGACATCATGAGGAATGCCTTCCACGGAAGGGGCTTTTTCGGCGAGGCTAAAGGTTTCATTCGCCCCTTGGCATTGGTCCTCGTATTGATAGGCACGGCCAAGCGTCATGTAGAAAAGGTCAGTGCCAGGCCCAAGACGAAGCGCTTGATCGATCTTCTCAATGGCAAGCTTTGCGTTGGGTGGATACTGGTTGAGCGCAGTGACGGCCTCATTACTCAACTCCAACTGTTCAGGGAGCGGTGTGATCGTGGGGTGTGTTTGTGTATCAGGAGCGTTCTCTTGAGCGAAGATTGGCTGCGGAAGACAGATACAATGAACGATGGCAAGGCTAAAAACCAGTATTGGGCGTAAGGAATAGGTGTGCATGGGCGATGTCACGCGTTGCTCCTGTGAATGAATATGTTGTCATGCAATGAGGGTGCTCCTCTGATCAAACATCAGAGGTGTACTTGATGCAAGAGACATCTTCATATTTTAAGCCTTTGTATTGAACTCATGCTTGTGTTTACGCCACCATTTTGTCCATTTTTTGTGAAGCTTTCCTGGATCACTTTGCTCCAGAGACGACCACTTGCCCGTGATCTCACGAAGCGATCGATTGATGTTATAAAGCAAGTAGGTGGGGGCATCTGGAATTGCGTTGATCATATCCTCAACAGATGAGGCTGTTAATGCATAGTCCTTCTCCACCCCAAGAGAAGAGGCCATGCCTTCAGCAAGCCAGTCTTCACGAGGTAACTCCTTGTGCGACTCCCACCAGGTTGACCATTTTTTAAGCGCTTGTGTGACCTCTCCAGTTGAAGCGCGCTCCCACTCAATATCTTCCTGACGATTGGCAATGCGCCTCAATACTTCGGAGAGTTCTGCGCGAACTTGAGGATCACTTTGCGTTTGGAGTTGATCTATAAGTGTAGGAATAAGCTCGGCTTTCATGTGGTGTGATAGCGCTCGCGCGGCGTACTTTTTCTCCTGAGCGCTGAGTGTGGGAGCGTTCAGTTGTGCGAGCGCAAAGTCAATGACAGACTCATGACGTGAGCGTCTGAGCATCGCGTAAAGATGTGCGCGCGTGTTGAGATCCGTGTCAGGATCAAGGATGAGGTTCTCTGCTGTAACGAGCGCAATTTCAGTGGTGCTCCAGAACGATGTGCCCACTTCAATCGCCTTTTGTTTTACCTCGGGGAGATCATTGTATGCTGCCAATCCAAGCGCAAACTCGGCCCCAATCGGAGAGTCAATGGCGAGCACATAATCAAGCGCTTCAAGCCTGGTCTGGGGATCTGCATCCTGGAGCGCGGGAATCATTGCATAAGTTGCCTGGGCGAGCTCTTGCTCGTGCCAGTTTCCCCACTCCCAACGTGGACCACGATCCACGCAACCTCTAAGCCTATCCTTGAGATCACATGCCATACGCAGGTGAAAGTGATCATCATGAGGGAGTGCTTCGGCAGGTTGCCGCAAGATATCGCTCGCCATGGCAATCACATCCTCAGGTTCGCCAAGGTTCATCGCATGTTGTAACAGGAGCGCTTTGAGGCCATCGCTGATAAACACATACTGAATCTGCGCCTGCTCATAATCGAGGAGCCCTCGTACAAACTGCCAGTTTCGCTCCACGTCAAACAGGTAGCCTTCAACATCTTTTGAACGTCCATCATCATCAAACATCATCAAGTCTGGCGCTGCGTCGACAGGCTCACCTGTCATGGCGTCTTTGACATAGAATGCGATGTCGGCATCTCTGCCCGAGTTATGTGAGACGCTCCAGCGAATATCACCACCGTTTTTGTAGGCGATATTGCCCATGGCGAGCTTGGCGTCAGGATAAGTTTTTGCCACATACTTTGCCGCGTGGAGCAGAATGTTGATCGTGGTAGGATGCCCGTAGTTTGTATTTCGTGGCCGTGCACGCGCGATGATAATGTGATGCTCGCCTTCAACAGGAAGCGTGCGCGATCCTATCAGTGAACCTCTTGATGTGGTGCCCACGCTCATGGAACCTGTGGGGTTTTTCCACTCCTCAAGCAGGCTTTTGTAGGATGTCTCCGCCAAAATGAAATCAAAAAGGCCAAGCGTGGTCTTGCTTGTGTGTAAGGATTGCGACACAAACAGGGTTGCGTCACGATGCGCAATGTCGATGGACTTTTGACGTGCCTGGTCGTGTGCTTGTTGCGTTGCGCTGCGTATCAGGGTACGAGCAGGGGCGATGTAGTCTGGAGTCTCTGTGGGTGAGCCAGCGTCACTTTGCGATACCGCAGCGGTGTCCTGTAATGTCTTTGGAATCACGTGTGATGAGTGCGTTTGCGAGGTCGCACATGAGAACATTCCAAGGCATTGAAATGTAAGATAACTGGCCCATATGACACGTGTTGAGTTAGACATTTTTCTGAGCCTCCTTGGCTACGCAACATTGATCAAGTGATTTAGAGAATTAACATGATCCTGGCACACATACATGCTTGCTGTGTGTAACACCAAAGGTAGCATAACTCCTCTGAGATGTGCAAAAAACCTTGAGGGGTTGGGTGGCAGGGCGATGTTTTTATAGGTTGAAACGTGAAGACTTCAGATCACCAGTTTACGCTTTTGTGGGCGTTATTGTTTGTGGCGACCATCGCCAGTGGCATCTTTGCCTTGCTGCGACTTCAAAACATGCCTGTGCTGCCCGTCACACTTGGGCCAGAGCTTCATGTGCGCTCGGTTTTGGCGAGTGACTCGCCCGAGAGAGGCCCGTTCCAGAGGAATGATCGTGTGGTTGCCCTGAGAGGACGATCCCTTGAAGACCTGCGTGAACTTCGCGCTGCTCTGGAAAGTTTGCCTGGTGAAGGTTCGGAAGAGATCGCGTTCAAGCAACTTCCTGATGGCTCATCAAAGTACACGGTGAATTATCAAATTGTGCGCCCCTTGCATCGCTTTAATTTGTTGCTTCAAGGCGAGCCTCTTGATCCAAGCTCGTTGCCCCCAGGCGTGGAGGAGGGCGATCAACTTGTGGAGCTTGATGGTCGTCCCATGCGTCCTCGTGTACGCACAGAAGGATTGCGCAATATTATTTCAAGTCGGCCAGAAGCATTGCTTGTGTTTGAACGCCCCAACGCGGTGTTCACGGGAGAGGTTGAGCTCAAGACCGATCCTTACTCCGAGGAAGTGCTCGTGAGCTTCTTGCTCGCGTTCGTGTTTATGCTCTTGTTCTGGCGCAAGGGACACCGTTCACTGTCACCATGGACCTCGCTTGCCACAGGTCTTCAAACGCTGGCGTTTGCGTGGATTTCAGTCTTTATCTTCACCTACCAGTGGGTGCTGGCTGATTACTTCCTGGTCTATGCGACGATTGTGGCGCTGATCATGACAGGGCCACTTGGTATTTTTGCGCGCACAGCAAGTGCGCAGCAAGGGGGGGGCAGAAAGTGGGGAAGCCTTGCTGTGGGCGTGATTGGCGCGTTGATCGTGATCGTGGCGTTGAGCGCGGGACGGTTCCAGAACCCCGAGGTCGCGCTCCAGTTTGCTGCATTCCTGGGCACATTGTTTGTCGTCTTTGAGGTCATTCTCACAGGTTTGAACGAAGGCGCTGGTGTGCTGCTTGGTGAGAGGAGCAAGTTTCTTTCCTTCATCATCTTTGCGATCCTTATTGCATGTATGATTGCTTATGTTGTTGAACCTATTGAGTTTGTGGAAGAACACTGGCGCTGGTTTGTTGCGATTGTGCTGGGGCTTGTCTGGATTGGAGACGCGCAACTTTGTCTTGGTGGCTTGCCCATGCCCGCAATGGCAGAGCTTGCTAGCCCCGATTCACGTCACCACCAGATTGAAGACTTTTTGACTCAGGTTGAGCATCTTGCGCCAGGATTACAGGCCAAACTCGTGGTCTTTTGGCAAGGTGGTCAGGGTGCGTTGACCATGTCTCTTGGTGAACAGGGGCAACTTGATATTTCTGAATCTGAACAGTCTCTCGCCGATACTTCGGTCATTCTTTTTGATGAGGGGACACGTATTCCTGCACCACAGCTTCTTGATGATGACCTTGGTCAGGGATTGGCGGAGACGATGGGGATCAGGCTGGCGTTGCCCATGCAACTTCCAGAATATGGTCTTGATGCAGAAGACCTTTGCATCATGCTACTGGCAACACGTCCTGAACAGGTTGTACGTGGTGAAGATGATGATGACGAAGACACGCCTGAACCTGTGCAACTGGATGTTGTGAGCAGTCATACGCTTGATGAGTTGCCAGAACTGATGACATCTTCGGCATGGGCTGCTGTGGTAATCGAGGCGCTCTCACACAGGTCAAATACAGGAATGATCGACAATACAGAGTCAACGCCACGTGCAGTTGTCTCCACACACTCCGAGTCTGAGATTCAGGAGCGTGACCTCAAGATTCAAGAGCTCAATCAGGAGCTTGAGGTTGTAGAGCTGCGTGTCTCCGAGAAGCTTTCGTTGAAGTACAAGTATTTGAAATTTGCGCAGGATTTACCTGACGAGTTTGAGCATTTGTTGGAAGAGGAGCTTGTGGATGCGCTCACATTCTTGCAGGAGGAGGACTCACGACCCATCGTGCTTTCAGGGCCTCAGGGCGCAGGAAAGAGCTTTGTTGCAGAAGCAGGCCATCGACTTGAAGGCCGCGAGGCGTTTGAATGTCTTGTGTGTGATGCGTCCCTTTATCCATTGGATGAGCTTGAGGATGTATTGCTTGGTTCTGGCGATGAGCGAGGTTCGCTGCTTCAGGAGTGTGCTGGTGGGAGCTTGATTCTTGAGCATGCAGGCTGGTTTACTGAAGATGCACTCATGAAACTGTCTGAACAATCCGAGCGCTTCGATGTGAGGTTGTATCTGTGCTTTGAGCACCCTGCGCCCGAGCAGGCACCCTCTATTCTGGAGGCTGTGGGCCCACTTATTCTCGAGCTCTTGGGGGATCGTGAAATCATGATTCCTGCGTTGTTTAGGCGAGTAAGGATCCTCCCTGATGTTCTGGCGTACTGGTTGGAGGAGATCTCATGGCGCAAGGGACATCCTGACCTCAAGGTATCTCCAGAGGCGCATCAGGCGTTGTTGAGTTATGGCTGGCCTGGACATCTGGAGGAGATGAAGCTCTTGTTGGGATTGACGCTGGAGCGTCTTGAACAAGGTGTGTTGGAGCGTGAGGATCTTTTGCCCATGTTTGACACCACAGAGGCCAAGGGCTCCTGACGCGCTGCAATGCGATTTGGACATCTGTGAGAGAGTTGTATACAGTAAGCATGGAAGAACACGGCAATATCTGAACATGAGGCGAAGCAATATGCAAAGAGTGATGACCGCAGCAAGCATGTGTGTGTTGATGTGTGGTGTTGTGCTTGTGGGGTGTCCTGGGAACAACAATGATAATGGCTCTTCACAGCAACAGACAATCCCTGTGCAGACGTTGCTGATCGACTTTGACCAGTCACTTGTGTTGCCAACCTCGGTGTTGTCAATGCGACTTCGTGGCACCGAGCGTGTGGTGAGCAAAAAGGTTGTCATTGAGTTTGATGGTCAGCTTGATGGCTCGGAACCATTCTCATGGTCCTCCGAGGTGCTGGACATTCCTCCCATGGCTGCGACGCCTTCAGACAGTATCAGCGTGGCCAGTGAGCTTCAGCGTTATGATGGTGACACGGGCGATATTGTGTTGCGTGTCGCCGTGGAGGATGCGCTCTGGGGTGCCGTTGGTGTGAGCAGTTTTGATCGTCAATTCCGTGGTGATATTCATATCAGCGTGGTTGATGTGCTTGATCGCACTGTGGCCGAAGGAACGCTCTCGGAACAGACGCTTGATTTTACAGCACAGGTTGCGCCTGATGTGTCGCGTATTTCCACCTCAATTGTGTATGCCGATGAGCGCATTCCCGTCACAGGATCGGGTTTTTTGAGGCCCGAGGAAGGCGAGACTATTCTGGTGGTTGAGGACGGCTCTGTGGCGTTTAATGCAGGCGGCGAAGCGTCTCTTGCTGGTCAGGAGGTTCCTCTTGTTTGGGACGGTTCTCGCCAGCGCGCCTTGCTCGTGATTGACCCCACGTTGTTCGGCGTTAGAGAGGCTGTGTTCTCTGGTAATGTGAAATATATCAATCGTTTGCGTGGTGGCTCTGAGGTTCAGGGGAACACACAAAGTGGTGTGGAGTTTTCACTAAGTCAGTCCTTTATTACCACGCTTGCTTGTGGGGACCAGGACCCCTGCCAGGGTGGTTCAAGAGGGCAGCGAATTCAGGTCAAGGGGCGTGGACTCGTGGCTCCACGAGGTGGTGTGTCCATGGCGTTGAGGTTTGAGGGGCTCTTTACACCTGATGACACCTCACTTGAGCCCGTGCCTTTGACTGGCGCAAACGCGCTGGAGCGCTCGCCTGACAGGTTCTTTAACGATGAGCTTGTGGAGATCTCTGTCTGGTATGAAATTGAGCGCATCGGTACACGTGCACAACTCACAGGACTTGGATCAACTCCAGGTGTGTTCGCAGGCAAGATTACGCCCGTACTTGTGGACCCTTATGGGACGCAGGAAGGCGACGCATGGCAAGGAGAGTTTCGTGTGCTCCCCTCAAAGCAGGTTGTGTACATGAAGTATTTGCCACGCTTCTCAACGGGTCTTGAGAAGTATGGTTTGCGTAACGTGGAGAATGAGGTGCGTGCACAGATTCTGGAGGCAGCGAGCTTGCCTTACAAGGATGTGAACGTGGTCTTTGTGGATGAGCCGCCGACTGATTTTATTGATTATGCAACGATCGAACTGAGTGGTCCCGATCCTTTTGGTGATGGTGTCTTTGGTTATGATAACTCCACCAATGATGGCATCGTCAAAGATACAGGAAACCTCTTTTTGGCCGACTATATTGGTGGCTACAACCAGGGCAGCGCCGAGGAGTTTAACAACCCCTATGGTGGCATTTATATCGAGAGTTTTGATTACTTCAGCCCCACGATCAGTGCCAAGAAAAATAATGGCGTTGCAGTGGATGCTGCCTCGGATCTGTTTGATGAGGTGCTTGGCCCATTTATGCCTGACCTTGGTGGCGTGCCCATCAGGAGCGCAGAGATTGGTACAGGAAAGCGAGATGCTGAAATTCAACGCGCCATTCAACTGTTTGGTAACGTGATTGGCAATACGGTCGCACATGAGGTGGGCCACTCCATGGGTATGGCTTACTTCAGAGGCGACGAGTCAGGTGCTTCTTCTGGATATCACAACAGTGGCGATCTTCCTGGCGCATTGATGGACTCGGGTAGCTATCGCTCCTTTGAAGAGCGCGCCGCAATTGATGGCGCTGTGCCTGCGACATTCAACGCCATCAACTCGGAATATCTTGATCGCATTCTTTCCAAACCATAAATACGTGGTCCGCAGCTTTGAGTATGCAACGAAATCCAGATCAAAAGAGGGGCCAGACGGGGGCGGCTTTTTACGCAGTAAAAAGCCGCCCCCGTCTGGCCCCTCTTTTGATGTTCATGTGTTGTATGACAACACTTTTCCCTCTTGTCTCTTGTGGTGGTGACGAACCCGAAAAAGAGGAACAGGTTCAGGTGCTAAACTTCGAGGTTTCTCTTGAACAAAAAGAGGTTATCCCTACATCCATTCTCCAGTTAAAGCTTCCACCAGATGCTCGTCTGTATCGCCGCGTGGCTCAGGTGACGTTTGTGGGCCAACGCAATGAGGTTGAGGATGTGGAGGCGCGCGTCATTGTGCCTGTAGAGGAAGATGCGCAGGGCGATTATGTCCTCAACATCGACATGCAGAAGGGGTTGTTTGATACGTTGAAGAAGCAAGACGCTCCCGAGGATGCGACATTGTTTTGGGGGCAAATTGTGGTGGAGTTCACAGATCAATCTGTGGTCATCGCAAGGGGAGAGGCATCGTATGTCGAGTTTGAGTTGTATGGTGCATATGCGCCCGAGGTGAGCAAGCTTGATAACCCCGGGACGATTTACCCGGGTCAGTCGATCATTGTGGAGGGAGAGCGCTTTTTGAGGCCCGAGGAAGGTCAGACATGGGCTGTGGTTGAGCGTGGCTGGCGTATGCAGCAGGGGCAACAGCTTGATTTGAGCGCTGAACGTGTGCCAGTGCACTGGGATGGTTCAAGGCAGCGCGCGACACTGTATGCGTCTCCTTTGTTGGTTGGCATTGAGGAAGGTGAGCTTGATGTCACCTTGACGTTTGAGAACGTGCTGCGCCGAGAGGTTGGACGTTTTCACACCACGGAAACACATCATCTGGCGGGTGCTGTGGCCGAGTCCATCATCACGCAGATGAGTCCATCCAGCGGGAGCAGAGGGGACATTATCAAGATTCGCGGGCGAGGATTCGTGCCAGCTGATGATGAAGGTGCATATGGTATGTATTTGAGATTTGAGGGGAATTTTTATCCTGACGCGGACCCTTCTCAGGTGCAAAGTTATTATGGTCCACAGGCCATCGGGAGGATACCGCTCAATGTGATCAGCGAGCAGGAGATCGAACAGGACGTGTGGTATGACGTCAACCGCGAGGAGTTTGTGCTCGAGGGATTGGGGGCGATGCCAGGTCGTTTTGAGGGGAGGGTGACGCCTGTGCTTGTGCTTGGCGGTCAGGAAGAGATTGGTCGTGGCATGGTGATTGACTTCACAGTCAAGCCAACTCGCCAGATCGTGTATGTGCGTTTCTTACCTGGATTCGAGACGGGGCTTGAGCGTTTTGGTTTGCGTAACACCTCGCCAGGCATCAAGCGCCGTATTCTTGAGGTGATCAGGCGAGATTATCAGGACTTTAATGTGGAGGTGGTGGAGCAGCCTCCAGAGGATTCCACGCGGTATATGACGCTTGAGATTGGAGGTGTCGATCCGACAGGGATGAACCTGCTTGGGTATGATAACTCCTTTAATGGCGTGCCCAAGGATACGGGGAACTTGTTTCTGGAGGATTACCTTGGGGGGTATAACTTGCCAGGCAAGGACGCGTCCTTTTCGCCTTATGGCGGTGTGTTTGTAGACAGTCTGGTGATCTTTAGCCCCGAGATTTCAGCACCAATGGGATCGGTGCATCCTTTGTTTGATGAGATCATGTCACCTGTGATGCCAGAGCTTGGCGGAAACAGGGTGATGGCAAGTGAGTGGCCCGTGACAGAGGGGAGCTCCGATCGTACACGCGCGATTGAGGGTGCGATCCGTCTTGTGGGGACGATCGTGGGCAACACGGCGACCCATGAGATTGGTCATTCATTGGGATTGCCTTATGTTGAGGGTGAGAAGGCGGATTCCATTCGGTATCACAACCTTGGTGGTGACAAGGAGTACATCATGGATGCGGGCAGTGATCGACCCTTTGAGGAGCGTGCTGAGCTTGAGGGGAGGGGGCCTGCGAAGTTTAGTCCCGAGAACCAGGCGTATTTGCAGCGGATTTTGCCCAGGTAATAAATTCACGAACGCAAGCTTGACGTGGGTGTGGAGATATGGATATAAAGCGCGCCGCAAAGATACGACGAGCTGCTCTTCCTCTTTGGGGCTGCGCGTCAATGCGACAACACTAAATTTAATTAATAAAAGAGGCCTAGATAAGGTAAGAGACTATGGCATTGCATCAAGATGAAAAGCGCGAGATCGTGGAGAAGTTTGCACGTGGCGAGAACGACACAGGCAGCCCCGAGGTTCAGATCGCGCTCCTGACAACACGCATTAACCAGCTTCAGGGCCACTTCAAGGCTCACAAGCACGACCACCACTCACGTCGTGGTCTGTTGAAGATGGTTGGTCGTCGTCGTCGACTTCTGGCTTACCTTCGTAAGCAGGACGTGGAGCGCTACCGTGTCCTCATCAACGCGCTTGGCTTGCGTAAGTAAGCACCTGTCCAACGTCTTAAAAACTCGCGATGCTTTCGCGAGTTTTTTTGTGTGGATGCAATACTTTTGAATCGATGCTGGTTTATCTGCACCTATCCATGTAAAGTGCGCGGCAAGATGGAGTGTTGATGCACGGAGAGCGATACATGTGAACGTAAAACATGACGCCAAGTGCTTCTTAAACTTTACATAATTGACCAATAGAAAAGAGAAAAAAAGAGAGATTGTTTATGACTATTATTCGTGAAAGTGCTCGCCTTGGGGACAAGGAGATCATCATTGAGACAGGACGCATGGCAAACCAGGCGAACGGCTCTGTGATCATCCAGCAGGGAGATTCCCAGGTGTTGTGCACGGCCACAGCTGGTGGGCTTCGAGGCCTTCCATTCTTTCCTTTGACAGTGGATTACATTGAGAACAAGTGGGCCGCAGGTCGTATCCCTGGTGGTTACTTCAAGCGCGAAGGCCGCCCTGGCTCACATGCTATTTTGACCGCCCGTTTGATCGACCGTCCATGTCGTCCTCTCTTTGAGGATGGTTACATGAACGAGACACAGTTGATCGCATGGGTCCTCTCTGCGGATCAGGTCAACGACACAGACATTCTTGGTATCACAGGATGTTCTGCTGCGTTGATGCTCAGCGATCTTCCATGGGATGGTCCCGTGGCTGGTGTGCGTATTGGTTGCGTGGATGGCAAGTTTGTGGCGAACCCCACATTTGCTGAGCGCGAGAACAGCACCATGGACGTGATCCTCGCTGCAAGCCAGGATGCCATCGTGATGGTGGAAGGTGAGGCCAAGGAGGTTTCTCGTGAGCAGATGCTTGAGGCGCTCGACTTCGGTCGCGACGCTGTCCAGGCTGTGATCGACCTTCAGCTTGAGCTTCGTAAGCAGATTGGCAAGGCTCGCCGCGAAGTTGTGGCTCCTGAGCTTAACAGCGACGTGTTTGGTGCTGTGGAGAAGGATGCTCGTAAGAAGCTTGAGAAAGTCCTTACCATTGCAGACAAGCTTGAGCGTTACGCTGCAACAGATGAGCTCAAGAGCGAGGTCATCGAGAAACTTGAAGAGAAGTTCCCTGAGCTTACAGGTGATATCTCCGAGAGCTTTGACAAGATCAAGAAGGACATCGTCCGCAAGAAGATCACCAAGGAAGGCATTCGTATTGATGGCCGTAACTCCACAGAGATTCGCGACATCACATGTGAAGTTGGCTTGATTCCTGGTGCACACGGTTCTGCGTTGTTCACACGTGGTGAAACACAGGCGCTCGTGACCACCACTCTTGGTACAGACCGCGATGCACTTCGCGTCGAGACCATGACTGGCGACGAGTCTCAGTCCTTCATGTTGCACTACAACTTCCCTCCCTTCTGTGTGGGTGAAGCCAAGCCTCTTCGCAGCACCTCTCGTCGTGAGATCGGTCACGGTAACCTCGCTGAGCGTGCCTTGACCCCTGCGTTGCCAAACCTTGAAGAAGATTTCCCTTACACCGTGCGCGTGGTGAGTGACATCATGGGCTCCAACGGTTCTTCTTCCATGGCATCTGTCTGTGGTGGTTCTCTCTCCTTGATGGATGCTGGTGTGCCCATGGCTACACCTACCGCTGGTATTGCGATGGGCCTGATTAAAGAAGGCGACGACATCGTGATCCTGAGCGACATCCTCGGCGACGAAGATCACCTTGGCGACATGGACTTCAAGGTCTGTGGTACAAAGAACGGTATCACCGCGTTCCAGCTTGACACCAAGATCTCTGGTATCTCACGTGACGTGATGGTCAACGCTTTGACTCAGGCTGAAGACGGCATCCAGCACATCCTTGGTGAGATGGCCAAGGCGCTTGACACTCCTCGTAAAGAGCTTGCTGACAACGCACCTCGCATCACCAACATCAAGATCCCTCAGGATGCAATCGGCCTCATCATCGGACCTGGTGGTAAGACCATTCGCGCCATCCAGGATGCGACCAACACCGTGCTCAACATCAGCGATGATGGTACCGTGTCCATTTCATCCTCCGATGCAACCTCCACTCAGCAAGCCATCGAGATCATCGAAGGTCTTACCGCTGAGCCCGAGGTGGGCAAGACCTACCGTGGTACAGTCAAGAGCATCAAGGACTTCGGTGCATTCATCGAGATCCTTCCTGGCAAAGAAGGCTTGTGCCATATCTCCGAACTTACCGAAGGTCGCGTCAACCGCGTGGAAGACGTGCTTCGTGAAGGTGAAGAGTGCCTCGTGAAATGTATCGGTATCGAGCGTCAAGGTAAGGATCTTCGCATCCGCCTCTCCCGTAAGGAAGCGCTCGCTGATGCTGGCGAAGAAGGTTAATCGGGTCAACTGACCTCGAGAGACGCAAAAAAGAGAGGGGGCGGCCTGCTGATTTATCAGCAGGCCGCCCCCTCTCCTTTTTTGCGTCTCTCAGGAGGCGAAAATGAATACCACCCAAAGTCGCCACGTCTAGGATTGTGAGAACGCCTTGAATTTGATAGTCTTTGCACTGCAAACACAAGGTGCGTGATTTCAATCTCTTTACGTATCTTGAAGCACTACGATCCTTGAGAATCAATGAAGGAGTACATAGATATGATGACACGTCATCGCGTCAAACGACTTGGTCAGATCTTCGTGACTGTGACCTTGCTCATGAGTCTGAGCGCATCCACTGCGCTCGCCAAGAAGAAGAAGTCCAGTAAAAAGGATGGCACCAGGATTGATGCTGTTCTTGGTGACCTGAAGTGGGGCGACAGTAAGAAAAAGGTTCTGGACTACATCAAGGATCAACGTCTTGATGCCCTGAAAAAGGACAAGAAACTCAAGAAGGATCGCGTCCGCATGCAGGCCGAGCGCAAGCGCGTGCTTCAGTGGCACGAGGATGTGGAGAAGAGCTACACACGCTTTAGCACCAAGGAAGGCAAGCAATACGAGGTCAGCCTCATCGCGGGCCATTACACCAAGAATAATGGTGAGTCGATGTTGCTCGCCAGAGACAAGGTTGCGCAGCGCTTTTTCTTCTTTATTGACGGTCAGTTATATAAGATTGTGGTGGCCTACGATCAGGACTACGTCAAGGGCGTTGGGTTTGAAGCATTCGTGGGTCAATCCGCGCGCAAATATGGTCGACCTGTCTCTGTGGAGTATGGCGAACTCTACGGTGATGATGAGCTCATCAAGGTGACCTGGGAGGACAAGACCTCCATCCTTGAGCTTGAAAACCAACGCGAGTTCTTTGGCACCTACTCCATGGTGTTCTCTGACCGCGACCGCGTGAAAAAACTCGTCGCAAGTAACCGTAAATTTGGTGGCTCCGATAAAATCGTTGAGGATGAACTCTCCAGCGAAGTCGCGAGCCTCACCAAGGATGATGGCGGAAACAACAGCGATGTCTTGAACTCACTTGTTGGTGATATCAACATTGATGAGAAGAAAGGCCGTCCAAAGGATGCCATTACACCTCCTCCAGAGGAGAAGGCCGACAAGGATGATAAGAAATCCACCAAGGCCAAGAAGAAAAAGAAGAAGAAAAAGAGCATGCGTCCCAAGGGCAAAAAGAAAAGCGCCGCAGGACTCAAGGACATCGATGCAGGCGATCAGGAGCTGATCATCTACTGATCCTCCCCACGTCGCACGTCTGACGTATGTCAACCTCGACAAAGCAAGCGAGTGATTTTTTGAAAATCACTCGCTTGCTTTTTTTTTGCTCCCATTCATGCCACAATCACCGCCGTTATCACGTGATGCGCATGGTGCAGGGTGTGTATTGTTGCCTTGTATGGCGTATTGTACGACGCTAACCTGCACAGGTCACTGTGTAAATATGTAGACTATACAATCACTTAATGGATTCTCTGGAGAGAGATGCATGTCAGATAGGTCAATCAATATGAATCGTTTTATGCGCATGTTTGGCGCGTCTTCACTGTGCTGCCTCACCCTGATTTTTGGTGCAGGTTGTGGCGGTGGCAGCGAAGAGGCAGAGCCTCTCACTGTGGCTGAACCCGAGAGATTTCCAGAGCTTGAAGCTGCTGAACCTCTCTCATTCAAGGAGCTTGCTGGCTCCGATATGCTCGGTGTTGGTGCTCATAGTGGTGAGTTTTATGCTGCCAATGATAACAAGCCTGACTCCTTGAGCCGAGCACGCGACAACTTCTCTCATGTGCTTTACAATGTGCAAGCCTACGACGAACTGACGCAGCAATACGGTGAGTATACCTATTACAGCATCACGGGTGGCGATGTGAGGAGCCCGATTGATTACCTCGACAACAAATCACTGGCAAAGCCATCTCTCAGACTTGATGCGCTTGATGCAGAGGCATCTGCTGCACTAACAGCAGCAGGCGCAAGTGAGTTTTCAAGCAAGAGCGTGGTGATTGATTTTTGGCGTACCAATCAGGAGTGGTTTGTGCGCTGGGATGGTCTGCTTGACCAGGATGTGAACACGGTTGGCATTGGTCCTTATGGGCTGGCACGTACCGAGATGCGCACCGAAATGCTTGAAGCCATTGAGAGCATCGCCGAATCTTATCAGCCCGAGTTCTTCGTCATTGGTGAGGATATGGAGCAGCTCTGGCTCAAGGGTGAGTCAGGCAAGCTTGATGCTTATAATGCCGAGTGGTTTGCGTTCCTCTCCTTTTATCAGGAGGCCGTCTCACGCATCAGGAGTGTGTCCCCACAGACACGTGTAGGTGCAGGGATTAACTGGGATGTATTCGTCAACGAGGTCGCTCCAGAGTATGCGAAGTTTGAGCAGCTTGATGAGACCCCCGAGGTTGATGAAGAGCTTGTCGATCGCGCATTCCGTGGCATTTTGTTGCCGCTTGCGGAGTGGGGTGATGTGTTGATGCTCCGCAGTTACCAGCTCCCAGGTGATGACTACGCCTGGTACTACCAGTTCCTTAGACGCTTGCCTGATCTCTACGGCGAGGACATTCCTGTGGTCTGGTATGATATTGGCTCTCCATCAGATGGTAGCGCCACGGCGCAGCGTCAGCGTAACTACATTGATGACTTCGTCACATGGAATGCAGGCGTGAATGTGGAAGCTGTATTCTGGGGCCGTCTGTTCAATATTGATGGTGCCAATGGTTCAAATCAGAGCATCAACGGTCGCTGCAAGTCTTTGGTGGAAGACACAGACAAGAACTTCCTGCTTGAGAGAGAGCGTTGCTTTGATGGCTTGTTTGATTCCTTGTTCAGCAGCAAACCTGGGTTGCTTGGGATTGAAGATCAGTTGAAGTAAGGTGTGATATGACAAAGGACAGGGCCCGATGGGGACGCCTTGAAGGCGTCCCCATCGGGCCCTGTCCTTTGTGCGGAAACTAAATGAAGCCCAGATGGGGGCAAAAAATCTTCGATTTTTTGCCCCCATCTGGGCTTCATTTAGTTTGCCATAAGAGCTTGAATACTCTTTGTAATGAGCGCGGGGTCATCATCACCCGTGATGACTTTGCGGACCTTATGGTCTTTATCAAGGATGATGATAAGCGGGATGGAGCGCACAAAGTAGCGGTCATGTATGGCTTCGCTCGCATCAGAGGCCACGATGTAGGGGGTGGTATGGTCTTTCACGTGTGCAGCGAGTGTCTTTGTGGATTCAGAGCTCAGGGCAACGATCTGTAGGTTGTCCTTGTATTTACCCTTGACCTTGGATAGCTGTGTTTTGAAGGGTTCGCATGGTTTGCACCAGGTTGCCCAGAAATCGATGATGGTGATTTTGCCTTCGATTTCAGAGAGTTTGGTGGTTGATTTTGCTTCGCCATGTTGGGCAGTGATAGGAGCAAATGCGAAGTCCGGGGCTTTTTCTCCCATGAGTTGAGAGGAGACGAGCTGTTTGGGGGAGGGGGTTGAGGTGAGCGTGAGCGTGGAGGAGAGGCTTTTATTCTTGCGTGTGTATGTGATTTCAAGAGAGTCTCCGACGACCTTGGTGCGGAGGATAATCTTGAGATCGCGGACACTTTTGATGGACGTTTCATCCACGGTGGTGATGATATCGCCTGGTGCGAGGCCAGCTTTCTGCGCAGGACTTTCCTTGAGCACGCTGGCTACCTCGACAGCTTCCTTGTTATCACGACTTGCCACAAACCCCAGCCATGGTGGTCCCTGGTAGGTGCTGCGTGCCTGTTGTGCGTGCGCCACGGGTACTGTGTATTGTGGGGAGAGCATGGCCACGGGCAGAGATAAGCCTGTGAGCAGGGCGAGAAGTAGGACGTTCTTTTTTGGCAGTCTCATGGGCAGCCTTGAGGATAGAGAATTTGTAAACCAGGCACGTTGTTGTGCTTGTGTGAGAGATTGTGGTCAAGAGTAAGAGTTGAAGCAATGAAAAATACACGACAAGTAAGGTTGATGGGCGGGTTCATGCTGTTGATGTCAGCGATGTGCCTGAGCGTTCCTGTATGGGCGATGGGGCAGGGTGTGGCAGGTCCTGTACCGCGCTGGCCACTGGTGGTGGTGTCGGTGGTGATCATGGGGCTGAGTGTGTTTTTGCTCAAGCTCAAGCAGGGTTGGCACGAGCTTGTGGGTGGTCAGAAGTTGAGCCGCGTTGTGGGATTGACTCTGGGCAGCGCAGGCGTGTTCTTGTTGGCCATGTCTTTGACGCATGCGCCGCCGCTGTATTCAACGGCCAGTGGATTGAAGTGGTTTGAAGACTTTACCGAGGCGAGTGCAGCAAGTCGCGATCGCGATCAGATGATGATGGTGGACTTTACAGCGGAGTGGTGTAACGCGTGCCATGAGCTTGACGCGGAGGTCTTTGAGCAGCCCGAAGTAAGGGAGCGTTTGCAGCGCGAGGTTGTGTTGGTGAAGGTTGACTTTGATCGCGCGGTGGAGGGGGAGGCCGAGCTGTTATCAAAGTATGAGGGGGCAGGTTTACCACGCGTGGCCTTTGTGGGGGTTGATGGGAGGTTGTTGCCTGGGCCAAGTTTTGAGGGCAAGCTCAGCAAAGAGGCTTTTTTAAGCAAGCTAGATCAGGCGCTTAGCGGTGATGGTGGGGGAGGTCAAGGAAGCGAGTTTGAGAAGACGTTGGGTGAGAAGGGGTTATTGTCAGCGTTACTGCTGGTGTTTGTAGCGGGTTTTCTGTCGAGCTTGACCCCCTGTGTGTATCCGTTGATTCCGATTACGATTGGTATTTTTGGGGCACGAGGCGCGAGCAGCAGGTTGCAGGGGCTTTCATTGAGCCTTGTGTATGTGTTGGGGATTGCGCTGACGTATTCGGTGCTGGGCGTGTTTGCTGCGTTGTTTGGTACGGTGTTTGGGGGAGCGATGCAGCACCCTGTGGTGATAATTGGTCTGGTGGTGTTGTTTGTGGTGTTGGGGTTGAGCAGCGCAGGGTTGTTTGATCTGAGGTTACCAGGAGGGTTGCAAACAAAGCTCAACAGCGTGGGGGGCGCGGGTTATCTGGGGGCATTCTTGATGGGGCTGGTCGCGGGGATTATTGCAGCGCCGTGTGTGGGACCGATTGTGGCGGGGATTTTGTTGTACGTGGCCAAACAGCAGGACGTGTTGCTTGGTGGGGGGATGTTGTTTGTGTTTGCGTGGGGTTTGGGGATGATCTTCTTGTTTCTGGGGACGTTCTCTTCGTTGATCAACAGGTTGCCACGAGCGGGCGGCTGGATGGAGGGAGTGAAGGTTGTTTTCGGTGCGGTCTTTTTTGGGATGGCGTTGTATTATTTGCGTTATGTTTTTGGGGGGTTAACGCATGTTGTGGAAGGTTTGTGGAGGGGGCTTGGCAACCTGTTGGTGTAGTCAGGTTGTAATTCATCCTTGACGATGAAGCGATTTAGGTTAGTTTCGCGACTGCTTGAATCGGTGTTTGTCCTTTATTTCGTGTGAAGAGCTGGTTATTTGGCTCTGTAGAGCGAGGGGCAAACATCTTAGATATTGAGAACATGTAAGATGCAATGTTCACGGTTCAGCACTTTATCCGACACATAGCATGGCGCGCTGTATTGGGCTGCTGATGGAAGATATTCATGAGTTAGCGATCTGCGTTGTTGTGTCATGTGTGGTTGAATGTGTTGAGATAAGTAGGAGAAAAAAGCATGCCATTGTACGAGTATGGTTGTGAGAAGTGTGGTCAGGTTGTCGAGAAGTTGCAGAGCAGCCCCGACGCGCCAGCCCCACAGGAGTGTCCAAAGTGTGGGGCCAAAGACAGCATGTCTCGTTTGATATCAAACACCAGCTTCCAGCTTAAAGGGAGTGGTTGGTATGTGACGGACTATGGTGGTTCAACAGCGTCGAGCAGCTCGACAGAGAGCTCAACGTCTAGCGCATCGGATTCGGCGAGTACGTCGGAGACGACAGGCAGCAGCACCACGAGTGAAGATTAGGAATTTAAATTTTTTACTTGAAGGTGCACGGATCTTGCCTAGGTTCGTGAATGCCGGGCGGGCCCTTGAAATTTTGTGCAGGGCGAGGACACAACCAGTGAGTTGTAGAGCCCTTGAGAGAGACACAAGGCCTGACCCATCCAAAACAAAATTAGTAGTGGACTAAACAGGAATAAGCTCGACTTAGAAGGAGAAGAGTTATGGGAAAAATTATTGGTATTGACCTTGGTACAACAAACTCTGTTGTGGCGATTATGGAAGGCAACGAGCCACGCGTGATCCAGAACGAAGAAGGTCACCGCACAACCCCATCCGTGGTCGCATTCGACGACAAGGGCGACGTCCTGGTGGGTCGCATCGCGCGCAACCAGGCCATCACAAACCCCGAGCGCACGATCTTCTCGGTCAAGCGTTTCATGGGTCAGAAGTTCAGCTCCATCGAGAGAGAGATTGGCCGCGTGCCATACAAAGTGAACCGTTCTGGTAATGGCGACGCTCAGATCGAGGTGAATGGTAAGCAGTACTCACCACCCGAAATTTCAGCCAAAGTGTTGATGAAGCTCAAGAAGGCAGCCGAGAGCTACCTTGGTGAGACTGTGACAGAAGCTGTGATCACAGTGCCCGCATACTTCAACGATGCACAGCGTCAGGCCACAAAAGATGCAGGTCGCATCGCAGGTCTTGATGTCAAGCGTATCGTGAACGAGCCTACTGCAGCAGCGCTTGCATACGGCATCGGTCAGAAGAAAGAGCAGATCATCGCCGTGTACGACTTTGGTGGTGGTACATTCGACGTGTCCATCCTTGAGATTGGCGAAGACGTCATCGAGGTGATCTCCACAAACGGCGACACCCACCTTGGTGGTGACGACGTGGACCAGACCATCATTGACTGGCTTATCAGCGAGTTCAAGAGCGACACAGGCATGGACGTGTCTGGTGACAAGATGGTGTTGCAGCGTCTCAAAGAAGCTGCTGAGAAGGCCAAGATCGAGCTCTCAAGTACACTTGAGTCCGACATCAACCTTCCATTCTTGACCGCTGATCAGAACGGACCAAAGCACTTGCACGTGAAACTTTCTCGCGCCAAGCTTGAGTCCATGATCGACAACATCATCCAGCGTACGCTTGAGCCCTGCCGTAAGGCACTGGCAGATGCGAACAAGAACGCGTCTGAAATCGACGAGATCTTGTTGGTGGGTGGTTCCACACGTATTCCTCTTGTACAGGAGAAGGTCAAAGCATTCTTTGGCAAGGACCCACACAAGGGCGTGAACCCCGATGAAGTTGTGGCTCTTGGTGCAGCCGTACAGGCTGGTGTGCTTGGTGGCGACGTGTCCGACATCGTGTTGCTTGACGTGACACCTTTGACACTCGGTATTGAGACCTTGGGTGGCGTGATGACACCGCTTATTCAGCGCAACACCACAATTCCTACCAAGAAGTCCGAGATCTTCAGCACCGCTGCTGACAACCAGACCAGCGTGACCGTGCACGTCCTCCAAGGCGAGCGCCCCATGGCTGGCAACAACAAGACGCTTGGTAAGTTCAACCTTGATGGTATCCCACCTGCACCTCGCGGTGTGCCACAGGTTGAGGTGACCTTCGACATCGACGCCAACGGTATCGTGCACGTGTCCGCCAAGGACAAGGCAACAGGCAAAGAGCAGAAGATTCGCATCGAGTCCTCCAGCGGGTTGTCTGACGATGATATCGAACGCATGGTTGACGAGGCTGAAAAGCACCGTGAAGAGGATGAGCGCAAGAAAGAGCAGATCGAGGCACGCAACAAGGCTGAGAGCATGGTGCACTCCGCCAAGAAGAGCCTCGGTGAGATGGGTGAGAACCTCTCTGAAGAGCAGAAGTCTGGCATCGAGTCCAAGATCAGCGCTCTTGAGACCGCTCTTGAAGGCGACAACATCGACGAGATCACCACAAAGATGGAGCAGCTTGAGCAAGAGCTTCACAGCGTGGCCGAGAAGATGTACGAAGCACAGTCCGCAGCTCCTGGTGCAGGCGCAGGGTGAGCTTCTCGCGGGTCATCTCGGCGGCGATCATGCGCATCGGCAGGTCGGCGATCTGGTCCTCGGGGTAGAGCCAGGGGCTTTCGGGCATTTCCCCCGCCAGCCAGTGGCGCAGATCCTCGATCCCGTATCCCTTTTCGGCGGAGATCATGAAGGTGCGGGCAAATTCGTAGCGCTCGTTCATGGCCTGCGTCAGGGCCAGCAGGGCGGGGGCCTCGACCCGGTCGATCTTGTTGATGGCCAAGGCCACGGTACGGTTCTTCGGCAGATCCTTCAGGCCTTCGAGGATGGATTCGACGCCCTCTGTGATACCGCGATGCGCCTCGATCAGCAGCACGATGACATCGGCATCCGCCGCGCCGCTCCAGGCGGCGGCGACCATCGCGCGGTCCAGCCGGCGGCGCGGTTTGAACAGGCCCGGCGTGTCGACGAAGACCAGCTGGCTGTCGCCTTCCATCGCCACGC
Source organism: uncultured Pseudomonadota bacterium (assembly GCA_950059285.1). GTDB lineage: Bacteria > Myxococcota_A > Bradymonadia > Bradymonadales > Bradymonadaceae > CATLTV01. The sequence goes on along the minus strand of CATLTV010000095.1, from coordinate 222 downwards.
CACGGATGCGGGCGCGGGTGGTCTGGACCTTGTGGGTCACGATGCTGACCTTGGCCCCCACCATCGCGTTGGTGAGGGTGGATTTGCCTGCGTTGGGCTCTCCGATCAGGGCGATGAAGCCGGCGCGTGTGGTCATGACAGATCTGTCCGAATGCGAAATTGAAGAGCCTCCCCTAGGCCAGATGGGGCGTCATGGCCAGCGGATTCGCATGTGGCGGGCCG